>JBBRFN010000001.1:0-66788 GCA_038224265.1 Lysobacterales bacterium
ACATGACATTCTATCGACGACTGGGTGAAGGACTGCCCGAGCGGCGCACTCCGCCGCGCGATGCGTTCCAGGTCGATCCGAAGGCACTCAAGCGCTGGATCGACGCCTTGCCGCTGGCCAACGCCAGCGTTGCCGCGCGCATGCTGTTCCAGGCCTTGCGCGAACTCAACCACATGACGCTCGATCCGGTCGGCCGCCTGACCGCGCTCGAGGCACTGCGCGTGCCGGTCGCCCAGCTGGCCGAGGCGATCGACCGCCAGATCGTCGGCGCCAGTTTTCCACTACCGCCGCAGAAGGCCCAGCTTGGCGCCACCGCACGCGATTTCCAGCGCCAGATGGCGCTCGGCTATCGGCTCGCGGCCTACGAGCTGTGTGCCCCGGTGGGCAAGATCCCGTTCCTGCGCGGCAAGACCGTGGCGCTGGCGCTGGAACGCGCCATCGCTCACCTGGGCGCGGAGCTGTGCAAGGGCTACTTCCTTTACGCCGAGCCGCCGGAGAACCTGTGGCGCATGCTCAATGCGCTGTTCGGCTTTGCGCTGGCCAGTCGGCTCGACGACAAGACGGTCGACGATCCGCTCAATGCCGGCGCGCCGGTCACGCCGCGACAGACCTACGCGCATGCGCTGCTGCTGGCGATTTCCAATCCCTACCGGCTGACCCAGAAGGAGATCCACGAGGCCTACCAGGTGACCCGTGCGTGGGCGCCGCTGGCGGTTCTGCGCGGCGCGGTGACCGGCGAGGAGGTATTCGCAGTTCCGCTGGACGAAGACCGTGGCCCGGGTTACCTGCCTGAGGAACGCAGCGCCGAGGGTGCCGCGCGGCTGAGTTTCGATAGCGCAGCGCTCGAGGCCGAGCTGGTTCGGCAACTGGCGTTGGTCGACGGCCTGGCCGGCAGCTTGACCTTCCGCTCGCGCGGAGGCGCGGCGGTAGCGGTCAGCGCCGACCTGGTGCGGCGGCTGATGGCGAACTGGCGCTTCGTGCCGGACCGCAGCTACCGCCGGCTGCCGGCAGGTCACCAGCTGGACACCCTGATCGGCATGCACGCGGTGCACTATTTCCTTGCCGGCGGCGTCGATTTCGAAACCTTCGTGCGCCGCGCCTGCGGCACCGCAGTGCACGTTACCGAGCGTGAGCGCAGCATGTCTTGGGGCACCGGCAGCGGCGACGTCGGCCGCCCGGAGGTGCACCGGGCGCGCGTGGTCGACCAGAGCCTTGGTGGTTACCGCATCGTGTGGGAGCGTGTCGACGCGGTGCGCGCGCGGGTCGGCGAAGTGATGGCGGTGGCCGCTGCAACCGCCGCGACCGATCCTGCCGACGTACCGGCCGACGAGCGCGACTGGATGGTCGGGGTGATCCGCTGGCTTCGCATCGGGTCCACCGGAACCGTCGACGCCGGGATCGAACTGATGGGTCGCGAAGCACGCCCGGCAGTCGTGCGCTCGATGGATGCCTACAATCATCCGCGCCCGTCCGTGCGTGGCGTGCTGTTCCACGCGGCACGATCCGCTGGCGGCCACGTGGCAGGCGCACTTGCGCCGTCGGTGCTCGAACGCAACGCCGCCGGCTATGAATTCCGTGCGATGCCGTCACGCTGGTCGGCACAGGATGGCACCGAGGTCAGCAATCTGGCTGATATCGAAGTGCTTGAGCAGTCCGCCTGGTTCATTCGCATTGCGATGCCGGTGCCGGTCGCAGCGCTGGCGGAAACGGCATCGATACCTGCGGCAGAGTCCGAGCTCCAGACCATGGATCGCGCCGATGCGCCGCTCGAAGCCCGCTCAGGCAAAGCCGCCGGCGCAAACGCGAACGCAAACGCCGACAGCGCTTGATCGTCGGCCCCGATCATGGTGTGCTGCGCCCATTCACTATCGAGGCTGCAGCGTGAATCAACCGGTTTTCCTCCGTCGGCGCCCCAGCGTGGGTGTGCGCGTGGGCTCCACGCTGGTTGGCGGCGAAGCGGCCGTGGTGGTGCAGTCGATGACCAATACCGACACCGCCGACGTCAAGGCCACCACCAAGCAGGTCGCCGAGTTGGCCCGCGCTGGCAGCGAACTGGTGCGCATCACGGTTAACAATGCCGAAGCTGCCGCGGCGGTGCCGAAAATTCGCGATCGCCTCGACATGATGGGAGTCGGGGTGCCCTTGATCGGCGACTTCCACTACAACGGACACACCCTGCTCGCCGATGAGCCAGCCTGCGCCGAAGCGCTGGCCAAGTACCGTATCAACCCGGGCAATGTCGGGTTCGGCCGCAAGAGGGATACCCAGTTCAGCGCGATCATCGAGTTTGCGCTCAGGTACGACAAACCGGTCCGCATCGGCGCCAACTGGGGCTCGCTCGACCAGTCGATGGTGGTGGCGATGATGGACGAAAACGCGCAGCGCGCGGCACCCTGGGATGCGGCACGTGTAGGGCGCGAGGCGCTGATCCGCAGCGCACTGGACTCCGCCGCCCGCGCCATCGAGCTGGGCATGGCGAAAGACCGCATCATCCTCAGCGCCAAGGTGTCCGGCGTGCAGGAACTGATCGCGGTTTACCGCAACCTCGCCGAGCGCTGCGACTTCGCCCTGCATCTGGGCCTGACCGAAGCCGGTATCGGCAGCAAGGGTATCGTGGCCTCTGCGGCCGCACTCAGCGTGCTGCTCGGCGAGGGTATCGGCGACACCATCCGCATCTCGCTGACTCCCGAGCCCGACGAGTCGCGCTCGCGTGAGGTGATCGTCGCGCAGGAGCTGCTGCAGACCATGGGGCTGCGCGCCTTTACCCCGATGGTCACCGCCTGCCCGGGCTGCGGCCGCACCACCAGCGTGTTCTTCCAGGAACTGGCCAAGACCGTGCAGGACCACGTGCGCGCGCGGATGCCGGAGTGGAAGCTCAAGTACGACGGGGTGGAGAACATGACCCTCGCGGTCATGGGCTGCGTGGTCAATGGCCCCGGCGAATCCAAACACGCCAATATCGGCATCTCGCTGCCCGGCACCGGCGAAGCACCCACCGCACCGGTGTTCATCGACGGCGTCAAGGCGATGACCTTGCGTGGCGAGGGCATCGCACAGGAGTTCGTGGGGATCATCGAAGACTACGTCGATCGGAAGTACGTGCAGCGCAGTTGAGCGCGCCCGAAAGGCGCTGGGCACCCGCCTTCGCGGGTGCGACGATGCTGTGTTTTGCGGATTCCAAGTCGGTGCGTTTCGTGGGTGCCCAACGGCTTTCGCCGTAGCCCGATCGCTCCAATGCCTCACCATCGCACCCGCGAATCACATAATCGTCGCACCCGCGAAGGCGGGTGCCCAGTGACTTTCGCTGTTCGCGATACTCGAGACCAGCAAGGTTCCCGGTCACCACGCCCGTTGCTGACGACAGCAGGAGCAACAGCAGCAGCGAAGCTACGGCAGCGTCCCGCGACCGCTCAATTGCGCTTTCGCGGCGCAGCTTGGCGGCGTGCCGGTTGCAGACTGGCAAACACACCATCGAGTATCGGGCGCGCGTCGAATCCCGCGAGCTGCAGTCGCCGGCATACTTCTGCGGGCAGGTCGCGGCCGTGGCTCATGCGATTGGGCGTGCCGGTGTAGTGGAACATGCTGCCGCCGGGGCGCAGCACCCGCGCGAGCTGGTCGTAAAACGAACCGGAATACAGTTCTCCCGCGATGCCGAAGCGCGGCGGGTCATGCAGGATCGCATCGACCGAGCTGTCGGGAAGGGTCGTGATCGCCTGCACGACATCGGCGTGGTTCAGCGTCAACCGCCCCACGGACTGCGCGTCATGCGGATCCGGCGACCACGGATTGATCTCCCGCAGCCACAGTACGTCGGCGTTCTTCTCGAACGACAGTACGTGTTGGGCGCCCGCTTCGAGGCAGCACGCCGCGAAGTAACCAAGACCGCCGCAGGTGTCGAGCACGGACTTGTTGCGCGGTGCGATGAGTGCGACCTTGCGCTGTGCATCGGCGTACGGCGACAGCTGCGCGGTAGGCAGCATCTTGATGCCATCGATCTCGAAGGTCGGTGCGCCCCATTCGGTGGGCACCAGCTTGATCAACGCACCGCTGTAGCGCTGGACTGCGAGGTAGTCGGTACCGTCGGCGAAGTAGATGGTGCGGCCTTTGAGACCTTCAGGCCAGGGATGGCGTTGCGCGTCCACCCGAAATCCTTCGGTGTCCAGCGTTACGCGGCTCATGGTCCGGCCGAGGTCGAGCGAGCCTTCCCAGATCGAGTCGCCCGCAGCGAACGCACTCTGGATGCTGTTCGCGACATCGCAAGTCAACAGCGGACCGCAGTATCGACTCACGCTGTCGCGGCCAGTTGCAGGATGCCGAAGCGTAGCAGACGCTATGCTCGGCCCGCCCGCCATTGGACGTCGATCATGCATCCGGAAATCCTTCGATACGATGCGACGACCGAGTACTGGTTCGACGAAGGCTGTTTCATCGCCGAGATATCCAACAGCGACAACGATCCGGCCGCCTCGATCGCGCGAGCGCGCGTACGGCCTGGCACCACGACACGCTGGCACCGGCTCGTCGATACGACCGAGCGCTACGTGCTGGTGTCGGGGTTTGGTCGCGTGGAAGTGGGCGACCTGCCGGCGCAGGACGTGGCGCCGGGGGATGTGGTGCTGATACCGCCGGGCTGCCGTCAGCGCATTGCCTGCGTTGGCGTGGAGGAACTGGTGTTTCTCGCGATCTGCACGCCACGCTTTCGGGCTGCCGCCTACGAGGATATCGATGCCTCGGCACGAACCTCAGCGCCCTAGGGAGCCTCTGAACAGTCCCGCACACCGCGTTGATACGCCGTGCGCGGGACTTGTTCAGAGGCTCCCTGGCGATCGATCGGCATCAACGCGGCGCGCTCGGCGGCTCCGAGCCGATATCGGGGTCGGTGACGGCGCGACGCGCCAGTTTCGCTTCGCGACGCGCGATGTAGAAGTTCGACGCGAAAATGATCGCCGAGCCGATCACCAGCGCGAGGCCGACCGCCTCGCCGAACACCAGCCACGCCAGCAGCGCCACGAACGGCAGCTGCACGAAGCCGATCGGCGCGATCACCGAGGCATCGGCGAGTCGGATTGCGCGAGTCCACAGCATGTGTGCGCCGGTGCCAAGGAATCCCGCCAGTGCGACCCACACCCACACCGTCGGCGAGGGCCAGATCCAGAACGGCAGGGCGGGGATCAGCGACAACGGTACCCAGATCAAGGTGGTGTAAAGGACGATGGTGTCGGGCGCTTCGGTGCGCGACAGGAACTTGATGCCGATCGAGACCGCGGCGCTCAGCACCGCCGCGAGGATCGCGATCAAGGTACCGAAACTGAAGCTCGCGCTGCCGGGCTGGACCACGATCAGCACGCCGATGAAGCCGATGACCACCGCAGTCCAGCGCCGGACCCGCACCACCTCGCCCAGCACCAGCACCGCACCGATGGTGATGAACAGCGGCGTCGCATAGGAGATCGCCACCGCCTGCGCGAGCGGCAGGTGGATCAGCGCCCAGAAACCGGCCAGCATGGAGATGATTCCGATCGTGCAGCGCACGAAGTACAGCGGCAGCTTGTCGGTGCGCAGGATCGCGAAACCATGCCGATACAGGATCGGCAACGCCGCGATCAGGCCGAAGAAGTTGCGGAAGAACGCGATCTCGAACGCGTGCAGTTCGCTCGATGCGAGACGGATCATGATCGCCATGATGCCGAACAGCAGGGCGCTGCCGATCATGTAGACCACTGCCCGCGTCACCTGTGCGCCGGCATCGGGCTCCTGAGTTTGCACGCTCATGCCAGCGACGGCTGCGGCATCGCAATGCGCCACGGCGACGCGTATGGCCGACGCCGGTGCAGGCTTTTCTCAGGCGCGACCAGCGAACTCACCGGTTTCGGTACTGACCCGGATCTTCTCGCCGGTGACGATGTATTCCGGAACCTGGATTTCGATGCCGGTGGTCAGGATCGCAGGCTTCGGTCGCTTGGTAGCGGTCGCGCCCTTGAGTTCGGGCGCTGTTTCAACGACTTCCAAAACCACGTGCTGGGGCAGCGCTAGGCTGATCGGCGTCTCGTCCTTGATCATGACCTGGCAGTCCTCCAGCCCGTCGGTGATGTAGCCGGCCAGTTCACCGACCGTGTCCGGGCCGAGCAGGTACTGGGTGTAGTCCTCGGCATCCATGAACATGAAATTGTCGCCGTCGCGGTACGAAAACGTCGCCGTGCGCCGGCTCAGATCGACCTCGGGCAGGTCGTCGTCGGCGCGCAGGCTCAGGTCGAGCTTGATGCCGCCGGGCACGCTGTAGAGCGCGAAGCGGTAGGTCGTATTGCCACCACGGCCGGTTGGCGCGCTGCGCTCGACGCCGCGCACGCTATAGGTGACTCCGTTGTATTCGACGACGTTGCCGCGTTTGAGGTCGTAGGCTTTCATGGGGTCTGGCGGGTGTGGTGGGTTGGAGGTTGTTTGCTTTGTTTGGGGGTAAAGGCCACAGGGTATAGGGCCCAGGGCTCAGGGCCCAGCGGTTTGAGGCAAGCTCGGGCGTCTCGCTGGCGTTCGTAAACTGAAGAGCATCGACTTGCCGCGCGTTCGCATCGAAGTTCTGGGCCCCGGGCCCTGTACCCTACTTCGGCTGCAACCTCACCGCCCCGTCCACCCGAATCACCCCACCATTCAAATACCGATTGGTAAGGATGAAAGCGACGGTGGCGGCGAATTCTTCGGGTTTGCCGAGGCGCGAAGGGTAGGGAACCTGGGCGCACAGCGAGTCGTACACGGCTTGCGGCATGCCGTCGACCATCGGCGTGTGGAACACGCCCGGAGCCACGGTCATCATGCGCACCCCGATGCGCGCGAACTCGCGCGCGATCGGCAGCGTCATCCCGACCACGCCACCCTTCGATGCGGCATAGGCGGCTTGGCCGATCTGCCCCTCGAACGCTGCAATCGACGCGGTGTTGACGATCACACCGCGCTCACCATCCTCTCCCGGCGCATTGTTCTGCATCACGGCAGCGGCGAGTCGGGCGATGTTGAACGAGCCGACCAGATTGACCCGCAGGGTGGTTTCGAATCGGGACAGGGGCATCGGGCCTTCCTTGCCCAGTACCCGGCCCGCACCAAGGATGCCGGCGCAATTGATCGCCACGTTCAAGCCGCCCATCTGAATGACCGCTGCGTCGATCGCGGCCTGCGCGCTGGCTTCCGAGCTCACGTCGCAATGTGCATAGCTGGCCTGCGCGCCGAGTGCGGCGGCTGCTGCCTGGCCCTTGTCATCGTTGAGGTCGAGCAGGGCGACGCGGGCTCCGCGGTCGACCAGAAAGCGGGCTACTGCTTCACCCAAGCCTGATGCGCCGCCGGTGACAATGGCCTTGACCTGATTGATTTCCATGCCGTGGTGATCAAGACTAACGAACGCCTGCCATTGTAGCGGAACCCGGCCGCAAGGCTGAGCCGCCGGCGGCTACTGGGGCGCCCTTCAGGTTCAGGGCGCCATACTGACCGTGACTACTGCGAGGATTACCCCATGCAAGTCCGTCGAATTTCCACCCTCGGTGCAGTGGCTTCGCTGCTGCTGCTTTCTTCCGGCCTGGCCAGCGCGGCCGGCTACACCGTCGAAGATGCGCGCAAGGGCCCGGTTCGCGCCGAGTCGCGCAACGTCAGCGGTGGGGCCGAGTTGCGCCTGTCCGATCGGCGCATCAGCCCCAGTCTGATCGAGCGACTCGATCAGAAACTCGGCGCACTGCCCGCGCAGGGCGACAAGGGCGGGACCGTTCGGATCGCCAAGGCCGAGGCGGCGATGTTCGTCGAAAACGCATTCGCATATCCGGGCACCGCGTCGAACTCGGCCGCGATCCGCGATGCGGCCAACAACCAGTTCCCCGACGAGCTGACCGTCTTGCGCGACGCTTCGCCGACCTCGCGGCGGAGCTACCGGGTCACCATCGCGGGCGAGGTGGACGGGCGCGCATTCAGCGCCAGCAGCGAAGTCGCGTTCAGAGGCTCGGAGCGTCCGCGCGAGCTCAACCGCGCCATCGAGGCCGCGCTGGCCGACGCAACGCAGCAGATCGCCGGCGGTTGAGGTGCGGCAAACGCGCGGCTACACCGCGCGCAGGTAGAACCGGTTGCAGCCAAAGTGACCGGTGCTACCCATCGACGCGGGTATCCGCTGGAATCCGGCCTTTTCGTATAGGGCCTGCGCGGCGTCCATGCCGGTGAGCGTTTCCAGATAGCAGTGCTTGAATCCCGCTGTGCGCGCGCTGTCCAGACAGGTTTCGATCATCGCGCGCCCGGCGCCAAGACCGCGTGCTGCTGGCAGGAAGTACATCTTGCGCAGCTCGCACACGCCCGGATCGCCACCGTCGAGCGGCGCGATACCGCCGCCACCCACCACCACGCCTGCGCGTTCGACCACGAAATAGGCGCAGCCGTGTCGCGCATAGGCGCGCGCCATATGGTCGACCTCCGGGTCGTGGATCGCAAAGCCTGGCCCGCTGGCGCCGAACTCCGGCATGACGCTGCGGATGATCGCCGCGATGGCAGGATCGTCGGCGGGGGTGATGGGTCGGATCGAGAATTCTGGTTTCGGCATGGCGTTGTCTGCAGTTGGTGATCGTTGGAGTGCCCGCGAGGGCGCCACTGAATCCGCGATCGATCAGGTTTCGAGTTGCGCCCGCACCACGTCTGCGAGACCTTGCAGCGCCGCGCTGCCATCGAACAGGATCGGTACTGCCGCGTCGATGCGGCGCGAAAGCTCCATGCGCAGGTCGCGGTTGGATGCCACCGCGACCGCCCGCTCCACCAGCGCCTGCGGATCGGGGCAGGCAAGCTCCGCATCCAGTTGCATCGAGCGCAACATGCCGAAGGACTGTCGGCCCCGCATGAACGGACCGGGGCAGGTGACCACCGGCAGTCTGCAGCGCAACGCGTCGACCGTGTTGGCGCCACCCGACCAGTGCAGGGTGTCGAGCATCACGTCGGCGATCGCACAAAGGCCCAGAAACCTCGGTCGGGGCAGGTAAGGCAGCACGCGCAGCTGGCGCTGCGGATCGGCCCCGACCTCGCGCAATGCCGCATCCAGCCGACGTCCGATAGTTTCGCGCACCACTGGCCGGTCGAATCGGAACGTGAGCAGGATCGCGCGCGGATCGCTGGCGGCAATCCGTGCGAACACCTGATCGCAATCGGGATGCAGTTTGGGCGCGACATGCGGCACCAGATACAGGTGAGCGTCCAGCGGCAGGTCGAAGTCCGCGCGCGTGACCGCAGCCGGCTCGCCCGGATCGAAGAACGCGGTGCCGGTGCCGGGCAGCAGGTGCAGCGCCTCGCGATAGTGGTCGGCGGCATCGGCCGGCTCCATCGAGGCGCAGCTGATGAAGCCATCGATGCTCGGCAACCCGGTCGTCACCGGATGCCCCCAGCCGGCCAGCTGGCGTGGCGCAAGCCGCATGCTGGCGAGCAGGGTGGCGCGTGCATCGATGCCCACATCGGGATAGATCAACACATCCATATCGGCGTCGCGGATCGCCTGCGCCATGCCCTCGATCGAGCCGGACAGGTAGGCGCAGGCCGAGGCGCGCGCGACCATGCCGGCGGTGGACGCATCGGCAGGCGTATCGATGAGGAAAACCGATGGCGCAAGATCGGCGTCCGCCAAGCCGCCGATCCAGCCGCCGAAGTAGTTGCCGAGCACCGAGCGATAGAAGCCCGACGACACCAGCCCGATGCGCGGCGCGCCGCTGCGTCGCACTTCCCGCACGGGTCGTACCTGCGGTGCCATCGCTCCCAGCGCCAACTGCACCCAGTCGCCATAGCGGCCGGCCAGCTGCCGATCGTCACCGCCCTGATAGGCGAGCATCTGGTTGGTCCATGCCAGCTGTTCGAGGGCCGGATCGCACTGTCGCAGTCGCGCACGATCGAAGGTGGTTTCGATGTCTTGCAGGCCGCTGGCGAAGGCTGCCCGTGCCTCATGCAGGGTATTCGCGCTGGCGTAGACCATCGGCAGCGCGAGGCGCGCACCGAGTGCGGCGCGCAGCGCAGGCGTGCGCTGCCCGTCGCCCCCGAAGGCGGCGGCGATTCCGTATGCGCGCCGCGCCGCCTGCCAGTCGCTGCCCTCGCGCAGGCGATCGGCCGGCTCGGCTACCACCCGTATCGACGCAGCGCCGTCGGAACCTGCAAGGGTGGCGCAACAGGCATCGGACATGCCGAGGGTTGCCTGCGCTGCCGCGAGGCGGATCGGATCGATGCGCGGGTCGCCCGCTACGCGCTGCACGCAGGCCGACAGTGTTTCGCCGGCGCCCTCGATGCCGATCAAGGCTTCGGTTTCCGCGCTGTCGAGGGCGACTTCGGGATCATCGGGCCGCAGCGACAGCAGGTGCGCGAACACCTCGCGCGCCTCGCGCCAGTTGCGTCCGCCGCACAGCAGACGTGCGCGGTTGTACAGCGCATCGGTGTTACCGGGGTCGAGATCCAGCGCGCGCTGCACGTGGATTTCGGCGGCGCGCAGCGAGCCTGCCTTGGCCAGGCGCGAGCCGCGATTGTTGTGCGCTATCGCCAGCCTTTGGCGCAGCGCTTGATTGCCGGGGTGACGCACCTGCAATACCGACAGTGCGGCGATAACCTGATCGAGGTCGTCGGCGCGCAGCGCTGCGTTGATGTGCGCGACCAGCGCAGCATCATCGAGGCGGGTCAGCCCGGGATCCGGCGCTTCGCTCACGCGCGAAACGCTCCACAATCGTTGAGCAGCGTTGCGAAATGTGCGCGCAAGGCGGCAAGTGCTGCCGACCCGCCGAGCAGATCCGGCAGCCGCGTGCCGACGCGCTGCGCGATCTGCGCCCGCAGTGCGGGCTGCTTGGCGACCTGCAGCGCCATGCGCACCTGGGCCGCTGCATCGGTGCATGCCAGTTCATCGAGTTCCAGCGCCTTGAGCATCGCCATGCTTTGGCGGCCGCGCATCATGCGGCCGGGCACGGTGACTACCGGCAGGCCGGCGACCAGCGCATCGATGGTGGTGTTGCCGCCGGACCAGTGCGGGGTATCGACCATCACATCGCATGCCGCACACACTTCGAGAAATCGCGAGCGCGGCACCATCGGGATGAAGCGCAGTTGGCGATCAGGGCAGGCACCGGCAGCGAAAAGCGCCGTTCGCAGGCGTTCGCGCAGCATTGCCATGCTGCGTGGGCGTTCACTGGCGAACAGCACGACCACGCCTTCGGGGTCTGCGGCAGTGAGCGCGGCGAGCACCGCGTCGGTGTCTGGATGCAGCTTGTAAGGCGCTTGCGGAACGAGATAGAGGCGACCCGCCGGTAGTCCCAATTCCGCGCGCGTCCGCGGTACGGGCGGCGTCGGTTGGGCATACGAGGTACCAATGCCCGGCAGCAGCAGGAGCCGCTCCGTGTAGTGCCGCGCGGCATCCGGCGGCTCCATCTCCGCACAGCTGAGAAAGGCGTCGATGCGATCGTTGCCGCTGGTGGATGGATGGCCCCAGGCCATCGCCTGGCAGCGTGCCAGCGACAGCGACGCGAGCGCGACGATGCGCCCGTCTACACCCAGATCGGGCAGCACCAGCAGGTCGAGATCGGCATCACGCAGCGTCTGCGCCAGCTTCGCCAGCGGTCCATCGAGCCGTACCAGCCGAGTTGCCGTGCGCCCGATGCGATCCGTGAAGTCATCGAAGGCCGGTGCGAGCTGAAACACCGTGGTGTCGTAGCCCGCGCTGCTCGCCGCGCCCACCCAGCTGCCGAAATAGGAGCCTACCGTGCTGTAGCGGAACGCCGAGGACAGAAAGCCGACTCGCGGCGCACCTAGCTTGCGCTGCCCGAGCGGTTCGCGCAGGCGTGGCGAGAAGACGTCGAGGCAGCGCCCCACGAACTGTGCGTACTTGCGCTGCAGTTCGACGTCGTTTTCGCCTTGGTAGGCGAGAAGGAGGTTTGTCCACTCGAGCTGTTCGAGCTGCGGCTGCATGCGTGCGATCGCAGCCGGCGAGTACTCATCGAGCAGCGCGTCGATGCCCTGCGAATAGATTGCCCGCTGCTCGTGCAGCGCGTCCAGGCTCGGATACACCTGCGGCAGCGCCAATCGCTGCGCAATGCGCAGGCGCAATCCCTGTGCGCTGTCGGGCATGCCTGCGAGGTGCGCGAATGCGGCGCGGGCAGACATCGCGTCGGAGCCTTCGGCCAACCGGAAAGCAATCCCAAGGCCACGCTCGATGTCGATCGGACTCGCGATGGCTTGAACCGCCGACAGTGCGCCGGCTGCATCGCCAACATCGGCGCGCGCCAGCGCCAGACGCAGTGCATCGATGCCGGGCAGTGCGGCCAGCCGTTGAAGTGCCGCACGGCCGCGCTGCGGGTCGGTTGCATCGTCGCTGGCGATCTGCGCTTCGGCCAGCAGCACGGCCGCGCCGCTGTCGTCCGGGCGCAGTGCGCACAGTCGCTGCAAATCGGGCATTGCGCGCGCGCTTTGCGCGGCATCCAGTGCCAGCCTGGCGCGATTGAACAGCGCTTCAGGATTGTCCGGCCACACCGCGAGTGCACGGGTGAAGCTGCGCAATGCCTCGGTAGCCTCGCCCGCGCGCTGCTGGCGCGAGCCGAGGTTGTTGTGCGCGGTCGACAGCAGGCGGGTGAACTGCGGATTGCCCGGATGCGCGCGCAGCAGCGATTCCAACCACGGCACGGCCAGCGCGAGCTGCTCGCAGCGCAGCGCGCTGTTGACTGCCAGCACCAGTGCCTCGACCGAATCCGGCATGCAAGCCACAGCGCGCTGAGCCGCATCGAGCGCGCCGGCATAGTCGCCGGATGCGAATGCCGTGCGGGCCTGCGCCAGGGATTGCTGGTGGTCTTGCGGACGCATGCGCTCAGTGGGCCGCCGGCAGTTCCAGCAGGGTTTCCAGGTGGGTCTGCAATGCACACAGCGCGTCGCGACCGTCGAGCATTGTATCGATGCCGGCGCCGATCCGCGCGCGCAGCGCGCGCCGGTAGTCGTCGTCGCCCGCGACTGCGAGTGCCTGCATTACCTGCGCTGCAGGCTCGCTGCACACCAGTTCGGCAATGCCAAGGCGCTCGAGCATCGCCGCGCTCTGGCGGCCACGCATCAAGGTGCCGGGCAGCGCCACTACGGGCAGTCCGCTGAGCAGGGCGTCGATGGTGGTGTTGCCGCCGGACCAATGCGGCGTGTCGACCATCACGCTGCTGGCCGCGCAGATCGCGAGGAATCGCGGCCTGTCGGTCATCGGCAGGAAGCGCAGCTGGCGCTGTGGATCGGCGCCGGCAGCGCGCAGCGCACTTGCCAGTCGGGCACGCAGCAGACGCGTAGTGCCGGGTCGTTCACCCTGGAACAGCACGATGCTGCCGTCCGCATCGCTGGCCGCGATTGCAGCCAACACCGGGTCGCTGTCGGGATGCACCTTGGATGGCGATTGCGGCACCAGATAGCAGCGACCTGCTGGCAGGCCCAGTGCTTCGCGCGCAATCGGTGGCGCCGGCGTCGGACGCAGATAGTCGGTGCCGATCCCCGGCAGGGTGAGCAGGCGTTCGGCGTAGTGCGCTGGTGCCTGCGTCGGCTCCATCGCCGCACAGCTGAACATCGCATCGATCGTCGACAGGCCGAAAGTCGACGGATGACCCCAGGCCATGGCCTGGCGTGGCGCCAGGCGAAGGGCTGCGAGCACGCTGATCCTGCCGTCCACGCCCAGATCGGGATAGATCAGCAGGTCCAGCGATTGTGCGCGGATCTGTTGCGCCAACTCGCGCAGCGAGCCCTGCGGGCGCAGCAAGCGGCTGGCGCTGGCGCCGATGCGCTCGGTGGTCGCATCCCACGCCGGTGGCAGCTGCACCACCACCGTTTCATGGCCGGCGCGGGTCGTCGACTCGACCCAGCGCGCAAAATATGCGCCGATCGTGGAGTTGCGGAATGCCGCCGATACGAAGCCGATCCTGCGCCGTGCGCTGCCGGAACCGCGAGGTCGCTCGCGCAGTTCGGGTGCGAAGACCTGCGCCCCGCGTTCGAGCAGGCCGGCGTAGCGCGTCGCCAGCGCGCGGTCGTCGTGGCCCTGGTAGGCCAGCAGCTGGTTCGACCATGCCAGTTGTTCGAGGATCGGATCGGTCGCCCCGAGCGCTGCTGCGCTGAAGGCTTCCTCGAGTGCATCCAGTCCAGCGCCGAATCCCTCGCGTGCGCCGACCATCGCGGGCGCATCGACATATACCTGCGGCAGGCTCAGCTGTGCGGCAATCCGCGCATACAGACCGGGCGCGCGGCGACCGGCCAGCTTTGCGACATGCGCGTAGACTTCGCGCGCGGCCGCTGCGGCGGAGTTGTCGGCCAATCGACACGCGACGTCGGCGATGGCGAGTAGTCGGGTCGCGGCCGACTGCTGCAGCGCAAGCGCCAACGCGGCATCGCTCGCGCCGCCATCGGCCATTGCGAGCGCGGTGCGCAACGGCTCGACCGCGCGCAGGCCTTCGGGGCCCACGGCGGCGAGCAGCTCGGCTTGCGGATCATCCGCGCCGAGCGCGATACGCGTTTCGGCCCGCAACAATGCCACGGCAGGGTCGCGCGGACGCAGGATCAGCAGCCGCTCGAGATCGACCAGCGCGCGAGCCTGCTGGCGCGCGTCGATCGCAAGCCGCGCGCGATTGAACAGCGCCTCGGGGTTGTCCGGCCACAGCAACAGCGCCTGCGCGAATCCCGCCGAGGCGCCGCTCAGGTCGCCGGCCTGCAAGCGGCGCGTGCCGAGGTTGTTGTGGGTGATCGACAGCAGGCGGGTGAATTGCGCCTGCTGCGGTTCTGCCGCGTGCAGCTGTTCGAGCCAGCCGCAAGCGCGCTCGAGATTGCCTGCCCGCAACGCGGCGTTGACGCCGATGGCCAGCAGTTCGAGCGTCGCCGGTTGCGCGGTCGACACACTGTCAAGCTCGCGCAGTACCGCGGCATCATCGCCACGCGCGAACGCATCGCGCGCGCGCCGCTGGGCATCGGTCGAGGACGTGAGCACAGGTATGCAGCGCCAATCAGGCCGCGGCGCGACCGACCCGCGATTGCGTAGTGCGGCCGAGCAGGGTGCTGATCCAGACCCCGGTTTCGACCAGGCGCGTCAGGTCGATACCGGTGCGCAAGCCCATGCCCTCGAGCATGTACACCACGTCTTCGGTCGCCACGTTGCCGCTCGCACCTGGCGCATACGGGCAGCCACCAAGCCCCGCCACCGAAGCGTCGACCACCCGCACGCCGGCGTCCACGCAGGCGTAGATATTGGCCAATGCCTGGCCACGGGTATCGTGGAAGTGCACCGCAAGCCGTGCCATCGGAACCGCCGCGGCGACCGCAAGCAGCATCGTCCGCGCCCGCGATGGGGTACCCACGCCGATGGTGTCGCCGAGCGAGACCTCATAGCAGCCGGCCGCGTGCAGGATGCTGCTGATCCGCACCACTTCGTCGAGCGCCACATCGCCCTGGTAGGGGCATCCGAGCACGGTCGACACATAGCCGCGCACGGCGACGCCATCGACGCGGGCGCGCTCGATCACCGGCAGGAAGCGCGCGATCGACTCGTCGATGCCGGCATTGATGTTTTTACGATTGAAGGCCTCCGAGGCGGCGGTGAAAACCGCAACCTCACGCGCGCCGGCAGCCAGCGCGCGCTCATAGCCGAGCAAGTTGGGCACCAGCACCGGGTAGCGCACGCCGGGCCGCTGGCGGATGCCTGCGAACACCTCGGCGGCATCGGCCAGCTGCGGCACCCACTTGGGCGATACGAAACTGGTCGCCTCGATGGTGCCCAGGCCGGCATCGGCGAGGCGTTCGATCAGTTCGATCTTCGTCGCGACCGCGACGATGGTCTTTTCGTTCTGCAGGCCATCGCGTGGGCCTACCTCGACCACGCGAACCGCGACGGTCACCGGTCGGCCTCGGCCCGCGCGCGCAGGCGGGGCGGCAGATCGGCAGTGGCGACCCGCTGCAGTTGCAGCGGCTCGGCCTTGCGGAACAACCAGCGCTCGGCCAGCAGTTGGCGCGCGCCCGCGGCATCCAGCAGCACGACGTTCTTCAGCCCATCTTCGGTCTTGCTGACTTCGCCCTCGACCTTGTTGTCGATGATCATTTTCGCCAGCGCTGCATGGTCGACCGCGCGCAGCACGATGCGATCGCGCGCAGCCTCGATGCGGAACACGTGAAAGCCGTCGCGCTGGTCGCCGTGCGCGGGCTTTCCGTCGTCCTCGCCGGCCGCACGGTGGTACTCATTGTCGGTCAAGGTGGCATAGCTGACGCCGTCGATCCGACCGATGCTCGGCGCCAGCGCGATCTGCGTCGGCTGCGCGGATTCATCCAGCGTGCTGCTGCCCTCGCCGGCGCGCGGCGCGCGCAGCAGGCGCACATTGCATGTTTGGTCGATCAACAGGTAGTCCGGCGCCCCGCCGCCGTCATCGACGATCAGCCAGTTGCCGGCCAGCTGGGCTTCGCATACGCGCGCCTCGCCGAGCGGATCGACCACGAAGCGCGATTCATCGCAGGCGCTGAGCGCCGCCAGCAGCGGCAGGATCAGGATCATTCGCAGCACGGCCATGTTCATTCCTCCACGTAGCGCACCAGCACCGCATCGGCCTCCACGAAATCGCCGGCTGCGGCACCGAGCGCGGCGATCGCACCCGCACGCGGCGCGCGCAGGGTGATTTCCATTTTCATCGCTTCCATCACCAGCAGTTCGTCGCCGGTGGCTACCTGCGCGCCAACGCGCGTGCGAACCTCCACGATCCGGCCCGGCATCGGCGCACTGACATTGCCGCGTCCGCTGTCGGCGGCCGGCTGCCAGGCGAAGGCGCGCAACCGCTCGAAACGCACTCTCCGCTCGCCGCTGTGCAGGCTGAACCCTGCGCCAGCCCGCAGCACCCTCAGACGCAGGATGCGGCTGTCGAGCGCAAGACTCAAGGTGCCGTCGATCAGACACGCATCGCCGGCCTGCGCACGAACGCCGCCGAGATCGAGCATGTAGGTGCCGGCGTGGCCGTGTGCGGCGATTTCGTAGCGCTCGGTGCGCCAGCCCAGTACTGCCAGCCTTTTCCCGGGATGCCCCAGACGCCAGCCATCGGCGATCGCCCACGGCGAGTGTGGATCGACACTGATGGCAGCGCGCTGCGCGGCGGCGGCCTCATCGTCGAGCAGAGCCACGCAGGCGGCAGCGAACAGCAGGTCCGGGTCGGGCGGCACTGCCTGCGGCAGCACATCGTCGAGGTGGCGATCCAGAAAGCCGGTGTCGATGTCGCCATCGATGATCGAGCGGTGACGCACCAGCCGCTCGAGGAACTCCACGTTGCTGCGCGGGCCGGCGATGTCGGTTTCCGCCAGCGCTGCGCGCAGGCGTGCCAGTGCCGCCGGGCGATCGACATCGTGCACGATGAGCTTGGCGATCATCGGGTCGTAGAAGATGCTGACCGTATCGCCTTCGATCACTCCTGCATCGATGCGCACGTGCGCGCCTTGCGCTGGCAATGCCAGGCGTTCGAGGCGACCGCTGCCGGGCAGGAAGTTCTTCTCCGGGTCTTCCGCGTACAGCCGCACTTCGATCGCATGACCGTGTGCGCGCACCTCGGACTGGCGCAGCGGCAGCGGCTCACCGGCGGCGACCGCCAATTGCCACGCGACCAGGTCCAGGCCCAGCAGCTGTTCGGTGACCGGATGCTCGACCTGCAGGCGCGTATTGATCTCCATGAAGTAGAAATCGCCCGCCGGTCCGACGATGAACTCCACGGTGCCTGCGTTGACATAGTCCAGCGCACGCCCCGCGGCCACTGCGGCCGCGCCCATCTGCGCGCGCAACGCATCGCCGAGGAACACCGATGGCGACTCCTCGAGCACCTTCTGGTAGCGCCGCTGCGCGGAGCACTCGCGCTCGTTGAGGTGGATCATATTGCCGTGGCGGTCGCCGAAGATCTGGATCTCGATATGCCGCGGGCGCTCGATGTAGCGTTCCAGCAGCACGCGGTCGCGGCCGAAGGCGCCGCGCGCTTCGCGCTGGCAGCTCACGAGGTTGGACTCGAAGCTTGCGGGATCGTGCACCACCCGCATGCCCTTGCCGCCACCGCCGTGCGCTGCCTTGATCATCAACGGATAGCCGATCCTTGCCGCCTCGCGGGCCAGCACTGCGGGGTCCTGATCCGCGCCGGTGTAGCCGGGAACCACCGGCACACCATGCGCGCTCATCAGGTCCTTGGCCCCGGCCTTGGAGCCCATGCGGCGCATCGAGTCGGCAGCCGGACCGACGAAGATCAGTCCCGCGCGCTCGACCTGTTCGGCAAAGTCGGCGTTCTCGCTCAGGAATCCGTAGCCGGGATGGATCGCCTGCGCGCCGCTGGCGAGCGCGGCTTGAATGATCGCATCGCCGCGCAGGTACGACTCGGCCGGACGCGGACCACCGATCGCCAGCGCCTCGTCGGCCATTCGCACATGCTGAGCACGCGCGTCGGCCTCGGAGTACACCGCTACCGTGCGTATGCCGAGCCGGCGCGCGGTGCGGATGATGCGGCAGGCGATCTCGCCGCGGTTGGCGATCAGCAGGGACGTGAGCATGCGCCGATTGTGCCGTGGAATGGGGTGCGAGCGTCAGCGTTGCGCGGTCATCACCAGCGCGGTGGGCGCTTGTCCAGGAACGCACCGAGTCCGTCCTGGCCCTCGGCCGACACGCGCAGTCGTGCGATCAGTGCCGCATTCTGCGTATCGGCCTGCAGCTGCGATTCCGGCGTCATGCCGGCCGCACGCAATGCCAACAGCTTGGCCTCGCGCTGGGCAATCGGCCCGCCCTTGGCCAGAAAGTGCAGGGCGCGCTCGACTGCTGCATCCAGTTCCGTAGCAGGTGCCAGCTCATGCAGCAGGCCGATGCGATGCGCCTCGGTGCCGTCGAAAACCTCGCCGCTGATGAACATGCGGCGCGCGTGACGTGCTCCGATGGCCGCAACCACATAGGGCGAGATCACTGCCGGGACCAGCCCGAGCTTCACCTCCGAGAGGGCGAATTTCGCCTCCGGTATGCCGATGGCATGGTCGCAGCAGGCGATCAGTCCCACTCCGCCGCCATAGGCCGAGCCGTTGACCCGCGCAATGCACGGCTTGGACAGGAAGTTGAGCGTGCGCATCAGCGCCGCCAGTCGCAGGGCATCGGCGGCGTTATCCACTTCATCAGCCTGCGCCATGCGCCGCATCCAGTGCAGGTCCGCACCGGCCGAAAAGGTGCCGCCATCGCCGGACAGCACGACGGCACGAATGCCGGGATCGCCATCCAGCGCCAGCAGCTGCGCCGTCAATTCGCTGATCAGCGCATCATCGAAGGCGTTGTGCACCGACGGGCGCGACAGATTCAGGCGCGCGACACGATTATGGACTTCAAGGCGTACGGCAGGGCTCATCTTGGGCTCCGTTGCAGCGCGCGGATGATAGCCGGGGCACCGCGGCTGGCGTTCGTTGATCGGAGTCATGTTGCGCGCCCGCAAAAGGCGTACAATGCGAACCATTCGCATTCAGGGTCTCGCATGAAGCTCTGCGATCTGGTGGTAGGACAAAGCGGCACGGTGCGCACGGTCGACGATCACTCGCCCGCGGACGCCATTGCACGCCGCTTGCGCGACCTCGGATTCGTCAGCGGAGAGTCCGTGCGTCTGGTCGCACGCGGCCCGATCGGGCGCGAGCCATTGCTGGTGCAGGTCGGCTTTACCCGCTTCGCGCTGCGCATCGCCGAGGCTGGCCGGGTTCGTATCGATCTGAGCCCGGCATGAGCGAAGCCACGCTTTCGACTCGAATTGCGCTGGTCGGCAGTCCCAATTGCGGCAAGACTGCGCTGTTCAACCGCCTCACCGGCAGTCGGCAGAAGGTCGCCAACTATGCCGGCGTGACGGTCGAGCGCAAGGAAGGCCGCTTCGTGGCACCCTCCGGGCGAACGTTTCAGGTGCTCGATCTGCCGGGTGCCTACAGCCTCGACGCGGCCAGCCCGGACGAGGCGATCACCCGCGACATCTGCCATGGCCGTTTTCCTGGCGAGGCACGGCCGGACGTGCTGGTCTGCGTGGCGGATGCGACCAACCTGCGCCTGCACCTGCGCTTCGTGCTGGAGGTGCGCAAGCTCGGCCAGCCGATGATCGTGGCGGTGAACATGATGGATGCCGCGCGCCGTCGCGGCATCACGATCGATCTGCACGCGCTCGAATCCGAACTCGGCGTGCCGGTGGTCGAAACGATCGCCGTGCAGCGCAACGGTGCGGCTGCACTGATCGCCAAGCTCGATGAAGCCGGCAGGACCCCGGCACCAAGCAGCGAAACGCCGAACGATTTGCATGCCGAGGTGCGGCGCCTGCTCGCAGCGACTGTGCGCATGCCCACCCGTACCGCCGCGATCGACGACGCGATCGACCGCGTCGTATTGCACCCGATCCTCGGTCTGTTGCTGCTCGCCGGCGTCATGTTCGCGATTTTCCAGGCCGTATTCGCCTGGGCCAGCCCGATCCAGGAATTGGTATCGACTGGGGTCAGCGCGCTGGGCGGCACCGTTGGCGACTGGTTGCCGGATGGGCCGCTGCGCAGTTTGGTGGTCGACGGCCTGTTCGCCGGCGTCGGCACCGTGCTCGAATTCCTGCCTCAGATCATCATATTGTTCGTATTCATCCTGCTGTTGGAGGAATCGGGCTACCTGCCGCGCGCGGCGTTCCTGCTCGATCGGCTGATGTCCGCGGCCGGCTTGAGCGGCCGCTCGTTCATTCCGCTGCTGTCGAGCTTCGCCTGTGCGATCCCCGGCATCATGGCCGCGCGCTCGATCCAGAATCCACGCGATCGACTGGCCACGATCCTGGTCGCGCCACTGATGACCTGCTCGGCGCGCCTGCCGGTCTACACCCTGCTGATCGGCGCCTTCGTGCCGCGGCGCGAGGTGGCGGGATGGTTCAACCTGCAGGGACTGGTGTTGTTCGCGCTGTACGTGGCCGGCATCGCGAGCGCGCTGCTGATCTCGTGGATCATGAAACGCTGGCGTCGAGGCGATGGCGAACGATCGCTGCTGCTAGAACTGCCCTCATATCGGCTGCCGAACCTGCGCGACCTCGCGATCGGCCTGTGGGAGCGCGCCTACATATTCCTGCGTCGGGTCAGCACCGTGATCCTCGCACTGACCGTGATCCTGTGGTTCCTTTCGAGTTTTCCCGGCGCGCCGGCCGGTGCCACTGGCGCTGCGATTGACTACAGCTTCGCCGGCAAGATCGGCCACTTCATCCAGCCGCTGTTCGCGCCACTGGGCTTCACTTGGGAAATCTGCATCGCCTTGCTGCCCGGTCTGGCCGCGCGCGAGGTCGCGGTCTCGGCGCTCGGCACGGTGTACGCATTGCAGGCGGCCAGCGACGACGCGATGGCTTCGCAGCTGTCGGCTATCGTTGCCAGCCAGTGGTCGGTGGCCACCGGTCTGTCGCTGCTGGTCTGGTACATCTATGCGCCGATGTGTCTGTCGACCATCGCGGTGATTCGGCGCGAGACCCACGGTTGGCGTACTGCCGGTTTCGCGACTGCGTATCTGTTTGCGCTGGCCTATGTGGCGTCGCTGGTGACCTACCAGGTCGCGGTGCGGGTGTTCGAATGAATCCGTCCGTGATCGCTCAGTGGTCGGTGATTGCGCTGGTTCTGCTGATCAGTGTGGTTTATCTGGTGCATCGGCAGTGGCCGAAGGTGTTTGGGCGTGTTCGGCGATCGCTGGTGATATGGATGTTGCGGCCGATGCGCTGGGCTTGGTTGCAGAGGGCAGGGCGGGTGTTGGCGCCGGTGCCGACGGTGAAGGGTTTTTCCGGCGGTTCTTGTGGGGGGTGTAGTGGCTGCGGGACGAAGTCAGTTGAATGATGATTTTCGTCTCGGCCGGATCTTGGTTGCTTTCGGCAGGTAGTTGAGGGATTTGGCGGCGGTCCCTGGGTTGCTTGTTTCTTCAGAGATCGGCTCAGAAAGAACAAGCAACGCGAACCGCGGCCGAGTCATGAAACCGCTTTTTTCCTACCGCAGAAGATCATGATCTCGGCTCTGAGAAATCGAGCAAATCGGCTTTCGAAAAAACGCAACCGAGCAGCAGCTTTACATCCTGAATACCCCAAAACTTCCCTTCTCGATCGGCGCATTCAAACAAGCCGACATGGCCAACCCCAGAATCCTCCGCGTATCCACCGGATCGATCACCCCGTCATCCCAGAGCCGCGCCGAGGCGTAGTAGGGGTTACCCTGCTGCTCGTACTGCGCGCGAATCGGTGCCTTGAACGCATCTTCGTCGGCGCCCGACCAGTCCTGGCCTGAGGCTTCCAGACCATCGCGGCGCACGGTGGCCAGCACGCTGGCTGCCTGCTCACCGCCCATCACGCTGATCCTTGCGTTGGGCCACATCCACAGGAATCGCGGCGAGTAGCCGCGGCCGCACATCGCGTAGTTGCCGGCACCGAAGCTGCCGCCGATGATCACGGTGAACTTGGGCACGTGCGAGCAGGCCACCGCGGTGACCATCTTGGCGCCGTCCTTGGCGATCCCGGCGTTCTCGTACTTGCGGCCGACCATGAAGCCGGTGATGTTCTGCAGGAACACCAGCGGAATGTCGCGCTGGTTGCACAGCTCGATGAAATGCGCGCCCTTGAGCGCGCTCTCGGCGAACAGGATGCCGTTGTTGGCCACGATGCCGACCGGATAGCCGTGGATGTGGGCAAAGCCGCAGACCAGCGTCTTGCCATAGCGCGCCTTGAACTCCTGCAGCTCGGAGCCGTCGACGATGCGCGCGATGATCTCGCGAATATCGAAGGGATAGCGGGTGTCGCGCGGCACGATGCCGTACAGCTCGCGCGGGTCGTACTTGGGCGCGACTGGCGCGCGCAATGCCAGTGGCATCGGCTTGCTGCGGTTCAGATGCGCGAGCACCTCGCGCGCGATCTGCAGCGCGTGCGCGTCGTTCTCGGCGAAGTGGTCGGCCACGCCGGACTGCGCGGTGTGCACCTCGGCGCCACCCAGCGCCTCGGCGTCGACCACCTCGCCGGTGGCGGCCTTCACCAACGGTGGGCCGCCGAGAAAAATGGTGCCCTGTTCGCGCACGATGATGGTCTCATCGCTCATCGCCGGCACGTAGGCGCCGCCGGCAGTGCACGAACCCATCACCACCGCGACTTGCGGGATGTTTTGCGCGCTCATCCGCGCCTGGTTGTAGAAGATCCGCCCGAAATGATCGCGGTCGGGAAACACCTCGTCCTGCAGGGGCAGGAAGGCGCCGCCGGAATCCACCAGATACACGCACGGCAGGTGGTTCTGTGCTGCGATCTCCTGCGCGCGCAGGTGTTTTTTTACCGTCATCGGAAAATAGGTGCCGCCCTTGACCGTGGCGTCGTTGGCGATGACCAGCACTTCGCGGTCATGCACGCGTCCGATCCCGGCGACCAGACCGGCGCCAGGTGCTGCACCCTCGTACATGCCTTCGGCCGCCAGCGGGCACAGCTCGAGGAACGGTGATCCAGGGTCGAGCAGGGCGCGGATGCGCTCGCGAGCCAGCAGCTTTCCGCGCTCGGTGTGCTTGGCGCGCGCCTTGTCGCCGCCGCCGGCGGCCGCGCGCTGCAGGCGCTGCTTGAGATCGTCGACCAGCGCGGTCAGTTGCGCCGCATTGGCGACGAAATCATCGCTGCGCGGATCGATTTTCGATTCGATGGCGGGCATGGGCGCGTGCGTTCAATCTGGCGGGGTATGCCCGATCATCAAACCACAGACCGGGTCCGGCGGTACAACGATGCCGCGTGCAGCCGACTGTCGGGCGCATGCTCGGGCCCCCTGAATGCGAAGCCCCCGGCGAGCGGGGGCTTCGATACGACACGAAGAGCGGCCGAATCAGCCGTCCTTCTTGACCTCTTCCTTCACTTCGTCGGCTTTTGCTTCGACGGCGTCGGCAGCGTCGGTCGCTGCAGCCTTGGCGGCGTCGACAGCCGATGCGGCTGCGTCGCCTGCAGACTCTGCGGCGTCGTTGGCGGCTTCGCCTGCGGCCTTGGCGGCATCGCCCGCGGCCTGCGCTGCGTCACCGGCAGCCTGGCCTGCCGAATCGACAGCCTGGCCCACTGCGGTGCTGGCCTGTTTGGCGGCCTCGGCAGCCTGGTCGGCGGCCTGCTTGGTGGCGTCGGCTGCCTGCTGGGCTGCTGCTGCAGCCTTGTCGGCGGCTTCCTTGGCCTGGTCGGCCGACTGCTGCGAGCAGGCGGCAAGGCCGAACGCAATGGCGGCAGCCAATGCGAGCTTGGTCATCTTCATGGTGAATCTCTCCTGGGGTTGACCGATTATGCTTATTGCCGTGATCGGCGATCGATTACGGAACCGCAGTTGTACCGCAAGGTTCAAACAAGTTCCACGGCCAGCGCTGTCGCCTCGCCGCCGCCGATGCACAGGGCGGCCACGCCGCGCTTGAGCCGATGGGCACGCAGCGCGTGCAGCAGGGTGACCACGATGCGAGCGCCCGAAGCGCCGATCGGGTGCCCCAGCGCGCACGCGCCGCCATTGATATTGAGCTTGCCATGGGCGATTCCGAGCTCGCGCATCGGCGCCATGGCGACCACGGCAAAGGCTTCGTTGACTTCGAACAGATCGACGTCGGCCACGCTCCAGCCGATCTTGGCCAGCAGCTTGCCGATCGCGCTGACCGGTGCGGTGGTGAACCACTCCGGTTCCTGCGAATGCGTTGCGTGCCCAACGATGCGCGCGATCGGCGTGACGCCGCGCGTCCTCGCGTCCGACTCGCGCATCAGGATAGTGGCCGCAGCGCCATCGGAGATGCTCGACGAGGTTGCAGCGGTGATGGTGCCGTCCTTTTTGAACGCCGGCTTGAGCGATGGAATCTTGGAGGCATCCAGCTTGCCGGGGCTTTCGTCGGTATCGACGTGAACCTCACCCTTGCGCCCTGCAATCGCGACCATCGCGATCTCGTCGCGGAACGCGCCACTGGCGATGGCAGCCTGCGCGCGGCGCACCGACTCGGCGGCGAAGGCGTCCTGCTCGTCGCGGGTGAACTGGTACTTGGCCGCACACATCTCGCCGAACACGCCCATCGCCTGCTTGTCGGATGGATTGGTCAGGCCGTCCCACGCCATGTGGTCGACCACTTCGATCGCCCCGTACTTGGTGCCGACCCGACTGTTCGGAAGCAGGTGCGGCGCATTGGTCATCGATTCCATGCCGCCTGCCACCACCGCATCGGCCGAGCCGAGCTGCAGCAGATCATGCCCAAGCATGATCACCTTCATGCCGGAACCACACACCTTGTTGATGGTGGTGGCCGCAGCCGAAACCGGCAGCCCCGCCTGCAGCATGGCCTGTCGGGCCGGTGCCTGACCGAGGTTGGCCGACAATACGCAACCCATGATTACCTCGGTGATATCTGCCGCCGGCACGCTCGACTGCGCCAGCGCCGCCTTGATCGCGACCGCCCCCAGTGTCGGCGACGGAACGCCGGTGAACTGCCCGAGCAACGCGCCGATGGCGGTGCGCTTGGCACCTACGATGACGATCGAATCCGACATGGCGGCAACTCCGGTGGTGGTCAGCGATTATCGCGCTGCGAGGCGCCAGCGGGCAAATGGCATGCGCCGCTCCTACGATTTTCCGTGGAACAGCTCGCGCCCGATCAACATGCGCCGGATCTCGTTGGTTCCCGCGCCGATCTCGTACAGCTTGGCGTCGCGCAGCAGGCGCCCGGCCGGGTAGTCGTTGATATAGCCGTTGCCGCCCAGCGCCTGGATCGCCTCGAGGCTGACCTTCACCGCGTTCTGCGAGGCGTTGAGCAGGCACGCCGCGGGGTCGATACGGCTCTTGATCCCGCGGTCGAAATCCTGCGCCACCATGTAGGCGAAACCGCGCGATGACTGCAGCGCGGTGTACATGTCGGCCACTTTGGCCTGCATGATGCCGAAGGTTCCGATCGGGGCGTTGAACTGCTTGCGCTCGCGCACGTAGGGAATGGTGATATCGAGTGCTGCCTGCATCAGGCCGATCGGGCCGCCCGAGAGCACCAGGCGTTCGGTGTCGAGTCCACTCATCAGCACCCGCACGCCTTCGTTGACTTCGCCCACCCGGTTCTCGTCGGGAATCTCGCAATCCTCGAACACCAGCTCGCAGGTATTCGAACCACGCATGCCGAGCTTGTCGAGCTTTTGCGCGGTGGAGAATCCGCGCATGCCCTTCTCGACGATGAACGCGGTCATGCAGCGCGACCCGGCGGGCCGCGGTGCGGTACGCAGATACACCAGTAGCACGTCGGCGTCGGGACCATTGGTGATCCACATCTTCGAGCCGTTGGCGACCCAGCGGTCGCCCTTGAGCTCGGCGCGGCAGGCCATCGAACCGACCACGTCGGAACCCGCGCCCGGCTCGCTCATCGCCAGCGCGCCGACGAACTCGCCGCTGCACAGCTTCGGCAGATACTTCGCCTTCTGCTCATGGTTGGCGTTGTTGGCGATGTTCTGCACGCACAGGTTCGAATGCGCGCCGTACGACAGCCCGACCGAGCCGGAAGCGCGCGAGATTTCCTCCAGTGCCACTACATGCGCGAGATAGCCCATGCCGGACCCGCCGTGGTCCGGCGTCACGGTGATGCCGAGCAGGCCGAGGTCGCCGAGCTTGCGCCACAGGTCGGCCGGAAACTGGTTGTCGCGATCGATGCGATCGGCGCGCGGAGCGATTTCCTTCTCGGCGAACGCGTGCACGGTCTCGCGCAGCAGGTCGAGTTCTTCGGTCAGTTGGAACGGGCGCATGGTCGCTGGGTGCTCGTGGGGTCAGCGGGTGCCGCAGGTACGACCGACCCAAGGCGTTCGGAGCCGTCGAGTCTATCGCGGATGACCCGCTGCCTGCGTCGAAAGCGGGCTTGATCCGCTGGCTTCCGAAGTTCGCCGTGGGGCGCAGCTCGCGGGCGAATCGTGCAGGCGTGCCTGCTGCGGCGCGTAGCTTGTATCCTCAAGACTCGATTCGGGCCGCCAACGCCCGACGGGAGAGCCGCCAGTGATGATTCCACGCCTTGTTCGTACTGCTGCACTCGCAGTAGCGATGTTCGGCTTTGCAGCGCCTGCATTCGCCGGCCCGAAGGAAGACATCCTCGCCGCGCACGAGGCGATGGTGGCCAAGGGCAAGTTCCGCACGGTGGGCGTGAGCGAAAGCAATGGCACCACTACGCGGATGGAAAACACCGTGGTCTGGCCAGACCGCTACGCGATGCGACTCGACACCAGCGGCACGCTGCTGGAGTACGTGATCCTGCCCGGATCTACCTACATGAAGCAAGGCGGCGAGTGGATGAAGCTGCCGATGGACATGAGCCGCATGATCCAGTCGTTGACGCCCGAGGCGATGCGCAAGACTTACGAGGGCATGACCAATATCGAGCAGCTGGCTGACGCCACGGTCGATGGTCACGGCGCCAAGGTGTATCGCTACGACTCCACGGTGACGCTGATGGGCATCACCGCCAGCAGCCGGGTGACGCTGTGGATCGACGCCGACACCGGCCTGCCGCTCAAGCAGGAGGTCGATGGCGAAGCGATGCGCACCAAGTCGCGCACGGTGCAGAGCTACACCTTCGACGACAGCATCCAGATCAGCGCGCCGAACTGACGCGTTGACGCCGGCTTCGGCGCCGAAACAGAGCGCTTTCGCAGCAGCGACGCCGGGTAGCGCCTGCAGGCGCACCCGGATACACGTCGCGCGCCAATCGGGAGATCCCCGACGTGAAGTCGCTTCGATCGTTGTTTCGCGGCGCTCGCGCTCAAGAATCCCCGCAGTCGGCCGATGTTTCTGGCAAGCACCGCTGCGTCCGTCGCATGGTGAATCCATTTGGCCTGCCCTGGAATGCAACCCATGCAACCTCACTTCGAACAGTTGATCGGACTGTTGGCAGACGTGGTGATCGTCAGCGAGGCGGCACCGCTCGATGGCGATGGTCCGCGAATCGTGTACGTCAATCCGGCGTTCACCAGACTCACCGGCTACAGCGCAGCCGAGGCGGTCGGCAACAGCGTGTGCATGCTGCGCGGTCCGCAGACCGATGCGGCCGTGCTCGCACGGATGCGTGCGGACCTGCAGCGCGGCGAAGCGGTCCGCGAGGTCGTGCTCAACTACCACAAGGACGGCAGCACCTGCTGGATGGACCTGTCGGTCAAACCGATGCGCGCTGCCGACGGCAGCATCACCCACTATGCCGCGATCCAGCGCGACATCAGCGCGCACAAGGCGCTCGAGCGCCGTCTGCAGCATTCCAGTGGCGTCGATCCACTGACCGGCATGCTCGCGCGCCGCGAGTTCTTCCAGCGCGCCGACGCGGCCCGCGCCAGCGCCCTCGCGGAGGGCCGCAATTTCGGCGTGGTGATGCTGGATGTCGATCATTTCCGCAGCATCAATGCCACCCATGGCCACGACCTGGGCGACGAGCTGCTGGTGCAGGTGGCAACCGGCATCCGCGGCGCGATCCGGCCTGTCGATCTCGCCGGTCGCATCGCCGGCGATGAGTTCGCAATTGCCTTGCCCTCGGTCGAGCCCGACCAGGCCCACGCGATCGCCCAGCATGTGCGCGCCGCGATCCGCCGCATGCGCCTGCCGGGACTGCCGTGGCTGGCGCTGACCGCCAGCTTCGGGGTGGCCTGCAGCGAGCGCGGCAACGACAGCCTGACCATCCTGCTCGCGCGCGCCGAGCGCGCCTGCGACGAGGCGCGACGCGGCGGCCGCAACCGGGTCCATGTCGACCGCGTCTACGGGCGGGTGATTCCGTTCCGGGCCCGCGCCAGGCCCGAACACGTGAACGAGCGCTTCGAAGCCTCGCTGCTGCAGGAATAGCGCTGCCGCGATCAGGCCTTGCACGATTGGACCAGCGCGGCGTATCGCCGATGCGCCCGCTGATCAGGGTCTGCTGCAGCAGGGCGCCGTCCAACGCAGACCGCTGCTCGAGGCTGCCGCTGCGGCATCAGATCGACCGCGAAGCGACGGGCACCAGGTCGAAGACCGTGCAGGAGCAAGACTTCGAATCGCCGCTGTCGGTGCACGCCCCCGAGCAAGGGCCCGCGCGCGCAGACGGCACCTGCTTCCTGGTCCAGCACAGTCGGCGCATGCGCAAAGAGTGCGCGGGCGGCGTCCGTCGTGCCGGCGCTGCAGACCCGGCCCAGCTTGCCGAACTCCGACAGCGCGCCGATCAGGTTTAACACCACGCCCTGCTGGGTGGTGGGGTCGAAGTGCAGGCGGTGGCGTACCACGATGTCGATCAGGTCCTCGGGGATCAGCCGCCGATACGGGGCGCGCACAAGGACGATGCGGGTCGCCGGCAGGCGTAGCCACATCCGCATCGCGCGGTCGCGTTCCTCGCAGTGCCGCACGCCCGGCACGCGGGCGCGCGCCGCGGGGTCAATGCTCAGCCCCGGCGCCACCACCACGATGCACGGCGCGGCGGGTCGTCGGCGATGCGGCGGAACAGGCCGGCCAGCCCTGAAGTCGCGCGAACGCCGCCAGTTCCGCTACCGATTCCGACGCGGGCCCGCCAGCCCCGAAGTCCATCGCCGGTCTCCCGTCGTGTGCGGCTGAACGGTGCCGCCTTGGGTTCGGGCACGTGATGACCTCGATCAATGCCCGCGCGCGGCCGGGTGGCCGGGCTGGCTGGCCGGGGCGGACTTGCGGCACACTCCGTGGGGTGAACGAACTGCCGTTCCGCTTCGTCCCGGGTGCGCGCCGCGACGTGGTCGTTTTATGCGACCACGCCGGCAACCGCGTGCCGCCCGCGTATGCCGAGCTCGGGCTCGGCCGCGCGGAACTGTCGCGCCATATCGGCTGGGACCTTGGCGCGGCCGGGGTGGCGACCGCGCTGGCTGAGGCGCTGGATTGCCCGCTTATCCACGGCGTTTACTCGCGACTGCTGGTCGACCTCAATCGCGCGCACGACGATGCCACCCTGATCCTCGCCGAGAGCGACGACACCTTCGTTCCCGGCAACCTCACGATCAGCGACGCGGAGCGCGCCAGCCGCATTGCAGGCTTCCACGCGCCCTACCACGCGCGGATCGATGCCCACCTCGACGGCCTCATCGCCCATGGGGTGCGGCCGACGGTGGTCGCGGTGCACAGCTTCACGCCGTTGATGGCCGGCATCCACCGCCCATGGGAGGTCGGCGTGCTGTGGAAGCTCTCGCGCGAGCCGGTGGCGCGGGTCATCGACTGGCTCGCAGCCGATGGCTTGCGCGTCGGCGACAACCAGCCCTACGACGGTCGCTCGGCGATGGGCTGGACCCTGGACCATCACGCCATCGGCCGCGGCCTGCCGCACATCATGTTCGAGCTGCGCCATGACCTGCTCGAGGCTGAGCCGGCGCAGCATGCCTGGGGCCTGCGGCTGGCGCGCGCCCTGCGCGAGAGCGGCTTCATCGCCTGAGCGGCGCGGTGGGCGACCCGGTGTACGGGGTTTTCCGGACGCCGGCGTCGGGGCGTGCCAACGACCGCCCACTGTGTCCTCAATTGCAGGAATAGCGCTGCCGCGATCAGGCCTTGCAGGCTTGGGCCAGCGTGGCGTGCCGAGTGATCTCTGGCGGCGACAGGCCGGTCGCGGTGGCATCGCGAAATGCCGCGCACGCGATGTCGGTACGCTGGTTTGCGATTGCCGTGTCAACCACCAGGGCCAGGCTGAGAACATCGCGACGCAGGACAAGATTCTCCTGCGCCAGTTCCAGCGCAAGGGCCGGTTCACCGATGGCAAGGTGGAATTCGGCCGCATGCTGAAGATAGCCGGCGCGATGCACCTTGAGCAGGGTCTCGTAGCCACGGCGTGCAGCCAGACGTGCCGCAGTCGCCTCGGACGTGCGTCCCGCCGCGGCTTCCACATCGCCCAGCGCGGCCAGAAACTCCGGGTTGCCCGTCTGTTCGATCACCTGCAGGTACAGCGTGCGCGCGGCGTCGAGGTTGCCGAGCAGGAACTCGGTCTCGGCCAGATGCTCGGTGGCGAGGTAGTACTGCGGCAGGCGCGCATGGGCCGCGGCGAAAAAGGTCCGCGCCCCGGCGACATCGCCGAAGCGCAGCAGGATGATGCCCTGCTGTGAATGCAACCACGCCAGCTGAAACGGATCCACATCCGCGAACAGACCTTGTGCGGTCTGCAGCAAGTGCCTGGCCACGATCGGATCGCCCTTGGCAGCCATCAAATCCGCGCGCAGCGCAAGCTCGTAGAAGTCCGCGACCGGGGTAGCGGCCGCAGCGATCAGATCGGCGACGTTGCCATAGGCGCCGGATGCAAGATCGATCTCGCGCGTGGTGCGCACCAGGAATGCATCATCGCGCGCGCCGGCCAGGCCCGCTACGCGCCTGATCTGCGCGCGTGCTGCATCGAATTCGTGGAACACCGACAGCGCGCTGGCCAGCAGCACGGCGGTCTGCACATCGTTGGGGCGTTTCACAGCGGCGCCTTCAAGCAACTGCAGCGCCTCATCCGCATCGTCGATGCGCCCGATAATCCGGTACCGCTGCAGCAGGGCGCCGCCCAGCGCGGATGCATGCTCGGGGTTGCCGCTGCGCGCGAGCGCCTCGCGTACGCCGAGCACATGTGCGTCGACGTTGCCGATATAGATGGCCGGATCGCTGGTGCGGTAGTCGTCGACCGTCAGCGGATAGCGCGGTCCGACAGCCTGCGGGTTCGCAGTCGTTTGCGCGGCCTGAGGAAGCGTTTCGGGCCCTGGTGCCATGGCCGCACAGCCGCCGAGCGCGAGTGTCAGTAGCGCGATTTGCCAACGCATCAAGGTGTTCCCCGGTCGGGTTTGCAGGTGGCGCAAAAAAATCGGGGCGCCAGTGATGGCGCCCCGAAGTGCGGTATTGCTACGCGGGCCGGGTCAGAGCGGCACGCCAAGGAACGGGAAGTCGGTCAACAGGATGCTGTCGTTGGCCACGTTGTCGCGCACGCCAGGACCCACGGCTGCGCCGAGGGTGTCGTCGATCACGTCGCGGGCCAGCGTCCGGCCACCGCAGAAGGTCGGATTGTTGGTCTCGATCGCGAGGTAGGCATCGCACTGCGGACGCGCGACATTGATCACCAGCCGGTCATCGACGAACACGCCGGCGGCCACGGCGGGCGGCAGCAGGGTGTTGCCGGTCGTGCCATCAAGCGTATCGAGCGCTGCGAGATTGGCCTGCATCTCGGCCTGGAACAGGCCCGCCCAGCTCGCCGGGTCGACCGCGCGGTTGTACTGGTCTTTCTTGCCGGTGTTCGTCAGCAGGTCGATCAGCGCAGGATTGATCGCCGGCCGCCCGTTGCGATCGATCTGGCCGGACAAGAAGTTGGTGCACGGCAGATCCTTGATCGCGGTCAGGCGGGTCAGCGTCACCGTGCCCGAGCTGAACTCCGGGTCGGTGGTGGTGTAGGTCATGGTGGCGGTATTGCAGTTGCTGAAATTGATCGCGATGGTGCCGAAAGGACGGTTCGTCACCTGCGCCGGGTTGAAGTTCGGCGGTGCAATGCCGCCGGTGGTGTAGATGGCGTTGGTCAGGTTGGTTTGCGAGTTGGCGAACGGTCCGCTGGCAACCACCCAACGCTGTTGACCGGTGCGATTGTAGGTATACCAGGCAAAGGCAACGCGATCGGGGCCGCCCACAGCTTCCGGCGCGAGGACCTCGATATGCGCACCGAATCCGGGGTTGGCTGCGTCGAACCACAGGCCGCTGACGCCCGCCGACACGCCGATCTCGCCCACACGGGTGGTCGAGCCGTAAACGCGCAGCGTCGTGCTGGCGCCATTGTTGGTAAGGCGACTGGACTGCACGCCCAGCACGATCGCCAGCGTGTTGCCGACGAAGAAGTTGCTGCCGGGGTTGGTGAAGCGCGGGGCGACTGCCGCACGCGTCGCGTTGAAAGCATTCAGATCGAAGAAAAACGGATCGTCGCGCAGTCCGGCGAACATCCGGACGCCAGTGCCGGAAACCGTGCGGTTGAGGCCACCGCTGACGGTCAGTCCGCCCGGGCCGTTGCACGTCATCACCGTCGACTGGCTGGATGCACGACACAGGATCACGAAGCTGTTTGGACCGGCACCGTTATCGATATGCAGCCGGTATTCCACCGCGTCTGAGAAGCGCGAGTTGCTGGTCGCGAAGGGAACCACGGTGGCGACCAGGATGGTCTCGGCCGGGTTGTTGGGATTGACGAAGGTGTAGATATCGTTCAAGTCCGCTGCGGGATCCGCAGTGGCAATCGGCGAGTCGCGATGATCTGCAGCATGCGCTGCGGTGCCCACGATCGCCAGCATCGCGCCGGCAGTAGCCAAACCGATTCGCTTCAACATCGCACATCTCCCCATTGGGTAGAGCTCTTTCGAGTGGCGGATGCCACTCGACGTCATTCAAGCAACTACGCGCAGTGATGACATCCGGATGCACCCGGTGTCTGTCCATGACGCAGCGTCAGCCCCCTGTACGCTGCGGAGTATGCGCCAATCCGTGTCCAAGCAATATGTTGCGCCGCATATAGCGTTCGGCTGGCGCTGCCAGAACCCTCCGTGGCGAGCCGCTTGTCCTACAATTGCAGTATCGCCGCTGCTGTAACGGAGTCGTCATGAGCACCCCCGCCACCCGCCTGCCCGTTCCGGGCAAAGCCGCACTCCAGGCACCCCTGCGCTTTGTCACCGCCGCCAGCCTGTTCGACGGCCACGATGCGGCGATCAACATCATGCGCCGGCTGATCCAGGCGCAGGGCGGGGAGGTCGTGCATCTGGGCCACAACCGCTCGGTCGAGGACGTGGTGCGCGCCGCCCTGCAGGAGGATGCCGACGCGATCGCCCTGAGCAGCTATCAGGGTGGCCACATGGAGTACTTCAGGTACATGGTGGACATGCTGCGCGAGCGCGGCGCGCCGCACATCCGCGTATTCGGTGGCGGTGGCGGCACCATTACCCCGGAAGAGATTGCCGAACTGCACGCCTATGGCGTCGAGCGCATCTACCACCCCAACGACGGCATGGCGATGGGGCTGGTGGCGATGATCGAGGACCTGGTGCGGCGCACGCACGCGGCGCGGGCAGCACGACCGCAGACCGCCGCCGTGCCGAGCATGCTTGGCACCGATTCCGCAGCCCTTCCCAGCGAGACCACCATTGCCGCGGCCCTCTCCGCGATCGAAAACGCTGCGATTCCCGAAACCGAGCTGGCTACCCTGCGCAAGCAGTGGCAGCTCGCTGGCGGCCGCACGCCCGTCATCGGCCTGACCGGCACCGGCGGTGCGGGCAAGTCGTCGGTCACCGACGAGCTGATGAACCGCTTTCTCGCCGCGTTTCCGCTCATGCGCATCGCGGTGATCTCGGTCGATCCCACCCGGCGGCGCACCGGCGGCGCACTGCTCGGCGATCGCATCCGCATGAATGCGCTGCGCAGCCCGCGCGTGTTCATGCGCTCGATGGCCACCCGACGCCAGCATGTGGCGACCAACATCGTGCTCAAGGACTGCGTGGCCTACCTGCGCTCGCTCGGTTTTGACCTGGTGATGGTCGAGACCGCCGGCATCGGCCAGAGCGATTCGGAGATCGTCGATCTCGTCGACTTTCCGGTCTACGTCATGACCTCGGACTTCGGTGCGCCGAGCCAGCTGGAGAAGATCGACATGCTCGACTTCGCCGAACTGGTGGTGCTCAACAAATTCGATCGCCGCGGCGCCGAAGACGCGCTGCGCGATGTGCGCAAGCAGTGGAAGCGCAACCGCAACGCCTTCACGCTCGCCGACGAGGACGTGCCGGTGTATCCCACCATCGCCAGCCAGTTCAACGATCCGGGTGTCACCTGGATGTTCACAAACCTGTGCCGGCTGGTGAAGGCCAAGCTCGGGTTGTCAGGGGCAAGCGCACAACTCTCGCCCGGCACTGCGTCGGAGGCTGCGGTCGCACCCGGGGTGGTTTCCTGCAGGGCTTCGGGGCGTTGCGACTGGCAGCCGCAGCTCGATGTGGCGCTCAAGGAGCCGCGCGCCACGGTGCTGATCCCGGGCGCCCGCGTGCGCTATCTGGCCGAGATCGCCGAACAGGGCAGGGCGCTCAACATCCGCTGCGAATCGCAGGCGGACACCGCCAGCCGTGCGCAAAGCTACTACGACACGCTGCGCGAGCTCGCCGACCCTGCGTTGCCGACGCCGCTGCAGGCCTATCCCGCTTCGGCGTTGCTGGGCGAATCGGGAGGATCGAGCGAATCGACCCCCGACAAGACGCTTCTCACGCTGCGGCAACGCTACAACGCAGCCCTGAACGATCTGACCACCGAGTCGCACAAGCAGCTGCGCGAATGGCCTGCACGGCTGAAGGCCGTCACCGATGACATCAGCGAATACCAAGTGCGCGGCAAGACCATCCACATCGAGAACTACCGCACCTCGCTGTCGCACCAGAAGATCCCCAAGATCGCACCACCGCGCTACCGCGACTGGGGCGATCTGCTGAAATTCCTCGGCAAGGAAAACCTGCCCGGCGAGTATCCCTACACCGGTGGCGTGTATCCCTACCGCCGCACTGGCGAGGATCCGATCCGCATGTTCGCCGGCGAGGGCACGCCCGAGCGCACCAACCGCCGCTTCCACTACCTGAGTCTCGGTCAGCCCGCTGTGCGCCTGTCCACCGCCTTCGACTCGGTGACGCTGTACGGCGAAGACCCGCATGAGCGGCCCGACATCTTCGGCAAGGTCGGCAACTCCGGCGTCAACGTGCCCACGCTCGACGACATGAAGAAGCTCTACTCCGGCTTCGACCTGTGCGATGCCAAGACCTCGGTATCGATGACCATCAACGGTCCGGCACCGATCATCCTCGCCATGTTCATGAACACGGCGGTCGACCAGCAGGTGGAAAAATACCTGCGCGAAGACCCGGCGCGCATGGCGCGCGCCGAGCAGGTCATCGCCGCCATCTACGCCGATCGCCCGCGCCCGCAGTACGCAGGCCCGCTGCCCGAAGGCAACGCGGGGCTGGGTCTGCTGCTGCTCGGCGTCGGCGGCGATGAAGTGGTCGATGCGGACACCTACGCACGGATCAAGGCCGATACGCTGAAAACCGTGCGTGGCACCGTGCAGGCCGACATCCTCAAGGAGGACCAGGCGCAGAACACCTGCATCTTCAGCACCGAATTCGCCCTGCGCATGATGGGCGACATCCAGCAGACTTTCGTCGACCGCGGGGTGCGCAATTTCTACTCGGTCAGCATCTCCGGCTATCACATTGCCGAGGCCGGCGCGAACCCGATCAGCCAGCTCGCCTTCACCCTCAGCAACGGCTTCACCATCGTCGAGTATTACCTCGCGCGCGGCATGCAGGTCGATCACTTCGCGCCGAACCTGAGCTTCTTCTTCTCCAACGGCATGGACCCCGAATACACCGTGATCGGTCGCGTAGCGCGCCGCATCTGGGCCCGCGCCATGAAGGAGCGCTACGGCGCCGGCCCGCGCAGCCAGATGCTCAAGTACCACGTTCAGACCTCGGGCCGCTCGCTGCATGCGCAGGAGATCCAGTTCAACGACATCCGCACCACCCTGCAGGCGCTGTACGCGCTGTTCGACAACTGCAACAGCCTGCACACCAACGCCTACGACGAAGCGATTACCACGCCGACCGAAGAAAGCGTGCGCCGCGCGGTGGCTATCCAGCTGATCATCAACCGCGAGCTGGGCCTGAACTTCTGCGAAAACCCGTGGCAGGGCAGCTTCGTGGTCGAAGCTCTCACCGATCTGGTCGAAGAAGCCGTGTACAAGGAATTCGAAGCCATCAGCGAGCGCGGCGGCGTGCTGGGCGCGATGGACACCATGTACCAGCGCGGCAAGATCCAGGAAGAGAGCATGTACTACGAGCACAAGAAACACGACGGCAGCCTGCCGCTGGTCGGCGTCAACATGTTCCTGCCCAAGGAACACGCCGGCGAGACCGCCGCCACCATCGAGCTGATCCGCAGCACCGAAGCCGAAAAGCGGCAACAGATCCGCAACGTCGAATCCTTCCGCGCTGCCCGCAACTCCCGCGCCACCCCCGCACCGCACACCACCCCTGCAGGGGTGCACCCTGTGCGCGACCGCACCGCCGCACCCCCCCCATCCTCAACCGGCCCCGACGCCCCCGGCACCCTAACCCACCTCCAACAAACCGCTCGCGCGCGCGCCAACCTCTTCGAGGCCCTGATGGAAGCCGTGAAACACAACTCCCTCGGCCAGATCAGTCACGCGCTCTACGAGGTCGGCGGCGAATACCGACGCAACATGTAGTTGCAGCTGCCGCGGCAATCGAGGGGCGGCGCGATGGATTGTGTGTGCTTGCGCGGCGGAACCGCGATTCGAACGGAGCGTGCCATGGCGCTGGTCGCGAACGCGGCACCCGCGGCGCGGGAGTCAAGTTTGCGCGCGGTCGCCGGGCGGATCGGTAGAACCACGGCACGCACCAGGCACCCATGGGGCGCGTTTCCGCCAGGGCAGGTGCGAGAACTTGCATTGACGACACACCCGCATCGGCCCCGGAAGCGCGATTGCGGGCGGCGCAGGCTGCGCCGGGGGCGTCGCGGCACGCTGATTGCAACATCTTGCGAATCGAACCCAACAGGCAGGCAAGCCCGAGGACAATTGCGCGATGTCATGTTGCACGCAAGACCCGGGAACCGAGTGCGCACGCCTGCGGAGTCGCTGTGCGCCTCGCGCGAGTGACGCCAAGCAGAGATTGCGGACGCCATGAGCGCGGTCCGCGCACCCGCTGCACCGACGTGGTATCGATTTTCGGCGCCATTCGGGCTGATCGCGGTGGCGCTGGTTCTTGCTCTGGGCCTGGGACTGCTTTGGGCTGCGCAGCGTGCCGATGCGCTTGCGCTTGCGACTCAGAAGGATCAACTGCGCAATGCGATCGCGGCACAGTTGAAAGGCATTCGCGCGCACGTGGGGTCCGAGCTGCAGTGGGACGAAGCCGTGGCCAATCTGGGCAACGACTTCGATCCAATGTGGGCCGACTTGCATCTGGCCGACTGGCTTGGCGCCACGCGCGGCATCGAACACGTTATCGTGTTCGATGCCGATGATCAGGCAATTTATTACGGCGCGGATGGTGAACGCGCCGTAGCCGCGAACTGGGCCACACTGGGCGTCGATCCTGCAGGGCTGCTGGCGCCGTTGCGCGAGCGCGAACGTGAGCGCGGCAGCGTGTGGCGGCCGGCCTCGGACTTCTCCGTGACGCTGAGCCAACCGGTCGACTCAGGGCAGTTGAAGATCCTGAACGGGCGTCCCGCACTGGTGACCGCCACCTTGGTCCAGCCCGACTTCGGACGTTCGCTGCCGCGCGGGCCTCGCGCACCGATCGTGGTCACCACCAAATGGCTCGATCGTTCGATACTCGATGATGTCGGCGCAGTGCTGCAGCTGCAGGACATCGTAGTGGACGTTGGTCCACCGCGGAATCCGAGGCGGGCATCGATGCCTTTGACCGACGATCGCGGTGCGGCAGTCGCCTGGGCGTCGTGGGTTTCCGAGCTTCCAGGCCGATCACTGCTGTTCGATGCGCTACCGTTTTTACTCGGTTGCTGCATTGGGCTGATCGTGTTGATCGCCGGGACCGTGATGCGCATCTGGCAGTCTCAACGCCAGCTGCAGTTGGCCAAGGCCAAGGCAGTGGCGCAGGCAGCGCTGCTCGAGCGCATGTCAGCGCTGGGCGAGATCGGCGCCTGGGAACTCGATCCCGGGGCCAACACACTGCGCCACTCGCGCTATGCCAGTCAGATGGCGGGCTTGGATCCAGACACGCCGATTGCGCCGGAAGCCTCCGCAGCTCTTTACAGGGGTGACTCCTTCGTACGGCTCAATGTGGCGCTGCGTGCCGCGATCACGCAGGCCGAGCCATTCGACCTGCTGCTCGAAATGCGCAACGTCGGCGGACGCGAGCGCGTGGTACGCATGCAGGGCAGCCCGGTCCTGGAGGGCGGCCGGTGCGTGCTGGTCAGCGGTACAGCGCAGGATATAACCGAGCAGGTGCAGCGCGAGCAGGCGCTCACCCGGCAGGCCGACCTGCTCGAACGCATGTCGCGGATCGCGGACGTCGGGGCATGGGAGTACGTAATCAAGACCCGCAGCCTGACTTTCACCGGTCATGTGCATCGGATTTACGGCTTTGCGCACGACGTCGAACTCTCGCTGGAGCGTATCGCGGCGCTGTATACGCCTGCCGATCGCAAACTCATCATGGATGTCATGACGCGTGCGCTGAAAGAAGGTGCGCCGTGGGATCTGGAGATGAACCCGACCACGGCAGACGGCCGCTCGGTGTGGGTCCGGGGGGTTGGCGAAACCGAGTGGGTCGACGGCAAGCCGGTACGGCTGATCGGCACACTGCGCGAGGTGACGCGCGAAAAAGCGGCTGCGTCCGCCCTTGCGCAGGCGATGGATGACCTGCGCACGCGTAATAGCGACCTGCAGGAATTCACTTATGCGGCGTCGCATGACTTGCAGGAGCCGGTGCGCAAGGTGCAGGCACTCGGCTCGCTGCTGCTCGACCGCTACGGCACCACGGTGGATCATGGTGCGCTGGACTACATAACGCGCATGCGCGCAGCAGCGAGCCGAATGGGTACGCTGATCGACGATGTGCTGTCGTACTCGAAAGTCAGTGCCCGGCCGGGGCAGGCTGTGCCGGTCGCACTCGGACAGATCGCGCGCGAGGTAATCGATGACCTGGAAACCCTGGTCCAGCGCAATGCCGGCGTGGTGCACATCTGCGATTTGCCGCAAATCGAAGCCGACCCGACACAGATGCGCCAGCTGCTGCAGAATTTGATCGGCAACGCTTTGAAGTACCAGCATCCCGAGCGGGCACCCGAGGTGTGGGTGGCTGCGGAACTCCCGGCTTCGCTGGATGGGCAAGCGCCAATTTGCCGGATCACCGTGAACGACAATGGCATCGGTTTCGACAACCGGTTCGCGGAGTCGACCTTCGCACCGTTTCGCCGTCTGCATGATCGCTCGGTCTATGACGGCACCGGGATGGGGCTTGCGATCGTTCGGCGAATCGCCGAGTGGCACCAGGGGCGGGTCACGGCGAGCAGCGTGGAGGGCGGCGGTAGCTGCTTTGCGGTGGAGCTGCCGTTGCGGCACTGCCCGACGCCCGATGGTCAGGCTGCCCGCGCGTCCTGACCGGAACCATACGGTCCAACACGAACGGAACGGCACATTCCGGCGGCATGTCACGGGGTGCCCAGCGCGTAGCGATAGTTCCCGGTGATCGGATATGCGAACAGGATGTCCTCGACTTCGGGCCCGCGGCCGATGTTGTGCACGATCAGCGGCACCCCCTCCGGCGAGGTTTTGTCGGACACGATGCCGATGTGCGGAAGGTTACCCGGCAGCATCCAGGTGACGAGATCGCCGGGACGGTAGTCCTGTGCGGCGCGACCGATGTCGCGCGCGGCGCCAGCGCGGCGAAAGAACGCCTGCAGGTTTGGAACCCGGCGGTGGTCGATGTTTGGATCAGGTCGGCGCAGGCCCCAGAGCTTCGGATATGCGTCGAACTCCCGACGCATGTCCTCATGCACTGCAACTTGCAGGTCGATGGCCAGCGCGCGGTAGGCGCGGATCACGACATCCGTACAAACACCACGGTCGACTGGCACGTCGCCGCCGGGATAGTCGATGCGCCGGTACGAACCGTCGTAGGTGACCGCTGCATTGGTCTGCGCATGCGCCGCGGCAATCAGTTGCGCGGCGCGATTGGCCGCCTCGTCCTGCGCAACCGTGCCTGCAAACGGCATGGCAAGCACGCCAAGGACAACGCCGCAAAGCAACAGGCGCCACGCCCGGCTCACGTGCCGACCGGCGTGCACAGTTCCACCAGCAATCCGTCGGGACAGCGCAAGTACGCCACAATCTGCCCCCACGGGCGCGCCGCAGGCGCTGCGAGTTCGACCGCGCCGGCATCGAGCGCGCGGCGATGAGCTGCGGCCACATCGTTGGTTACCAGTCCGACTTCGAAGCCCAGCGGCTGTGGCGAACGGTGCGCTTCCACGTGCCCGCCGGGAAAGTTGTGCTCGCCGAGGGCGTGATCGGCGAATGCGAGCGTGGTGGCGCCAGTCTCCAATTCGCCGTAGGTGCCGGACTCATGCAGGAATCGGGTCGGCACGCCGAAGGCGCGGTCGAAGAACCCCAACGAGGCCGCTACATCGGGGACGTAGACAATGGTGTAGCCGAGTTTCATCAGGTTTCTCCGTTTCCTTCCCCCTCGATGGGAGAGCGGCGCGGTGGCTGCCGTGCATATCGTAGCGGTCTGATCACGCGCTGGAGTATCGTACCGTGGCGTGTGAGGCGGAGAGCGCCACGAGCCTGCCGCAAATCCGGGCAGTTGGCTCAAGATTGACAGGACCTAAAGATCATGAAATCCATCGTTTCGTTGTGCGCGATCGCCGCGCTGTGCGTGGGCAGCTTGCTGACGTCCTCGGCGCATGCGGCCAAGATCGATTGCGAAATGCGCTTCGATCTGAAGGGCTGGTCGGTGTTCTACAAGCGGTCCAGCGGGACCGGAACGATTACCTGCAACAACGGTCAGCGCATGCAGGTGCGGCTGGAGGCGCGCGGTGGCGGGTTGAGCGTCGGCAAGTCGCGGATCGAGAACGGCGTCGGCGAGTTCTCCGGCGTCGACAGCATCGGCGAACTGCTAGGCGCCTACGCCAGCGCCGAAGCGAGCGCTGGCGCCGGGCGTGCGGCCAAGGGGCAGGTGGTGACCAAGGGCGAGGTGTCGCTCGCGCTCAGCGGCACCGGCAAAGGGTGGGAACTTGGCGTCGTGTTCGGCAACCTGATCATCAGCAGGCGCTGAGCACTTGCGGCACTGAGCTGCGGCGTTCTGCACAAGCGCGCGGTCTTGTTGTCGCGCGGCTGACCGATTGCGCGAGCCGAAGAGGCGCCGCGACCCGATTCTGCCAGCGGCATTCGACTCGGTGCGGCTACGCTTCAACGCGCGGGCGGTGCCAAAACCTGCGCAATGCCTCGGGACCTCATGTTTCGGGCAGGCTGTACTCGATGGTGTAAAAGTGCGCGCCGCCGGCTTCGATGCGGATCTCCATGCGCCCGCGCAGGCCGCTGAGTTCGCCGTCGCCGGAGTCGGGTATCACGCGAATGTCGAGATGGAACTGCCCGCCTTCCATCGCACCCAGATGCTGCATTGCGAATGAGCCACTGCGGCCGTCGAGGGTTCCGGTGACGCGTTCAATGGCGACGTAACCGGCTGAGCCTTGGGTCTTGGTGGTGTGGCCGAGCATTTCGCCGACGGCGGTTGCGTCGAGCGAGCCGTGGTAACGCTTGTCCAGGCGCAATCGTGCCGCACCGGTTTCGGCTTTGAGGTCGTCCAGTGGCGTGGTCTTGACATCGAAGGGCCCTGCAATGCGTGGCATGATCGGATCCTCGGCAGCGGCTACGGGTTGTGCGGAAAGGGTAGTGGCATTTGCGCGCGACAATGTGTGGGCAGCCGTGCGCGGGGGCGCCGCGGACGACCAGAGCAGCACAGTCGACAGGCGCGGCAAGCAGGTTTACGCGCGATTGCGTCCATCCTGGAGGCTGGTCCGTACGGGGGTTGTAGTACACAATCACGGCCGGCGCATTGCACGAACCGCGCTGGCGCAGGCGTTGGACATCAACAGGGGAGAACTGCCATCAACAGCATGACGCTGGCCACCATTTTGATGGTCCTGCTTGCGAGCAGCGCGCGGGCGAACACCGACGATGACAGCGCAGAAGACCTCGCAGCGGCGCGTGCGGACGCCACGCGCGCCGCGCGACTGCCCACCGTCGAGGTGCTCGGGCGCCGACAGAATCTGGTCGGCGAGGCAATCTCGGCATCGCAGGGCGAGATCGGGCCGGAGCAGTTGCGCGACCGGCCACGATTGCGCACCGGCGATCTGGTGGAGTACGTGCCCGGCATGGTCGCTACCCAGCACTCGGGATCGGGCAAGGCCAACCAGTACTTCCTGCGCGGTTTCAACCTCGACCACGGCACCGACTTCGCCACCTTTGTCGACGGCATGCCGGTGAACATGCGTACCCATGGTCACGGCCATGGCTATTCCGACCTGAACTTCGTGATTCCGGAACTGGTCGAGTCGCTGAGCTACCGCAAGGGTCCTTACTATGCCGACGTCGGCGATTTCGGTTCCGCCGGCAGCGCTGCGTTCCGTCTTGCCGAGCGCCTGCCCGCGCGCGTGGTCGAGCTGGGTCTGGGCGCCAACGGCTATGGGCGCCTCGTGTCGGTCGGCAGCGTCGAGAAGGGCGAAGCGACGCTGACCTTCGGGCTCGAGAGCCAGCGCTACGACGGTCCGTGGACCGACGTTGCCGAGGATGTGCGCAAGAACAACCTCGCGTTGAAGTTCAGCGCGCCGGTGGGTCCGGGCAGCGCGCACCTGCTGTTGCTTGCATACGACAACCAGTGGAACTCGCCCGACCAGGTTCCGCAGCGTGCGATAGACGCAGGCTTGATCGATGCGCTCGGTTCGATCGACAACCAGCTCGGTGGCGACTCGACGCGCGAGTCTCTGTCCGGCGGCTGGGCGGGCCCGCTGGCGGGCGGCGAGCTGACCACATCAGCCTATGTCATCGACTACAGCCTCGACCTGTGGTCGAACTTCACCTACCGACTCGACGATCCGCTGCGCGGCGATCAGTTTCAGCAGTTCGATCGGCGCCGCGTGCAGGGCGCGGCTGCGACCCAGCAGTGGCAGGACGCACGCTGGCAGGTCCGTGTGGGCGTCGATGCCCGGCGCGACGACATCGAGCGGGTCGGCCTGTGCCGAACCGTGGCGCGGGCGTGCATAACGCCGGTGCGCGACGACAAGGTGCTGCAAGACAGCGTTGCGCTATGGGCCGACGGCGAATGGCGCTTCACCGAGCGACTGCGCGCTTATGCCGGCGTGCGCAACGACGGCTTGGACTTCAAGGTTGCCACGCTGCAGCCGGAAAATTCAGGCCGCGCCGATGCTGATCGGACTTCGGCTAAGGGCAGTCTGATCCTGACTGTCGCCAAGCCCGTGGAGCTCTACCTGTCCTGGGGCGAGGGTCTGCATTCGAACGATGCGCGCGGAACCACAATCCGCATCGACCCGGTCAGCGGCGAGCCGGCGCAGCGTGTCGATGCATTGGTGGGCTCGGTGGGCAGCGAACTCGGCGCGCGTTTGTTCCTTGGCGACCGCGTGCACGGCACCTTGTCTTTGTGGCAGCTCGATCTGGATTCCGAGCTGCTGTTCGTCGGCGATGCGGGGACCACCGAGGCAACCCGTCCGAGCGAGCGCCGCGGCGTCGAACTCGGTCTGTACTGGTTCGGCAGCGAACGCTGGGGTGGCGAGCTGGAGATCGAGTACACACGCGCGCGCTTCGGTGACCAGGATGCTGCAGGCGACCGAATCCCGGGCGCGATTCCACTGGTGGTCAGTGGCGGCATCAACTGGAATCTCGACGGCGGCTGGTTCGCCACCGCGCGGGTGCGTCATTTCGGCGCTTACCCGCTGATCGAGGACAACAGCGTGCGCTCGGACGGATCGACGATGGTGAACCTGCGCGCCGGCCGCCGCTGGGGTAACTGGACGCTGACGCTGGACCTGCTCAACGCGCTCGATTCCGACGATCACGATATCGACTACTTCTATGCTTCGCGACTGCCGGGCGAAGCGGCTGACGGAATCGAGGACATCCACTTCCATCCCTTCGAGCCGCGCGCGCTGCGCGCGGCGTTGAGTTATCGCTTCTGAGCGCGATCGCGACCGTCGGACTGCTACGGCTGGAAGCGGAACTTCTCCTGCAGCAGCGGCTGCCCTTCGACCAGTTTGCCGTCGCCACCGAGCAGCTCCCACTCGATGCTCTTGCCGCCGTTCGCGTAGCAATCGAGGGTCAACATGATCGCCGCATCGATGCGTTCGCCCAGTTTCTTGTGCAGTTTCTCGAACGCCGCAGGAAGTTCACCGGCAGTTGCCGGACGGCTGCATCGCTTGTAGAGCTCGGCAAGTTGGCGATCGATCGGACTTGCCGGAGTACTGCCGACCAGCATGCCCTCGTCCACGGTCCACTGGCGCAGAACGTAGCCTGCAGTGGCGTCGTCGTACGCCGCGGTGACCATACCCGCATCGACTATCAGCCGATGCACGACGGTTTTGTTACCCAGCGCGCCGCGTAGAAACTCCATCACCTTGGCGCCCGAGCGAATCGGCGCTTCGATGCCGAGGCTTGGGCCGTATTCGACTTTCGGTGCCAGCCAGGATGATTCCGGCGGTGCCCGATCCTCGATCACGCGCCCACCGGAATCGAAGGTGAGGGTGCGAAACCCAGGCTGTTCGAAGGAGATGGTGGTCTGCACGACCGGCTCGGGCAGCGCCAGCGAGGTTACCACCAGCACCGACGGAACCTGTTTCGGCGCCTCGGCCAGGCTGCGGCCGCGCTCGACCAGCGCTGCCAGTCCGGCGCGATCATAGGCGTTGCGCGGCAGGCGCTCGTCGGGCAGGTCGGTGCCGCCGGAGATCTCCTCGGGCACCTGGAAAGCCTTGCCTTCGGCAACGCTATCCCCACCCCCAACGCAGGACAGCGTGACCAATACGTTGTCGCGGCCGCCGGATTCGACCATGACGGTTACGCGATCATTTTCGATCTTCAGCTGCAGCCATGGCCGGCCTTCATTGAAACCAGCCAGCGTGGCCAGACACGATGCGCTGTCATCAAGCCAGGACCCGAGCGCGTCGGCGTGCGCTGCAGGCATGCTTCCTGCCATCGCAATCAGCAGCAACCCAGGCAGGCAACAAGCTCGACGCTTCATGGCAACTCCCGAACTGTCGGTAGTGATGGCGCAAATCCTAGCAGGAGAGATCGAAAGGCTTGCAGCCAGCTTGCGTGGCGAAGCCCAAGCTGTGGTTCGCGCAGCGCGTCAGCGTGGGCGGATAGGTCGGTGACGGCATCTTGACGACATATTCTAGAATGCATATGCTAATTGAATGGCGCGCAGCGAAAAGTTCAGTTCCGACCGTATCCTTGATGCAACTGCACGGATCGCGGCGCAGGTCGGGCCGCAGCAGGCCACGATGGCGCGTATCGCTAATGAGCTGGGCGCCCCCACAGGCTCGATCTACCATCGATTCTCATCGCGCGATGCGCTACTCGCAGAGGTGTGGTTCGGCGCAGCCGAAGCCTTCCAGCGCGCTTTCGGCGCGTGCCTGGAAGGCAAGGCCCCATGGGCCGCAGGTCTGGCGTCGGCGCTCATGGTTCTCGAGCGCGTGCGTTCACATCCCATCGAAGCGCGCATTCTGATGTTGCATCGACGCGAGGACTTCCTCGCCGGAGTTTGTCCGCAGTCGACGATAGATCGCGCCGCCGCGCTCAAGCAGCGCGCCGACTCCGCGCTGGTGAGCTACGCAGCGCGGCTGCTCGATCGGTCCGATCTCGCCACTCAACGCGGCGTGCGATTCGCGCTCGTCGATGTTCCTCTGGCTGCGGTGATACCGCACCTGCGGGCGGGCGGTGCGCTGCCATCCGGGCTGGAAGCGCTGGTCCGTGTTGCGGTGACTGCCGTTTTGGTTGAGCTCGGCGCGCTGCCCCCACGACAAGCAGCACGCAGGTCTCGATGATCGCCGCACCGACCGCGGTGTTCTGCGCATGGCTGTTGTTTGCCGGCACTCACGTGTTGTTCGGATTCCCGCCACTACGCAATCGCCTTGCGATGAGACTAGGCGAGCAGCGGTTCGTCGCCGCGTTCAGCGCTGTTGCTGCCGTGTCGCTCGGGATCCTCGCGGCCGTCGTGTGGCGCTTTGGCGGTGAAGGACCAGTCGGTCCCGGTCATGCCATGGCTCCGACTGCGCGCGTGGCGCTGGCGACGCTGGCCACTCTCGGCCTGCTGCTGGCAGTAGCTGCTTTGCCTGCCTACCCGCGCTCGCCAATGGCACTGTTCCGAACCGGGTTCAAGGCACCAACTGGGATCGCGCGAGTCAGTCGGCATGCATTCTTCGTCGGCATGACCGTTTTCGCCAGCGCCCATGCGCTGCTGGCACCTACGCTCGCTCAGAGCCTCTATCTTCTCGGATTCGCCGTGCTGGCGCTGGTTGGGGCGATTGCGCAGGACCGCAAGCTGCTGCAGCGATACGGGCTTGCGTACGCGGACTACATGGCGGTGACTTCGGTACTGCCGTTCGTTGCGATCTTGAGAGGACGCCAACGGCTGTCGCGCGATGATCGCCTGCCTCAGGCCCTGCTGCACGCGGGAACAATCACCCTGCTGGTGCTGCTGACTCATCCACTGTGGGCGGCGTTCAACGGCGCCTTGTTTGCCGGTGCGATGTCGGTTGGCGGCGTGTTCCTGTCGATGCAGCGTTGGCGCACAGCGCACGGCTGGAGAACCTCGCAATCTGGGTGACTTCGCCATGCAGCTTTCACGCAGGAAGGTGGGCTGTGGTTGCCCGATGCCAGATCTGCACAACCCGCTCCGCATCGGTCTGCAGACCGATGCCGACACGCACCGAACTGTCTAGGCTGCACGGTTTGGCGGCGCTGTTGCCGCCCACCGGACCCAGGAGCGGTGCATGTCCGTTACGAATTCGCGCAACCTGCTTTGCGCGGCCATGGCGCTGTCGGCTTTCGGCCCTGTGCCAGCCGTGGCGCAGGACGCGCGTGTGGCGTCGCCCGACCTCGAGTCGCAAAGCGCGGCTGCGGCCGATGGGACGTCGGCTGCCGCCGGTGTACGCGAACTCGACGCGGTCGTCGTGACGGCGAAGGGTACGGCTGCCGACCTGCCATCGGCACTCGCCACCGATCTGGTGACCTGGCAGGACGCGGTCGGATCGCCGTCTGATTTCCAGGACCTGATCGTGCGGGTGCCGGGCATTGGCGCGACCGGGCAGAACGGCATCTTCGAGACCTTCTCCATTCGCGGCAGCGGCGGCAACGGGATCCTGGTGCTGGTGGGCGGAACGCCGATCACCGCGCAGCGCCGCGCTGGCGTGCCGGTGGCATTCGTCGAGCCCTCGCTGCTGGGCGAGATCAACGTCACCCGCGGTCCGGCGACCGTTCACTTCGGGCCCGGCGCGCTCGGCGGCGCGATCTCGATCGAACCGCGCTGGTTCGATGGCGCCAGTGTCGTGGGCAGCTACGCCGATTCGGGCAACGAGTCGAGCGTGATGGCCGGGTACGGCAATGAGTCGTTCTCGATTGCCGCAGGCAGACATCGCGCCGGTGACAGCCAGGCGGCCAATGGCACCCCGCTCAACACCAGTTTCGAGCGTGAAAGCGCCAGCCTGCAGTACCGCACCAGCTTCGGCGACTTCGCACTCGATGCCTTGCTGCTGCCCTCGCGCACCGAGAACATCGGCAAATCGAACAGTCGCTTTCCGGCCCGCGACACGACCTACCCCAAGGACGAACACCTGCTGGGCCGGCTGCGCCTGACCCACGCCAATGGCTTCGAAGCCAGCGTGCACGGGCACGACCAGTCGCTGCTGACCTACAACCAGCGGCCGGGCACGCCCGATACCTTCGCGTTCATCGAAAGCACCGATATCGGTGGCACCGTGCAGCAGAGCATCGAGATCGGCGACTTCAGCCACAACGTCGGAATCGAGTTGCTCGGTCGGCGCAACGTCAATGGTTTCGATGCCCGCGGAGCGCTGGCGAATCGCGTGTTCAGCCTGCGCGATGCGCGCGAGGACGGTTGGTCGATGTTCGGCATCAGCGACTGGCAGGCCACGCCAGAGTTCGCGCTCGAAGTCGGCGCACGTCATGGGGCGGTCGACCAACAACAATCCGGCGCGGATTCGCGCGAGTCGGATACCGCGTACACGGCCGGCGCGGTCTGGACGCCCGGCGATGCGGGTCGCTGGACCTTGAACCTGGCCTCGGGCTATCGCTTCGCTACGCTGGAGGAACGTTTTTTCACCGGCGTCACTCCGCAGGGCGAGATTGTCGGCAATCCCGAGCTCAGTCCCGAGCAGTCCCTTGGAGTCGATCTTGGCTATGCCTGGCAAGTCGGCAGCGTCAGCGGGCAGATTCACCTGTGGCGCACGAAAGCCAACGACCTGATCCAGCTGTTTGCCATCGCGCCGGGTATCAACGGGTATACGAACGTCGGCGAGGCGCGGCTGCATGGCGTGGATGGCATGCTGGCATGGCGTCCGACTGCGACCTTCTCGCTGGTCGCCAGCGCGACCCTGGTGCGCAGCAAGGACGCGCTGACCGGCAATCCGCTGTTTGGCTCGCCCCCGCTGACTACATCGCTGGAGGCGAAGTACGACTTCTCCGATTTCAGCCTGGGTGCCTTCTACAGTCACCGCTGGCGCCTGCAGCGGCCCGGATTCGAGGAAGTCGCGCGCGATGCGGTCGATGTCGTCGATCTGGACCTGACCTGGCATGTGCACCCGGACTGGGACCTGCAGCTGTTTGTGCGTAATGCCTTCAACGAGGACTACTTCGCGACTGCCGACGTGCTTTCCGCACGTGCGCAGGAGCGCGCGCTCGGACTGAGCGTGCGCTGGAGCGCGCCCTGAGGCGCGGATCGGTCGTTTCGGTGGGGGCTGCGCCCGTTGGCGGCACTGGTTCGGAGGCTCCTGACGCAGTGCCGTGCCCCGGCGTGCTTGACTCCTGGCAGCCATCGGCGTGGAATCGTGCGCAGTTCTACGGATGGATGCCCCTATGCCTACGTCCAAGCAGCTGCGCGACTTCGAGGCTTTGATCCGTGAGCAGCCAAAGTGGCCGCGCGCGTTGTGTTTCGGTGATTCGTGGATGAACTATCCACCGCATCCGGTCGATATCGACAAGCAGTTGCGGCGGCTGTTCAAGCGCAGCGCCTTTCTCAACGAATCCAAGGCTGGGCGCGAGAGCAGTCAGATCAAGACGCTGCTGCCGGAACTGCGCGACCTGCTGGGTTCGTATCAGTTCAAGGCGCTGCTGTTGTCGATGGGCGGCAACGACGTGGTGGGCGATGAGCTTGCGGAGTACGTCAAGCCCCTCGACGAGCCGCAGTCGACCAGCAGCAATGAGTGGGGCGTGATTCCGGGCAGCGTGCGCGATCACATCCGGCTCAGCGCGTTCGCGGCCGGTTTGCGCTTTCTGGTCGAGGACTTCCGGCGCGTGATCGCCGCGCGCGACCAGCTCTCGGCGCAGACCGAGATCGTGGTGCACAACTACGACTACGTTTTCCCCAGCGGCAAGCCTTTCAAGCTGCTCGGTGTGAAGTCCGGGCCATGGGTCAAGCCGCATCTGGATGGTGTAGGCCTCACCGACCCGCGCCTGCAGCGTGAGCTGAGTTCTTGGCTGATCGACCAGTTCACCCGGGTGCTCAACGAGCTGATCTCGCAGACTCCGCGGATGCGGCTGGTTGACAGTCGCGGCGCGCTGGGCAAGGAGTCGGAGTGGGACAACGAGATCCACCCCAAGGGTCCGGGCTTCCGACGGATCGCGGAAACACGCTGGAAACCGGTGCTGGGTGGCCTGCTGAGGTAGGGCGTCGTGTGCTCGGCACTGCACTTCGGACGTGCTTGCCGTAGGCTGCGCAACCGGGACTGCTGGAGCAAACGCGATGGCCACCGGTTGGGCTGGCGACAATGCGGTCAACGAACAGATCGAGGCGACCATCAAGGACGCAGTCGAGCGCGCGCGCAGTTGCCTGCACAAAGGCCCGGGCTGCGAGCGCTGCGAACAGTGCGATGCAACGATTCCGGCGGCACGACGCAAGGCGGTTGCCGGAGTGCGCCTGTGCATCGACTGCCAGCGGGCGCAGGATAACCAGGCGGCGGGTTTTGCCGGCTACAACCGGCGTGGAAGCAAACACAGCCAGCTGCGCTGAGCGGCCAGGGACGCCGGCAAACGCGGTCGATCCGGTGTACTGTCGAGGCGCCACCGCGCGCTTTCGGAAGCCTTCCGGAGCGCTTGCCGTGCTGGCTGAAGGAGCGTCCGCATGGCCAGTCCACTGCGCAAGATCGAGCTGGAAGCGTTGGAAAAGATATCCCGTGGAACCTCCAACGACACCGTGATCGATGACGCCATCCTCGATCGCCTGCTGTCGCTGGGACTTACCCAGGTCCGCGGCGGCAAGACCGGGCTGACCTCGCGCGGCACCATGGAGCTGACCCGACGCAAGGCGGTGCTGCGCGGCTTCGAATCGCGTCGATAGGCAGCCTTCGAACGGGTGGCGATCGATATTCATCGTTCGCAGGCAGGCGTCGAACCGTGTACCAGATCCTCTCCGTATTGCCGGCAATCGTGGCCCTGTGCATCTGGGCGATGTGGTTCGAGCATGGTGAATCGTCATCGGCGTTCAAGGTTGCGGTGTTGCTTCTGATCGGTTGTGCCGCGTGGCTGCAGTTCTTCAGCAGCCATGGTTTGGCCGGATTGGTGATGCAGGCCATCCTGGCGATACTGCTGCTGATGTGGAACGCATGGCACTCGGCGCGCCGCTGGTAGGTTGATCGATGAGCGCCTCGCGGATCGGCGGCGCACAGCGCGGGATCGGCGCTGCGCGAAGCGACCTTCATCCTGCTGAATCGGCGCAACGCGACAGGACACTGGCGTGCTTCGGATCGAGGGCGGTCGGCGCCATGGCGCGCTGCGGGCCCCGACCGTGGCTGCCCGCTTTCTGGCAGGGGTGCCTGAATCGGTGTTCGGTTGACGCCAGTGCGCCAATCGCGCCGTGCGCGATCGTGCGGCTGGCACGACGCTGGCGGAGTGGGTGATTCGCAATCGGGGTGTGGCGCCACGGCATCGCTGGTTCGCGACGGCGCTTTCAAATTGATGCGCTTGGCCACTTGACGCCGTGTTACGAGCGTGTGAACTTGGGGCCGGTGTCCGGCATGCCGCACGGGCGTCATGCACACCGCAGGTGGTGCGTTGACCGAGCCCTGCCGGGCAGCGGTCGGCGGCGCTGCAACAGCATCATTCGCGCATTCCAATCGAGCAACGGATGAATCTGGCTACCGAGCCCAGCGGGACCCTGCAACAGGCGATGGCGCACGCCGGCAGCCTGTTGGCGCGCGACCCGGCGCATACGCTCGCACAGCTGCGCGAAATCCTGGTTGTGGCGCCGGGCCATCCCGAAGCGACGCTGATGCTGGCTGTGGCGCAGGTTGCAGGCGGCGCGCTCGACGCAGCGCTCGACACGCTGTACGCGCTGAGCGCAGCCCAACCCAATTGGGCCAAGGCGCATCTCGAGCTGGGACTGGTTCTCGGCCGGGCGGGGCAGGGCGATGCGGCACTGAGCAGCCTGCGGCGCGCGATCGAACTCAAACCCGATCTGCCCCAGGCGTGGCGTGCATTGGGCGATCATCTGGCGGCAACCGGCGATGCCGAAGGCAGCGAGGCGGCCTACGCACAGCACCTGCGCTACGCCACTGGCGACCCGCAGCTGCTGCGCGCCGCCGATGCCCTGTGCAACAACCGCATCCCCGAAGCAGAGTCGCTGCTGCGCGCCCAGCTGCAGCGCGCACCGACCGATACCGCGGCAATGCGAATGCTGGCCGAGGTCGCCGCGCGCCTTGGCCGGCACGAGGACGCGCAGGCGCTGCTCGAGCGCTGCCTTGAGCTGGCGCCGGAATTCCATGCTGCGCGCCAGAACTACGCGCTGGTCCTGTACCGCGGCAACCAGCCCTCGCAGGCCCTCGCGCAGATCGAGATCCTGCTCGCCGTGGATCGCTACAACCCCAGCTACCGCAATCTGAAAGCGGTGATCCTCGGGCGGATCGGCGACTACGAGGGTGCGATCCAGCTGTTTGCAGCCCTGCTGGCCGAGTACCCGAACAACTCCCGCATCTGGCTCAGCCACGGACACACGCTCAAGACCGCGGGGCGCAGCGAGCAGGCGATCGCTGCCTATCGGCGCAGCACCGCGCTGGAGCTGGGTTTCGGCGAGGCGTGGTGGAGCCTCGCCAACCTCAAGACCTTCCGCTTCGAGGATGCCGACATCAAGGTCATGCAGCGCCAGCTTGCGCGCAGCGACCTCGATATTGCGCATCGCTACCACTTCGAATTCGCACTGGGCAAGGCGCTGGAAGACCGCGCCGACTACGCCGCATCGTTCCGTCACTACGACCTGGGCAACATCCTGCGGCGCAAGAGCGTGCCGCACAGCGCCGACCAGGTCTCGGCGCGGGTGCGGCGCGCGATCGAACTGTTTACGCCTGAGTTCTTCGAGCAGCGCCGGGCGAGCGGCAGCCCGGCGGCCGATCCGATCTTCGTGGTTGGCCTGCCGCGTTCGGGTTCGACCCTGATCGAGCAGATCCTGTCCAGCCATCCGGCGGTCGAGGGCACGATGGAGTTGCCCGAGATCATTTCGATGACTCGCATGCTGCGGCGTCGCGCCGGCAAGGGTGCGCAGGCGACCTACCACGATGCGCTCGCGACGCTCGATGCAGACGCGTTGCGCGAACTGGGCGAGGGCTACATCGCGCACACGCGGATCCAGCGCAAGACCAGCGCGCCGCACTTCATCGACAAGATGCCGAACAACTTCCTGCACGTGGGCCTGATCCATCTGGTGTTGCCCAACGCCCGCATCATCGACGCGCGCAGGCATCCGATGGCGTGCGGGTTTTCGTGCTTCAAGCAGCATTTTGCGCGCGGCCAGAACTTCACCTATTCGCTCGAGGACCTTGGCCGCTACTACCGCGATTACGTCGCGCTGATGGCGCACTTCGACCGCGTGCTGCCCGGTCGCGTGCAGCGGGTCGATTACGAGCGTCTGGTCGACGATACCGATGGCCAGGTGCGGCGCCTGCTCGACTACTGCGGCCTGCCGTTCGACCCCGCGTGCCTGCGCTTTTTCGACAATGACCGGCCCGTGCGCACTGCCAGCTCCGAGCAGGTGCGACAGCCGATCTACCGCGACGGTCTCGAGCAATGGCGGCACTACGAGCCGTGGCTGGGGCCCCTGAAAACCGCATTGGGTTCCGTGCTCGACGCCCATCCGACGCAACTTCAACGCCCAGGCGATGCCCGCGCCTGAGTGCCATCTCGATCCACACCGGGTCCACTGGGAAGCAAGGAAACCGCTATGCACAATCAGCATGACAACACGCAGCTAGCGACAGGCGCTATGCGGCCGACCCGTTTGCAGCTGGTATCGGCAATCTGGCTGGCGTTGGGTGCAAGCTCGCTGGCCCATGCGCAGGCACAGCCGCTCGATGCGGATGCTGAAGCCAGCACGGACGCGAGCAGCCAAGGTCCCGATGCGGCCAGCAATGCGCAGGAATCGGGCGCGCAGTCCGACGGTAGCGCGCGCACGCTGGAGTCGGTGACGGTGACCGCGCAGAAGCGCACCGAGAACCTGCAGGAGGTACCGATCAGCATTCAGGTCTTGGGTACCGAGAAGCTCAGCGAACTGCAGGTCGCGGACTTCGAGGACTTCGCGCGCTACCTGCCCTCGGTGTCGATCGAAACCGGCGGGCCGGGCTTCGGCCAGGTCTATATGCGCGGCGTGGCCAGCGGCAGCAATGGCAATCACTCCGGCCCACTGCCCAGCGTCGGCCAGTACGTCGACGAGCAGCCGATCACCACCATCCAGGGTGCTCTCGATGTGCACATCTACGACATCGAACGGGTCGAGGCGCTGGCCGGTCCGCAGGGCACGCTGTATGGCGCCAGCTCGCAGTCGGGTACGATCCGCATCATCACCAACAAACCCGACCCGAGCGGGTTCTCCGCCGGCTACGGCGTGGAAGGCAACAAGGTCAGCGCCGGTGCGGCAGGCTACGTGGCCGAGGGCTACGTGAACGTGCCGATCGCGGACAACATGGCGGTGCGCCTGGTGGCCTGGGACAAGCGTGATGCCGGCTACATCGACAACGTGCGCGGCACGCGCACTTTTCCGACCTCGGAGATCACGATCGACAACGCCGACGTGGCCGAGGACGACTACAACAGCGTCGATACCACCGGCTTGCGCGCAGCGCTGCGCATCGACCTCGACGACAACTGGTCGATCACGCCGACGGTGATGAGCCAGCGCACCACCTCCGGCGGCATCTTCGCCTTCGATCCCGATGTCGGCGATCTTGAGCTGACCCACTTCTACCCCGAGAGCGCAAAGGACACCTGGACCCAGGCCGCGCTCGCCGTGCAGGGCAAGATCGGCAATTTCGACATCGTCTACGCTTTCGCCAACCTCAATCGCGATACCGACGTCGAGTCCGACTACAGCGACTACTCGTTCTGGTACGACACCTTGTATGCCTATGGCGCCTACATCACCGATGACAATGGCGATCTGATCAACCCCTCGCAGTACATCCAGGGTCGCGACGTTTATCGCAAGCGCAGTCACGAGCTGCGTATCGCCTCGCCCGCCGAAGACCGCCTGCGCTTCACCGCCGGTCTGTTCTGGCAGAACCAGTTCCACGACATCCAGCAGCGCTACATCATCGACGGGCTTGCCGATCTGATTTCGGTGACCAACTGGTCCGACACCCTGTGGCTGACCAAACAGGAACGCCGCGATCGCGACCGCGCGGTGTTTGGCGAGATCGCCTACGACATTACCGATCAGCTCACGCTCAACGGTGGCGTCCGTTTCTTCAACGCCAAGAACTCATTGAACGGCTATTTCGGCTTCAGCGAGAACCGCAGCTCCAGCACCGGTGAGGCGGCCTGCATCGACCAGAACGACTTCAACGGCGCGCCATGTCTGGTTTTCGACAAGACAGTTGACGAAGACGACCATACCGGGCGCGTGAACCTGACCTACCAGATCAACGACACGAAGATGATCTATGCGACCTGGTCGGAGGGCTATCGGCCGGGCGGCATCAATCGGCGCGGCAGCTTGCCGCCGTATCTGTCCGACTTCCTGACCAACTACGAGGCAGGCTGGAAGACAACGTGGCTCGACAATACGCTGTCGTTCAATGGTGCCGTGTTCCTCTCGCAGTGGGACGATTTCCAGTTCGCGCTGCTGGGAGCCAACGGCCTGACCGAGATCAAGAACGCGAATCAAGCCGAAATCCGCGGTCTCGAGATGGATTTGCAGTGGGCTGTGAACTACAACTTCACCGTTACCGCGTCCGTGGCATTCTACGATAGCGAGCTGACCGAGAATTACTGCGGAGAGACCGACTCCGCTGGCGTGCCGGTCACCGATTGCGATGATCCGCAAGCGCCCGAGGGCACCCAGCTGCCGATCACGGCCAAGGTCAAGGGCAATCTGATCGGGCGCTATGTGTTCGATTGGGGCGACTATCAGGCCTTCTTCCAGGGTGCAGTGGTCCACGAGGGCGAGCGCACGTCCGACCTGCGGCTGGCCGAGCGCGACATTCTGGGCGACCTTCCGGCGTACACCACCGTGGATTTGTCGGCCGGGATCGGCAAGGACAACTGGAAGGTCGATCTTTACTTGCGCAATGCAGGCGACAAGCGAGGCGAGAGCTCGCGTTTCGCACAGTGCGCGGAGGCGGTGTGCGGCGAACAGACCTACATCATCCCGATCCAGCCGCGTATTTTCGGTGTGCGCTTCTCGCAGCAGTTCTGAGCGATTGCGGTTTGCGGAGTTTGCGACAACGGCCCTGCGGGGCTGTTGTTTTTGGCGAAATCGACCAGTGGTCGTTGATCTGGGGCCTGCGATGCAGCACAGCCGTGATGGCGCAGCAACCGGCGTCGGACTCGAATCCGCGCATGCATTGGCGGTCCGTTTCTACGTCGATCCGACCCATCTCGCCGGCGAGCGCGAGTCGGTGTTCGCGCGCAGCTGGCAGCTGGCCGCACACCAGGGTGAATTGGCACAGGCGGGCGACCATGTGCTGGCCGAGGTTGCCGGGCACCAGATCCTGATCCTGCGCCACCCCGACGGGCAGCTGCGCGCTTTCCACAATGTCTGCCGTCACCGTGCGGGACCGCTTGCATGGTGCAATGGGCGCGGTGCGCGGGCGCTGACCTGCAAATACCACGGCTGGACCTACACGCTCGATGGCCAGCTGCGCAGTGCGCCGGAAATGCAGGACGCGCTGGATTTCGACCCGTCGACGATCGCGCTGTCCGCCGTGCAGGTGCATGAGTGGCAGGGCCTGGTGTTTATCGCACTATCGAGCGAGGTGCCGCCGTTCGACACCGTGTGTGCCGGCATCGAGAGCCACATCCACCCATTGGACCTCGCGCAGTTTCGCTTCGTGCGCCGCGTCGGCTACGAGGTGTCGGCCCATTGGAAAGTGTACGTCGACAATTTCCTCGAGGGCTACCACCTGCCACACGTGCATCCGGGCCTGAGCCGGGTGCTCGACTATCGCACCTACGATACCCGGCTCGCGCCGTGGTACTCGCTGCAACACGCACCACTACGCAACAGCGAGGGAATCTACGGCGACGGCGACGCTGAGGCGTGGTACTACTTCGTGTATCCCAACACCATGCTCAACATCATGCCCGGACGTCTGCAGACCAATCGCGTAGTGCCGCTGGGGCCGGACCGCTGCCGGATCGAATTCGACTACTACTATGCGGATGATGCGCAGGCAATGGCGCGCGCCGACAACGATCAGCGTTTCTCCGACGAAATACAGGCCGAGGACGCCCGGATCTGCGAGGCGGTGCAGCGCGGTCTGGTCTCGGGTGCGTACACGGCGGGTCGTTTGTGTCCGCGTCGGGAGAGCGGGGTATGGCATTTCCACGAGCTGTTGCGCGCGGCTTACGCAGCGCACGGCGGTACAGCATGAGCCGATCCGGATTTGCAGGCTGCTGGCTCGCGATACTTGTCGCCTGCGCGCCGGTTCAGGCGCAGACCGTATGGCTGCGTGCCGGACAGATGCTAGATGTCGAGCGCGGCGTGATGCTGCGCGACCAGGCGATCGGCATCGTCGATGGACGGATCACGCAATGGGGCCCTGCCGACACCACCCTGCCGGCCGACGTCGTTGCGATCGACTGGTCGGATCACACGGTGTTGCCGGGCCTTATCGATCTGCACACGCATCTGGTCGGTGATATCCAGTCGGCGAACATCGCAGCTCCGCTGATGAGTTCGGCCGCCCGCGATGCGCTGGTGGGCGCGGCGAATGCGCGCGCCACCCTGCATGCCGGCTTCACCACGGTGCGCGATGTGGGCTGCTATCGCGCCTTCACCGACGTGGCATTGCGCGATGCGATCGCCGGTGGTCTGGTCGAGGGACCGCGCATGTTCGTGGCCGGCGCATACCTGACGGTCAGTCAGGGCGGTGGCGAGGTGACTGGTTTGGCGCCGGACGTGCGGGTGCCCGACGAGATGCGCCGCGGCGTGGCCGATAGTGCGCTGCAGGTGCGTCAGCGCGTCCGCGAGCTGCTCGGGGGCGGCGCGGATTTCATCAAGGTGATCGCGACCGGCGCGGTGTTGACCAGCGGCACCACGCCATCGGCGCCCGAGTACAGCGAGGCGCAGCTGCGTGCCGCGGTCGAAGAAGCGGCCCAGGCCGGCAGCTTCGTGGTCGCCCACGCGCATGGGGCCGAGGGCATCCGGCGCGCAGTGCGCGCTGGTGTGCGTTCGATCGAGCATGGTTCGTATCTGGACGATGCTTCGATTGCGCTGATGCGCAAGCACGGCACCTGGCTGGTCGCGGATGTCTACAACGGCGACTACATCGATGAAGTGGGCACTCGCGATGGCTGGTCGGCGGAGATCCTGCGCAAGAATCGCGAGACCACCGAAACCCAGCGCGCGGGATTCGCGCGCGCGGTACGCGCCGGCGTGGCGATCGGCTTCGGTACCGATGCAGGTGTGTTTCCGCACGGCGAGAACGCGCGCCAGTTCGCCTACATGGTGCGTCTGGGGATGACGCCGCTGGCGGCGATCCGCGCGGCCACCATCGATGCGGCGCGCTCGCTCGGCCGCGAGCACGAGTTCGGATCGATCGCGATCGGGCGCTCGGCGGACCTGATTGCGGTCAGTGGCGATCCGCTGACCGATATCGAACTCCTGCGCGACGTGCGCGCGGTAATCAAACAAGGCCGCGTCGTTGTTCCATTGCGTGCAGCGCGCGTCGAAGCTTCGGACTCAGCGCCGACGCGATGACACCCGGCTCCGGCACGCGGGCTGTCGACACCGACGCGGCCGATGGTGCCGCGACCAGCGCCCGCCCGCGGGTACTCGGCTTCTGGATGTGCACGGCGCTGGTGGTCGGCAACACCATCGGCATGGGGATCTTCCTGCTGCCGGCAGGCTTGGCACCTTACGGATTCAACGCAACGCTGGGGTGGATCGTCACGCTGGCCGGGTGCATCGCGCTTGCGCGAGTATTCGCCCGTCTTGCCACCGAGTTTCCGCGCGCCGACGGTCCATTCGGCTACATCCGCAATACGCTGGGCGAAGGTGCCGCGTTCGTCACCATATGGTGCTATTGGGTGTCGGTATGGGTCACCAATGCCGCGCTCGCGGTCGCGGTGGTGGGCTATCTGCTGGCACTTTTTCCTGCGGCCGCACCAATACCGCCGGTTGCCATCGCGCTGACGCTGGTGTGGCTTTTCGTCGGGGTTTCCATGCTCGGTGCGCGATCCGGCGGCGCGGTGCAGGTGCTCACCACCGTGTTGAAGCTGGTTCCGATGTTGGCCGTGATCGGAGTCGGCGCGTGGCTGCTGCTGACCGATCCCGCTGCGCTCGACACCAGTTTGCCCAGCGCACCGCTGAGCGTGGGTGCAACCATGGCGGCCGCGACCATCGCGCTGTTCGCGATGCTCGGTTTCGAATCGGCGACCCTGCCGGCAGGCCAGGTGCGCGATCCTGCGCGCACGATCCCGCGCGCGACCCTGGTCGGTACCTTGCTGGTCGCGGCGATCTATGTGGCGGTGTGCACGATACCCATGCTGCTGCTCGCGCCGGACGTGCTGGCACGATCATCGGCGCCGTTCGTCGACGTGATCGACCACGTGCTCGGCGAAGGCAGCGGGCGCTGGTTGGCCCTGTTCGTGGTGGTCAGCGGGATCGGCGCGCTCAACGGCTGGACCCTGGTGGTTGGCGAATTGACCCGCACGATGGCCGCGCACGGGGTAATGCCTGCAGCTCTGGCGCGCGTCAACCGGCGCGGTGCGCCGGTGCTTGCCTTGCTGCTGACGGGATTGCTAGCCAGCGCCATGGTGACGATGAGCTACAGCAAATCCATGGTGCAGGGTTTCGTGTTCCTGAGCACGGTGGTGACCGCGGCGAATCTGCCGCTTTATCTGTTCTGTTCCATTGCCCTGATGGTCGTGTGGCGGCGTGGTGGGCCAGTCGCGCCGCCCGGCGTGCTGCTGTTCGCCGTCCTCGGCGCTGCCTTCGCGGTGTTTGCGTTCGTGGGAGTCGGCAGCGAGCCGTTCAAATGGGCCTTGGCGCTTGCCGCCGCCGGCATTCCGGTCTATGTCGCCATGCGCCTGCGGCGGCGCGCGACACCTTCGGCATAGGGCAGGGCGCTCGCCACGCAGAGCGAACCCATGATGCTTGCAACTGCGTGTTCGCAACAACGGCCAGGCGAGGTTCACGCAGCCTGCGGCGCGCGGCGCTTGAACACGCGTTTGGCCAGCAGCACCAGTCCGAGGGCGGCGATTCCCGCGATGATGCCGAATACGGCATCCAGTGCAATCGGCGCGATGGCGGCCAGCACGCCGCCGACCACCGGCACCGGCGACAGCGTCGCCGACCACGCGAGGAAGGTCTCGCTCACCACATGGATGCCGTGGGTCAGGATGCTGCCACCGACCATGAACATGGCGGCAGTACCAACCACCGACAGGGTCTTCATCAACCACGGCGCGACCCGCAGGATGGCCGCCCCGATTGCGCGCTGGAATCGCGCAGCCGCGCCGTTGCCGGGCTTGGAATTCAGATGCAGTCCGGCATCATCGAGCTTGACGATGCCTGCGACCAGTCCGTACACGCCGACGGTCATGATCACGGCGATTGCCACCAGAGTCAGTACGCGGTTGGTGAATGCCGCAGCCGCCACGCTGCCGAGGGTGATCACGATGATCTCGGCAGACAGGATGAAGTCGGTGCGGATCGCGCCCTTGATCTTTTCCTTTTCGAAGGCAACGATGTCGACCTGCGGATCGGCCACGGCCTCGACCAGCGCGACGTGCTGGGCGTGGACTTCTTCCGGGGCGTGCAGGAACTTGTGGGCGAGTTTTTCCACGCCCTCGTAGCACAGGTACAAACCGCCCAGCATCATCAACGGCAGTACCGCCCACGGCGCGATCGCGCTGATCAGCAGGGCGGCCGGAACCAGGATGAGCTTGTTGAGCGCCGAGCCCTTTGCCACCGCCCAAACCACCGGCAATTCGCGGTCGGCCCTTACGCCGGAGACCTGCTGCGCGTTGAGCGCGAGGTCGTCGCCGAGCACGCCGGCGGTTTTCTTGGCCGCAACCTTGGTCATGACGGACACGTCATCGAGCAGGGTGGCGATGTCGTCGATCAAGGCAAACAGGCTGGAACCGGCCATCGGATAATGTCGTGAGGGCGAAGAACGGGAGTGTACGGAAAATGCAGGTCTTGCGGATGTCCGAGCCGCGCGCGGGTGCAACGCCACGCAGTATCGCGCGGGGCGTCAGTTGAGCCCGGCGCGGTCGCTGTGCGTGGTGCTCGACACCAACGTGCGCCTGGATCTGTTCGTGTTTGCCACCCCGCGCGCCGCCGGATTGGGCGCGGCACTCGAAAGCGGCCGACTGCGCGCAGTGTGCAACGCCGAGTGTCGCTCGGAGTGGGAGGCGGTATTGGCCTATCCGAAGCTGCGTCTGGATGCCGACCAGCAGGCTGCGGCGCGCGCCGCACATGATCGCCTGGTGTGCATCGATGCGTCTGCGCCCCAGCAGCATGCAGCGGTTGCGGCGCTACCGCGATGCCGCGATCCCGACGATCAGAAATTCGTGCAGTTGGCTTACGACATCGGGGCGGCGGGACTGCTCACCCGCGATGCCGAGCTGCTGCGCCTTGCGCGCCGGCTTGCGGCGGGATTCGGCATCGCGGTGCTGCAACCGCAGGACTTCGCACAGCTTTTGATCGACTGAGCGTTTCAGCGCCGGGCAGCCGCGTACTCCTGCTGCACCTGATCGAAAGTTTGCCGCACGGCGGCCGACGGTGCGGCACCGAGCCGCGAGACCACCACGATCGCCAGCGTCGCCAGCAGCACCCCGGGCACCATCTCGTAGAGCCCGAACGGTGTGTATTGTTTCCACACCAGCACCACTACGGCGCCTACCAGCATGCCGGCCAGCGCGCCATTGCGGGTCATGCGTGGCCACAGCAACGACAGCACCACCACCGGCCCGAACGCGGCGCCGAATCCCGCCCACGCGTAGCTGACCAGATCCAGCACGCGATTGTCGGGATTCCATGCCAGCCCGATCGCCAGCAGCGCAACGGCGACGAGCGTGAGGCGCCCGATCCAGACCAGCTCGCGCTGGCTTGCGCGCGGGCGCAGGAAAGCCTTGTAGAAGTCCTCGGTCAATGCGCTGGAGCACACCAGCAGCTGGCAGCTGAGCGTGCTCATGATCGCTGCCAGCACGGCGGCGAGCAGCAGGCCGGCGACCCACGGGTTGAACAGTTCGCGCGATAGCATGATGAACACGCGTTCCGGATTGGCATCGACGATGGCTTTCGCCTCCGGATGCTGCAGGAAATACGCGATTCCGAAAAATCCGCAGGCCATGGCGCCGGCGAGGCACAGGATCATCCAGGTCATCGCGATGCGTCGTGCCGGAGCGATGGCCTGCACCGAGCGCGCGGCCATGAAGCGGGCGAGGATGTGCGGTTGGCCGACATAGCCCAAGCCCCAAGCCATCAGCGATACGATGCCGATCACGCTGGTTCCGTGGAACCAGTCGACGCGCTGCGGATCGAACTGTTCGATCAGGGCGATGCTCTCGCCCACGCCGCCGCCGGCAGCGATCACCACTACCGGCGCGATCAGCAGCGCGAAGATCATCAGGCTTGCCTGCACGGTGTCGGTCCAGCTCACGGCGAGGAATCCACCCAGCGCGGTGTAGACGATGGTGGCTGCGGCACCCGCCACCAGCGCGGTCGGGTAGCTGACGGTAAACAGGCTCTCGAACAGGCGCGCGCCGGCAACGATGCCGGAAGCCGAATAGATCGCGAAAAATACCAGGATCACCAGCGCCGACAGGATCCGCAGCAGGCGGCTACGATCCTCGAAGCGGTGGGTAAAATAGTCGGGCAGGGTGAGCGCGTTGTTGGCGCGTTCGGTGTAAACGCGCAGCCTGCCTGCGACGAAACGCCAGTTGGCCCACGCACCGAGCACCAGGCCGATCGCGATCCACGCCTCGGAGGCGCCACTGGCATACAGCGCGCCGGGCAGCCCCATCAGCAGCCAGCCGCTCATGTCGGAGGCGCCTGCTGCCAGCGCGGTGACCAATGGGCTGAGGCTGCGGCCGCCGAGGATGAAGTCGTCGAAGCTCCGCGTGCGCCACCAGGCCCAAAAGCCGATGGCGACCATGCCAAGTATGTAGACCGCGAAGGTAACGAGGGTGGGCGTGCTGGCGGTCATGTGGTACCGAACGCATGGGTAGTCGATGCCGGATCAGAAACGATGCGCGCCGCGGCGTCAACCATGGATGCCTTGCCCGGTGCCGGTTTCGACGCGCAGCCTACGCGGGCTGCGGCCACTGCAGCGTGCCATCGATGATCGTGTGAGTCATGCCACCAACCCACACCGCGCCGTCCGCATCGATGGCGATATCCAGCGTTGCATCGTGTCCGATCTCCCGCCCTTGGCTGACGCGGTATCCGCCAGCCAATGGGCCCTGCGGTTCGCATGCGCGGATGCGAGCTGCGATCAATCCGTTGGCCGCACCGGATGCCGGGTCTTCGGCAATGCCGACACCGCAGGGAAAGGCGCGCACCACGATGCCGCGAGCGTCGTTGCTTGCCCGCGCAAAGAGGGCGAGGCCGAGACTGTCGCTCGCGGCCGCCAATGCTGCAATCTGCGCGTGTGGGGGGCTCCAGTCGCGCAGCGCCGCTTCGTGCGCAAGCTCGGCGATCCACCAGCGCCGCCCGCCCTCGACCAGCGCTGGTGTTATCTCGCCCAACGGCAAGTCGGCGAGGATTTGCGCGAGCTCCGGCGCGATATCGGGCGCCACGCGCAATGTGCGAGCCGAGGGCGCCTGCACCGCGATCCGCCGCGCTTCTGCATCGCCGGCGACCCGCAGCGGCAACAGGCCGCTGGCGCATTCCTGCATCAACAACCCGTCGCGCGGCTGCGCCAAGTGCAACGCGAGGACTGCATGCGCGGTACCGACGCTGGGGTGGCCGGCAAAGGCGATCTCGCGCGACGGGGTGAAGATGCGCAGGCGATAGTCCGCGCGCGGGTCGGTTGCGGGCAGGATGAAGGTGGTCTCCACCAGTTGGGTCCATGCCGCAAACGCCTGCATGCGGCCGCTGGTCCAGCCATCGGCCCCAATCACCACGCCGAGTGGATTGCCGCCACCGGGGCGTTCGCTGAACACGTCGAGTTGCAGAAAGCGCAGGCTTCGCATCGATGCAGGATACCGGAGTGCTCACGCTGAGTCGAAATAGCCGAAGGCCTGCAGCGGCGTGGCACAATCGACGCACTCGCGTGGAGCACACCTGATGTTGAATCCCGGCGACGGTCTGAGCACCTCGCGCCTGCAACTGCGCCGCTTCACCGGCGACGATGTGGACACCCTGTATCGCCTGTACGGCGATCCCGGCGTCATGCGTCATGCCGGTGGCGTACTGGATCACGACAAGGCCAGCGTGATGATCCGCGAGCGCATCCTCGACTACTACGGCCAGCATCCGGGGCTCGGTGTCTGGGCCACCATCGAAAGCGCGACCGGTACCTGCGTGGGCTTGCACCTGCTCAACCACATCCGCGGCGCGCAACACATCCAGATCGGCTATCTGTTGTTCCCGCAGTTCTGGTCGCGCGGCTATGCCACCGAGATGGCGCGCGAGGTGCTGCGCTACGGTTTGCAGACGCTGCGTTTGTCGCAGGTCGCGGCCATCGTGGACCTCGACAACCTCGCCTCGCAGCACGTGTTGCTCAAGATCGGCATGCAGCGCGATGGCGAGCGTCACTTCGCAGCCTACGGTCCGAAGCCGCTGGCGTGGTTCACGCGCGATGCGCCGGCCGCGATCGGCGCTCGCGAGCACTGACCCATGCAGCAGCGTGCGCTGGGCCGTACGGGAATCATGCTGTCCGAGCGTGGCTTCGGCGCATGGGCAATTGGCGGCACCAGCTACGGCGCGGTGGATCGCGCGGAATCGTTGCGTGCACTGGCGCGCGCCGACGAACTCGGCTGCAATTTCTTCGATACCGCGATGGTCTACGGCGACTCCGAGGTGCTGCTCGGCGAGTTCCTGCGTGGCCGCCGCGCGCGCATGGTCGTGGCCAGCAAGTACTCGGGCCAGCCCGAGGGCATGCAGGCCACGCTGGAACGGCAACTGCAGCGACTGGGCACCGATTGGATCGACTACTACCAGATCCACTGGGCACCCTCGACCGCCGAAGAGGCGCTGTACGAGCAGCTGTTGCGCCTCAAGGCCGCCGGCAAGGTGCGCGCGGTGGGTGTGTCGCTGAAGAACGCCAATGATGTCGATCGGGTGCTCGCGCACGGTTACATCGATGGCGTGATGCTGCGTCTGAGCCTGCTCGACCCTGATCCCTTCGTGCTGTGCCGCGCACGCTTGCGCGAGGCGGGCATCGCCGTGGTGGTGCGCTCGGCCTTGCGCGAGGGTTTCCTGGCCGGCAAATTCACCCGCGCTGCCGTGTTCGCCGATCCGGCCGACCAGCGCGGCGAATGGAGCCGCGCGCAGATCGCCGCCACGGTCGCGCAGGTCGAGCAGTTCCGCTTTCTCGAACAGGAATCCGGGGGGCTCGCGTGGGCAGCGATCCGCTATGTGCTGGGATTCCCGGAGGTCTCTACGGTCGCGGTCGGAATCCGCAGCGTGGCGCAGGCCGAAGCCGCGTTCTCGGCAACCGCTTCGCCGCCGCTGTCCGACGTGCAGTTGGCCCGGATCGCCCAGATCCAGTCGCAACTGGGCCTGCGCCCCGGTTGGCGCCGCCTGCTACGGCGCGTGCTGGATCGCTTGCGGCGCTGAGTCCGCGGGCGTCGCCGCCAGCTGCATCGCGCAATCGACGCGGCCGCGCGCGCGGACAGGTAGAATGCCCGGATGCCTCTGCTTACTCTCCAGGGCGTCGACTACAGCGTCGGCGGCCCGCTGCTGCTTGAACAGGTCGACCTCAGTTTCGACGCCGGTGAACGCATTGCCCTGATCGGCCGCAATGGCGCGGGCAAGTCCACGCTGTTGCGCCTGCTGCTGGGCGAGTTGCGTCCCGATGGCGGCGAAGTACGGCGCCAGACCGGCGTGCGGGTCGCCGCCCTCGCGCAGGAGGTGCCGCTGGGCACCAGTGGCGACGTATTCGACGTGGTGGTGGCGGGGCTCGGTGAACTGGGTGCGTGGCTGGCCGAGTATCACCACCTCAGCCATGCCGAGGTGTTCGATGCCGATGCGCTGGGTACGGTGCAGGGCAAGATCGAGTCGGTCGACGGCTGGAGCGCCGAGGGCCGCGTCGAAGAAGTGCTGCAGCGCATGGGCCTCGATGGCGATGTCGCCTTCGAGAGCCTGTCCGGCGGCATGAAGCGCCGCGTGCTGCTGGCGCGCGCGCTGGTGGCCGCGCCCGAGGTGCTGCTGCTCGACGAGCCGACCAACCATCTCGACCTCGAGGCGATCGACTGGCTCGAGGGACTGTTGCGCGAGTGGCCCGGCTGCCTGGTGTTCGTGACCCATGATCGGCGCTTCCTGCGCGCGGTGGCGACCCGCATCGTGGAGATCGATCGCGGCAGGGTGACCAGCTGGCCCGGCGACTGGGACAACTTCCTGCGCCGACGCGATGAGCGCCTGCATGCCGAGGCGCAGGAGAACGCGCGT
>JBBRFN010000002.1:0-57546 GCA_038224265.1 Lysobacterales bacterium
GTGGAGTTTCTCGCTGGAGAATCCGGAGACCACCATCACGCCGTTCCGCGGCGGGGCGCGAATCCAGACCGACGACAACAGCCTGCCGGATTTCACCGCACGCTATCGCTGGACCCAGCCCTGGGGTCATTTGACCGCTGGTGTGCTGGTGCGCCAACTCGCGTACGAGACCGTGGGAACCGGCGCCATCGACGACAGCCGCTCGGCGATCGCCGGTTCGTTCTCGGGTCGCTACAACTTCAATCCCAACAACGATATCCGCTTCGCGGTCTATGGCGGCCAGGGCATCGGTCGCTACATCGGCCTGGGCGTGGCCAGCGATGCGATGCTGGATGCCAACGGTGATCTGGAGGCGCTCGACGGCCTGGTCGGCTTTGTCGGATTCCGCCATGCGTTCTCGCCCAAGGTGCGCGCCAACATCTATTACTCGACCTCGAGCTACGACAACGACGTCGCACTCACCGGTACCGGTGTGACCAAGAGCGTCGATTCGCTGTCATTGAACATGTTCTACACGCCGACACCGAAACTCGATCTTGGCGCGGAGCTGCGCTTTGCCAACCGCGAACTCGAGAGCGGTGCCGAGGGCGATCTGAAACGTCTGCATCTGGTTGCGCGCTATTCGTTCTGATTGCACGGCAGCACAAGTTCCAACCGAAAGTTCACTGGCATTGCAGGTGTTGCCGGCGACAGCATCGCGGTACGCATACCGTCGGTAGACGGCATGCGTACGGCGCGTTCAACCGGCTCGCCAAAACCCTGGGAGGAAGGCTCATGGCAACAGGCACTGAGGGCGTCGATGCCCGCCGCGCCGAGTACTGGCGGCGTACCGTCAGGCTCACCGCGATTCTGCTCACGATCTGGTTCGTGGTCACCTACGTGGTGGCTTTTTTTGCGGTACCGCTGAACAACTTCAAGTTCTTCGGCTTCCCGTTCGCTTTCTACATGGGCGCACAAGGCGCTTTGGTGATCTACCTGATCATCATCGCCTACTACGCGCGCTACATGAACCGGCTCGATCACGAGTTCGGCGTATCGGAGGAGGACTGAGCATGGCTACCACCACCGGTGGTGACTTCATTTCGCGGCTGCCGCGCATCTACGGAATGTATACGGGGGGTTTCCTGACCTTCCTGGTCGTGCTCGCACTGCTCGAGCACTACATGGACCTGTCCGATCGCACGATCGGCTATGTGTTCCTGGCCGCGACCATCGGTCTGTACGCGATGATCGGCGTCATGAGCCGCACCGCGAACTCCGACGAGTACTACGTCGCGGGGCGCCGGGTGCCGGCGCTGTTCAACGGCATGGCGACCGCGTCGGACTGGATGAGCGCGGCGTCCTTCATCGGCATGGCCGGCACGCTCTACGTGCAGGGCTACGACGGGCTGGCCTTCATCATGGGCTGGACCGGCGGCTATGTGCTGGTCGCACTGCTGATCGCGCCCTACCTGCGCAAGTTCGGCCAGTACACGATCCCGGACTTTCTCGGCGCGCGCTACGGCGGCAACACGATCCGCCTGATCGGCGTGGTGTGTGCGATCGTGGTCTCGTTCGTGTACCTGATGGCGCAGCTGTCGGGCGCGGGCCTGATCATGAGCCGCTTCCTCGGCATCGAGATGATGTACGGCATTATCGCCGCCCTTGGCGGCGTGCTGGTGTGTTCGATGCTCGGCGGCATGCGCGCGGTGACCTGGACCCAGGTCGCGCAGTACATCGTGCTGATCATCGCCTACCTGATCCCGGTGGTGTGGATGTCGATCAAGGTCACCGGCAATCCGATCCCGCAGCTCGCCTACGGCGGGGTGTTGGAGCAGATCGGCGTGCTCGAGCAGCAGCTCGGGGTCGTCGCCGGCCACGTGGCGCCGTTCACCCGTACCGACATGGCCAACTTCATGGCCCTGACCTTCTGCCTGATGGTGGGCACCGCCGGCCTGCCGCACGTGCTGATGCGGTTCTACACCGTGCCCTCGGTGAAGGAAGCGCGCACTTCGGTAGGTTGGGCGTTGCTGTTCATCTGCCTGCTGTATTTCACCGCCCCGGCCTATGCGGTGTTTGCCAAGCACGCGGTGTATACCGACGTCATCGGCAAGGGCCTGGCCGAACTGCCGCAGTGGGTTGCCTATTGGGGCAAGATCGGCGTGGTCGCGGTGTGCGATGCGGTCGATGCGGCCACCACCATCAAGGGTTGCACCGCGGCCGGCAACGGCGACGGCATCGTGCAGCTGAAGGAGCTGTGGCTGCACGGCGACGCCATCGTGCTTGCCACCCCTGAAATCGCCGGCCTGCCATACGTGATCTCGGGTCTGGTTGCGGCCGGTGGTCTGGCCGCAGCGCTGTCAACCGCCGATGGGTTGTTGCTGACGATGTCGAATGCGCTCTCGCACGACTTCTACACCAAGATCGTCAACCCCAACTCGTCGGTGAAGCAGCGCCTGACCATCGCCCGTGTGCTGCTGGTGGCCCTCGCCGCGATTGCGGCCTACGCCACCATCCACGCGCCAGCGACCATCCTGCAGCTGGTCGGTCAGGCCTTCTCGCTGGCGGCATCGGCGTTCTTCCCGGCGCTGTTTCTCGGCGTGTTCTGGAAGCGTTGCAACAAGGCCGGTGCGATCGCCGGCATGCTGGTGGGATTCCTGCTGGCGGGCTACTACATTGCCGGCGTAGGCTGGAACTTCAACGCACTGCTGGGGGTTGGATTCTTCCCCGATCCGGGTCCGTCGCCGGCCAATCCGGGCGTCGATGGTCGCTGGTTCGGTATCAACGCGATCAGCGGCGGAATCTTCGGCATGCCGGCCGGCATGCTGACCATGATCGTGGTCTCGCTGCTGACCCGCGATACCTCGCCGGAGATCAAGGCGATGGTGGAGAACCTGCGCTATCCGCGACTGGCGAAGGCCTGAGCGGCATCGGTCACGCCGGCCCGAGCGCTTCGGGCCGGTCACGCCAAGCACGACGCCGGGCTCGACCCGGCGTCGTCTTTTCCAAAACCTGCCTGCACGCTAACGTCGGCTCATGTATGCACTACTGAATTTCGTGCTGGCCCTGCTGATGTGGACCCTGGTCGGGCGCGCCGTGCTGTGGCTGATCGTCGGCGGCAATGCGCAGGGCAACTTCGTCTATCGCTTCTTTACCCGCGTGCTGGCGCCGATACTGGTGCCCACGCGCGCGTTGCTGCCACGGATGATTCCCGATGCGCACATCGGCTGGTGGGCGTTCGCACTGTTGGCGCTGATGCGCTTGGCGCTGTACATGCTGGCCTTCACCCAGGGTTGGCTGCCGACTGCCGCAGGCAGCTGAACCCTCGCGGCACTCCCGCGTTCGGCGCTGCGCGATGCGTGTGCTCAGTCGCCGCCGCTGCCACCATCACCCCCACCACTGTCGCTGGCGGCATCGGAGCGATCATGGTCGTGCGCGCTGCGGTGACCGGATTTCGAGCCCGCGGTGGAATAGGCGCCGACGGGAAAATCGATCTCGACGCCTCTTTCGGCCCGTTGCTGCTCGCGTCGCGCCGGCGGCCGCGCCTGAGCCTGTGCGGGTTTGGCACCCGCGGCCGGCGCCACATTGAGCTTCTTCGCGTCGAGCAGGATCGACAGCTCGCGGCTCGACTGACCCTGCGATACCGACTCGACCCGCGCGGCTGCGAACGCAAACACCGCGCCGACCATGCCACCGAGAGCGAGCAGCAGGCCCAGCACGAGTATGCCGACAGACTGCGTACCGAAGCTGATCACGAAGCCCAGCACCGATACCGCGAGCATGATCCAGCGCATGATGGGATCTCCCGGTTGATGGCAGGGAGTCTCGCATGCGCGGTGCTCGCCGCTCGTTGCGTTGGTCGGGATTTCCGCCGCTTCTGCCGGCGAATCAGCCCGCCAATGCGCGCAGGGTCTGCGCTGGAGGGGTGGCCACGATGCGCCGTGTAGCCAGCATGCCGGTCACGGCCACGGCTAGCATGCCGAGCGCGCCGCCGAGTGCCGGCAGACGCCAGTCCCAGGCCCACGGCATATCGAACACCCGGGTGGCGATCACGCCGGCGAGGATACTGGCCGCGACCGCCGCGACCAGACCGGCCAGCAGGCCGATGGCGACGAACTCGGTCAGCTGCGCCAGGCGCAGCTGACGCCGGTTGGCGCCGAGCACGCGCATCACTCCGCCTTCCAGCAGGCGTTCGTCCTGGGTCGCGGTCACTGCGGCGATCAACACCAGCAGGCCGGCGGCAAGCGTGAAGTAGAAGACATACTCCACCGCTTTCGACACCTGGTCGGCGGTGGAGCGCACCTGGCTCAATACCGCATCGATGTCGATCACCGACAGGTTCGGAAAGCGCAACACCAGTTGATCCGTTGCGCTGCGATTTTCCGCCGGTACGTGGATCGAGGTGATGTAGCTCATCGGATAGTCATCGAGCGAGCCCGGCGATCCGACCACGAAGAAGTTCGGACGGAAGCTGCCCCAGTCGACCTTGCGCAGGCTGGTGATGGTCGCGTCCCACGGCCGACCGGCGATGTCGAAGCGCACCCGATCACCGAGCTTCCAGCCGAGCGCCTCGGCAATGCCTTCCTCGACGCTGATCTGTGGCGACGCGATTGCGCTGTCGGCGAACCAGCTGCCTGCAACCAGCGTGTTGTCGTCGCCGAAGTCTGCTGCTTGACTGAGATTGAACTCGCGCTCGGCCAGCCGTTGCGAACGCATGCCGCGCGTAGCGTAGTCCGCGCCGCTCACCGGCTGTTCGTTCACGGCGGCAAGGCGTCCACGCACCATCGGCCACAGCTGCGGATCGACCACGCCCGCATCGCGCAGGAAATCGCGCACCGGCTGCGCCTGGTCGGGTTGCACGTTGATCACGAACCGATTCGGCGCGTCGGCCGGCAGCTCGTCCTGCCAGCGTGCGAGCAGGTCGGTGCGCACCAGGGTCAGCAGCAGGATCGCCATCAGGCCCAGGCCCAGCGCACTGATCTGCGCCACCGATGCGCCGGCACGCCGACTCACATTGGCCAGCCCATAGCGCCATGGGCCACGCAAGGTGCCGCGAATCCGGCGCAGCACCACGATCAGCAACAGCGCCAATGCTGCAAGTGCCGCCAGCGTGGCGAGGATGCCGAGCAGCACCGCAGTGCCCAGTTGCGGCGAGCCCGCCTTCCACCACACGAGTGCTGCCAATCCGGCCAGTCCCGCTGCGGCGGTGATCAGCGCGCTCGCCTCGGTGTCGCCGACATCGCGGCGCAGCACGCGCAATGCCGGCACTCGCCGCAGCGCCAGTACCGGCGGAATCGCGAAGGCCAGCAAGACGGTCAGTCCGACCGTGAATCCCTGCACCGCCGGCAGCGCACCGGGCGGCGGAATGGCCAGCCCCAGCGCCTGCGACAGCAGCGTGCCGACTGCCGCCTGGATCACCAGCGCGATGGCGATGCCCAGCACACTGGCGATGATCCCCAGCCAGGCCAATTCGCCGATGTACACGATCGCAATGGTGCGCTGGCTGGCGCCGAGACAGCGCATCACCGCGCAGCCGTCGAGATGGCGCTGCGTGTGACGGCGTGCCGCCATCGCCACAGCGACTGCGGCGAGCACCACACTGACCAGCGCGGCGAGGCCGAGAAAACGATCCGCACGCTCGAGCGCTGCGCGCACTTCGGGGCGTGCGTCCTGAATGGTTTCCAGACGCTGCCCGCGATCGAGACCGGCTCGCGCTGCGCGCACGAAGCCTTCCACCGCACCCGGATCGCCGGCCACCACCAGGCGGTATCCCACGCGGCTGCCTTCCTGGATCAGTCCGGTGGCCGGCAGGTCGGCGATGTTGATGAACACCTTCGGCGCGGTGTTGAAATAGTCCAGCGCGGCGTCGGGCTCCTGGGTCACCAGCGCCGATAGCGTGAACGCCGCCGTGCCGAGATTGACCGTATCGCCGACCTTGGCACCCAGCGCCTGCGCGCCTGCGCGCGACAGCCACAGAGAACCGCTGGCGGGAACTGCTTCCCCGGCCCGTTCAGGCGCGCCCTCGCGATCGATCAGCACGAAGCGACCGCGCAGGGGAAAGCCCTCACCCAGCGCCTTTATATCGGCCAGGCGCAAATTGCCGCTCGCCCGCACCATCGAGTTGAACGACACGGTCTGCGTGCTTTGCAGTCCCGCCGTCTGCGCCCAGGCAAGCTGAGTCTGAGCGATCGGCGCATCCGAGCGCAGGATTGCATCGCCGCCGAGCAGTCGATTCGACTCCGCCGCCAGCGCCCGCTCCGCACGATCGGTGATGAAGCCCACCGTCGTCACCGCAGTCACCGCCAATACGAGCGCGGCCAGCAACACGCGCACCTCGCCGGAAGCGAGATCGCGTTTGAGCAGGCGCCAAGACAGGCGGAAGGGGCGGGGGCGGTGGTGGTCCATCGGGTCGTTGCTGCAGGTCAGGCTGGCGAATGGCGAATGGCGAGTCGCCCATGGCGAAGGGCGCCAGCTGGAGCGTACCCGCGCCGGCTACTGCCCAATGCGCGCTTTGCCACTCGCGATTCGCGACTCGCGATTCGCCGCTCCTCGATCACGCCACCATCCTCCCGCCTGCCAGTCGAATCCGCCGTCCGCAGCGTGCGGCAAGCCGCTCATCGTGGGTGACCACCACCAGCGTGGTGCCGATCTCGGCGTTCATGCCGAACAGCAGGTCCGCGACTGCGGTGCCGGTGACGGTGTCGAGATTGCCGGTCGGCTCGTCGGCGAACAGCACGCCGGGACGCGCGACGAAGGCGCGCGCAAGCGCCACGCGCTGCTGCTCACCACCGGACAGCTGGCGCGGGTAGTGCGAGAGCCGATCGCTCAGACCCACCCGCCCCAGGATCTCGCGCGCGGCCGGCTCCGGGTCGTCGACGCCGGCCAGCTCCATCGGCAGCATCACGTTTTCCAGCGCGGTCAGCGAGGGCAGCAGCTGGAAGCTCTGGAACACGAATCCGACCTGTTCGCCGCGCAGGCGCGCACGCCCATCCTCGTCGAGCCCCGACAGCGTGGTGCCACCGAGCCGCACCTCGCCCGTGGTGGGCGAGTCCAGACCGGCCATCAGCGACAGCAGGGTCGATTTGCCCGAACCCGATGCGCCGACGATGGCGACCGCTTCACCGCGATCGATGGTGAAACTTACATCGTCGAGAATGGTCAATTCACGTTCTGGCAGCACCACGCGCTTGCTCAGGCGCGATACTTCAAGCATCGCGACAGGCGCGGTGCCCGTGGCGGAATCAGGCAAGGCAATGGAAGGATCGATGCGCATGGCAGAGGAATGGGGCCGTTCGCGGCTGCAGGCAAGGTCGAGAGCATGGCGCAAGACGGGCGAACGTTTCGTCGCGGTGCTTTTCTGCTGCCTCGCCTGGGCCAGTATCGCGCTCGCCGCGCCCCCCCCGCGGGTGCTGCTGGTCATGGGCGATTCACTTTCGGCAGCCTACGGCCTGGCAGCACCCGAGGGCTGGGTGAGCCTGCTCGGCGAGCGCCTCGCGCTCAAGCATCCGCAGTGGACCGTGGTCAACGCCAGCATCAGCGGCGAGACCACCGCCGGCGGGGCGGCACGCATCGACTCGGCGCTCGCGCAGAACCGGCCCGCGCTGTTGCTGATCGAACTGGGCGCCAACGACGGCCTGCGCGGGCTGCCGATGGACCTCGCCAAGGCCAACCTGGAGCGCATGATCGTCGCGGCCAAGGCCGCCGATGCGCAGGTCATGCTGATCGGCATGGAGATCCCACCCAACTACGGCCCCGAATACACCGCCCAGTTCCGCACCATGTACAGCGACCTCGCGCAGCGCCACGCGCTGCCGCTGCTGCCGTTCCTGCTCGAGCCGATCGCGCGCGAGCGCGACGCCTTCCAGGCCGATAACCTGCATCCGTCGGCCGCCGCGCAGCCGCGCATCCTCGATCACGTGTGGACGCTGCTCGAGCCGCTGCTGTAGCAGCCAGCCGAGCGCCCGGATCGGCCGATCCGATGGACAGGCACACAAACGGGTAGGATGCGCGCGCGGACTCGCCGTGGGGGCGGGGGAGACGCGCATGCCGTTTGCGCAATGGGGGGTACAGATCGCATTGGCGCTCGGGCTGCTGCTGGGCGGCATTGCGCTGTGGCTGCTGCATCGGCAGTCGCGCACTGCGGCTGCTTCCCGCGAACGCATCGCACAGCTCGAACAGCGACTCGCCGAACGCGGTGCAGCACTCGAAGAGGCCGGTCAGCGGCTCGGCGAGCTGCACGGAATGCTCAAGGACATGAGCCTGCGCGATGCGCTGACTGGCCTTTACAACCGGCGCTGCCTCGACCAGGTGCTGCTCGAGGCGTGGAAAACCACCAGCACGCAGCAGGCGCCACTATCGCTGCTGATGATCGACGTCGATCACTTCAAGCAGGTCGATGACCGCTACGGACATGCTGCGGGCGACGACTGCCTGCGCGAGATCGCGCAGCGCCTGCAGCGCCACGCCACCACCCTCGGCGGCGTGGTGGCCCGCTACGGCGGCGAGGAATTCGTGGTGGTGCTGGCGCATACCGATGCCGAGATCGCCCAGGCACTGGCCGAGGCCCTGCGCACCGCGGTCGGCGGCAGCCCGGTGAAAACCTCGGTCGCGCCGCTGTGGCTCACCATCAGCACGGGGGTCGCCACCGCGCTGCCGGGCGCGAAGGACTCGCTGGGGGCCGTGCTCAAGCGCGCCGATGCGGCGCTGTACCGGGCCAAGCACGAGGGGCGCAACCGGGTGGCGGCGGGTTGAACACGGCTGGATCGTGTCCGCAATCGCTGCGCGGATCGTGTGCGGGATTGATCGCCGCCAACAACCTCTGTAGCCACGCCGCCGGCGAGATCGCCCATGCTGTCGCCGCCGCCCTGGGCGCCCGGCCAAGACCGGCGTCGCGCTAATTTGGGTCACGATGAGCACCGTTGCCGATTGCGCGGCCCGCGCTTCCTGCGACTCGCTTGGCGCTACCCTCAACCGCGCGGACGAGGCGCTGCATGCGGCCAGGCATGCGGTAGCAAAGAAGGGTGGTGCTGTAGTGAGTGATCGGCTTGCCATCAAAGCATCAATGTTTATGAATCAACAACATATGAGCGTTGGCTTCAGTATGCCTTAAGATTTCGGTATTCTTAAAGCAGAATGAAGCCACCTCCGCCAGCACCGTCCCTCTCCGAACTGCCGACCCGCGACCCGGATCGAATGCTGCGTTTGTGGCGGCAGGCGTCCTCGGTACCGGACGAGGCGTATCTGCACTGGGACAAGCTCCGGCACCTCCGGCCACCTGCCGGCCTGACCTCCGAGGACTGGTGGCTGGCGCTTAAGCTTAAGCGCCAGTCCAATGCCATTCCGGTCCCGCTGCTGCGCGCCACGAACGGCACGCCGCTGCGGGTGAGCAGGCACTCACGCATCGACGAGGCGCTTGCCGAAGCCGATCGCCGCCTTGCCGGTGTTGTGACGACCCCGCAGCCGATCCTGGAGAAGGAAACGCGCGATCGCTTCGTCGCCAGTTCGCTGATGGAGGAAGCCATCCATTCCAGCCTGTTCGAGGGCGCGGTCAGCACGCGTGAGGCGGCCAAGGACCTGCTGCGAAGTGCCCGGGACCCGATCAACCGCGACGAGCGCATGATCGTCAACAACTTCCGCGCCATGGAGCGTCTCTCAGAGTTGCGCAAGCATCCACTGACCGTCGAGGCGGTGCTCGAGTTGCATCGCATCATCACCGACGGCACGCTGGATGACCCAGTCTGCGCCGGTCACATGCAAACCCCCGCGGATCGCCGCGTCGAAGTCTACGACCGGCGAATCAACCGCACCATCCACACGCCGCCGCCGGCCGAGCAACTGCCGGATCGCATGGACAGACTGGTCGCCTTCGCCAATGCGCCGGACACCGTGGATGGCGTGTTCCTGCATCCCGTCCTGCGCTCCATCCTGCTGCATTTCCAGCTTGCCTACGACCATCCGTTTGCCGACGGCAACGGGCGAACGGCGCGCGCGCTGTTCTACTGGTCGATGCTGCGTCGTGGATTCTGGCTCACCGAGTTCCTGTCGATCTCGCGCTTGCTGCATGCCAACCGCACGCCGTACGAGCGCGCGTACCAGTTGGTCGAGTCCGATGAACAGGACGGAACCTACTTCGTGCTCCAGCAACTCGACGCGCTCGCCCAAGCCATGGTTGCGCTCCACGAGTACGTGGCGAAGAAGACCGCAGAACTGCAGGAGTTCGCGAAACTGCTGCGCCAGCGCAACGAGCTGAACAATCGCCAGCTCGCCCTTCTGCATCATGCGCTGCGCAAACCGGACACGGCATACACGCACGAGTCGCACGCGAACTCGCATCGGGTGTCGATCGTTTCGGCGCGCGCCGACTTGCTGCGGCTGGTGGCGCTTGGCTATCTGCGGAAGACCCGGCGTGGCAAGCGGTTTCTGTATGCGCCGTCGCCAAATCTCGGCAGGCTCATCAGGGCCCGGTAGCCAGACGACGCATGTATGCGCCGTGCGAACCGAGCCCGGAACCGCCTTCTCCGCTGCGGTAGGCCCCTCGTGTTCGTGGCGTGGACCGTCCTCGCAAAATTCCTTCACGCTCTCGACAGCTGGCGTTGTTCATTCGAAACGCTCTTGTTCGCGTCGCTCAACGGAGTCGCGTCGCGCAATCTCGGCTTCACGTACCGCCAGCAGGCTCAGTGCCCAGGCTCGTACGCCGTTACGCTGGTCGCTACCAAGCTTTCGGAGAAGCTCAATGTATGGGCGCATCGCGTTCGCATAAGAGCCACTCCATGAGTCAACGCGAAACTGCTGGCCCATTGCGTCGAGTACCTGCGGCGCCGCAGACGTGAGTTCGATCAAGCGCTCTGCCAACGGCGACAAACTGGCGATACGATCATTGCCGACGAACACCGCATCAATGTTCAGCATTACCTGGTGCGCGCGCGCATCGACGTCGACTTCTATCCAGCGCAGGATCAGATCGTCGGGCGCGACGTGAATCGGATTGGCATGGCTTGGAATGTCGTTGCCGAGCCGCGCGAAGCGCAGTTCGCCGTAGGGAAGTACCAGCGCCGGAAGCGCTACATCGGGATGGAGCCCCATCATCTCCGAGAGGACCTCAGTTGCGACTCTCCGGATGATGTGGCGAACTACAACTCCTTGTTCGATGCGGAAAACGAAGCGCTCTGCAACCTGTCGGCCCTCCCGACCCGAGAATGCCGCATGTGCCAGCTCGCCAAGATAGCTCCCATCAACCTCGGAGCCCGCTTCAAGATCAATTCGCAACAAAAGCTCAGCGGCCAAGAATCGCAGTTGATCCCCGGCGACGCGACCGGACTCGCGCAAAGGCCGCAGTCGGCACCAGAGAATGCTGACCGCCACCGACCACCCACGGTCCCTGCCGCCAATGCTTCCCACAAGCTCGCAGAACTCTTTGTCGGACAAGCCATCCAAGCGCGCTCCGCAACCGAGCGCTTCATACTGCGCAACGTGCGCGCGAGCCACCGCAATCGAACGCAGTAGCCGATTGCAAGCGTCAGAATCAATCGCGACAACACATTGCAGTTCGGGGAAGATGTCGCCAAGCGCCTCATCTTCAACGGCGGCGTCAAGGATATCGCCCGCGAGTTCTCGATCCATCGCATCGACTCCGCAGATGAAACCCTGCAGCGCGGAGTAGTCGGCACCGTCAAGCCGAGACGTTGCGTAGGCATGGTGCAGCAAGCTCCACTGTGCGCGGCAGTCCTGCCACACCGAAGCAAAGCGATTTGCGAACAGCCACTTGCAGCCCGTACGCCCCGGCCGGCAAAGCCCGTCGCGAATCGCAGGCAGCAGATGCGGCTCGGACCCGAGTTCCGTCAGAAGTCCGTCGATGTATCGTTTCAGCCGACTCTCCTTTTCAGCCCAGTCAGCGGTTTCGGGCAGTCCTGCGCATTCGCCGGCGTAGTCGTGCGCCCAGCGCATGAACAAGAGTGCGAGAACGCGATCCAGTAGCATTGATGGCGACAATGCACGCTCAAGCTCACCGGCCGACCGCTTGGCTTCATCGGAGATTCGATTGTGATCGAAACGTAGGATCTCCCGAACGCTTGCCCATCCAGCTTCCCAGAATCCGAGCTCCGCGATACGCCGCGCAACCAAATCGACGTCGCGCCAGAGCTCGCCGACCGACCACAGTGAGCGAAAATGCCGGCCAATCGAGGCCACGATCGCTTCTCGGTCGCCTTCTTTGGTCTCGATTCGGTCGATCGCGAATCCCAACCACGTTCGGAACCAGCGCTCGACCTCTCCGATCGTCTCATGGTGCAACCCGTAGTCCCGCGGTTGACCACCGAAGGACCCATAGACCACGGCGGTCACCGACCCCGCATGCAGCGCGTGATCAAGCGAAGAGTTTCCGAGCCGCTTCATCCTGACGTCATCGGAATCGAGGTGCCCACGGATCACCGCGATTCGAAGATCGACCGCTGCGTGAGTACCTGACAGCGACCACTGGAAAAGACCCTTGTGCAGGCCGCTCGCAGAGTTGCCCGCTTGTCCGCCCCGGTCTTCGATCGCCAGAGTAGCCAGCAGCTTCGCAGCAACCGGAAAGAGATTCGGCTCGTACGCCAAGTGGGCGAGCATGTCGACGAAACGCTGTCTGCGCGCGAGAGCGGCGAGCTCATCGGGCGAACAAAGCGCCAAACGGATGCGCAGCGATTCCAGGAGCTCCGCTTGCATGATCGGTGCGACATTGCAGAGCATCTGCATGTCGCTGTCTTTCAACTCGGCGGACGCAGCGAGAAACGTCCAACCGCCAAGCCAGCTCTTGACGTAGGTCTGCGCTTCCGGACTGCTGTGCAGTAATCCGAGTCGCCTGAAGAGCGAAATCTGAAGCCGCTTGTCGGATCGCGTGCGGAGCATGTCCAACAGTCGCCCCGAAGAAACGCCTTGCAGCGCGAGCTGTGCGAGCCGATTGGCCAATGCTGGCGGAAGCATGGCGCGCCAGTGTCCTCTGGCTTGCAACACGTCACGCGCCAGCAGCATCCCTAGCTTCTGTTCTGCGAGTGACGGAGCAACGCAAGCCAACCCAGCGACAACGTCAAGCTCGGACTCGGCGACGTCGGGAGAATCCAGCGCGAACGAATGGAACAGCGATGCAGCCTGCGCGACCTGGTGTAGTTCTGCATCGTGCGGCTGGCCCTGGTCCAGCAGGCGCCGAACAAGTTCAACGTCCGAGAAGCCGATATCAATCCGCTCTTCTGCGACGCTGCGAATCAGCAGACGGGCGATGCGGCCGTTGCCACCGGAAAACTCGGCAACCTTTTTTGCGATCGCCGGGTGAAGTCCGGGTGCAAGTTGTCGAATGATCTCCATGCATGCCTCTTCCGACGCGGGACTCAGCTCAAAGGTGTCGGTCCCTTCTGGTTCGTCATCTGAAACGTCATGCTCGATGGTGAGTACCGAGACCAACGAGCGTGCGTGGTTCGCGATCTGCACGAGCACACGGTGTGTGCTCGCGCTGCAGTTGTCCACGACCACGATTGCCTTGCGCTTTTCCGCGATCAGCCTCTCGATCAGGTGTGCCGGGAGCGGATCTGGCGACCGCGCCATGTCGGCGTACAGCGCGTTCGATGACGGAAGTGCCGCAGAAAACTCGCGTTGATTGAACAGCGCTTGGCAAAGCCTGGTCTTGCCAACACCGGAAAGCCCGACAAGTCGGACGGCACGCCGAGGCACGACAAGTAGCGTCGCGAACCTGGTGAGGCATGCCTGAAGAGTCATTGGTTGCCATCCCCGCGTGGTCCGATGCCGGACCCGCGGCCTGCTGTCCTCTACGAATTCGTGCTCTGCGATGTCCCGCGCCCAGTTCCCACAACCTTCCCATCCGCGCAGCGCCTGCCCGAGACGGTCCAGTGCCCACGCTTGCACGCCGACGTACTCGCGGGCCCAGTTCTCTAGCTTGCTCCGGTCATAGAACACCAGTTCCCCGCCGTGTTCGGGCAGCGATCTTGCAGCGGCGTTCCGCATTGCCGCGGTGCGTTTGGCGAGTCTTGGGTCTGTCGTCGAGTCCTTGGTGCTGCAGATCACGTAGGCACCGCCCGATCGAAGGATGCTCGAGATCGACTCGCGAAGCCGCCCCCCAAGTGCCATCTCGGTGGTGCACTTCGAAGGCCCCATGGGCTCCGCTTTCACTTGGAAGATCGCCGATGCGCGGGGTACGAAATCCAGTGGGGCGGTATCGGGGGGTAGCGCGATCCGTACGTCGACGCCAGCGTCCGGGGCGTCCTGATGGCCGCCACTGGAAATTGCGGACAGCTTGTGTCCGAAACATCGCAATTCAGCTTCGCATAGCTGCCGAACGAGTTCGCGAGCTTCGGCATCGTTGAGTTCTGCGATCTGCGTGCCGGTTAGCTCCAACATCTCCTGATTTCTCCATGGCCGAAAAAGTAGTCGCGGTCACAGCTTGCCACGGGCACGGGCGATCGGTTGTGCGAACGTCTGTGGACAAGTTGCGGGTTGTCGGTCGTTGCTCACCCGAAACCTACAAAACACACAATCGGGTCCGTGACCGGGCACCGGCCCTGCGACGATGTCCGTCAACCGGCTGATGCTGGGGTTCAGGCACGCCGGATTGGGCAGCGCGACTGGGCACTCGACGTGAACACGTAGCACAAAGACAGTTGCCGTGCGGCCCGTGTGCGCTACATTGGGGAGCATGGACCTGATTGCCCAGATCGCGATCGCCGGGGGCCTGGCCTGGGCCTCGGGCATTCGGCTGTACGCCACGGTATTGCTGGTCGGACTGCTCGCGCGCTTCGACTACATCGCCCTGCCGCAGGCGCTGGCGCTGATCGAGACCGACTGGGTGCTGTGGACGGCGGGCGTGCTGACCATCGGCGAGTTCATCGCCGACAAGGTGCCGGCCTTCGACTCGCTGTGGGATGCGCTGCAGACCTTCGTGCGTATTCCTGCGGGCATGCTGCTGGCGTGGGTGCGCTCGATGACTACGGCGCGGGCGCGCAACTGGCGGCGGCCCTGATCGGCGGTGCGATCACGTCCGGCACGCATCTGACCAAGGCCGGGTCGCGCGCGGCGATCAACCACTCGCCGGAGCCGGTCAGCAACTGGCTGGCCAGTTTCACCGAGGATGGCGTGGTGCTGGCGGGTCTGTTCCTCGCCTTCCAGCATCCGTGGGTGTTCCTGGTGCTGCTGGTGCTGTTCCTGCTGCTGGTGGCGTGGCTGCTGCCTAAATTGTGGCGCGCCGTGCGTGGGGTGTTCCGGCGCCTGCGCGGCAGGGACACCGTTCCCACATAGGAGCGCACCGGATGCGCGACCGGCACCAACGGATCGTGCGGCGGCATCGGTCGCCCACAGGGTGGGCTCCTGCAGACCAGCGGCGCGAATCATCGATGCAGGAGCGCACCGTGCGTGCGACCGCCGCGATGGATCCAGGCTCAGGCGCCCAGCCAATCGCGCGGCTTGAGGTAATCCGCCAGCTTCGCTTCCGCGCTGCCCGCCTCGGGCTGGTAGCCGTATTCCCAGCGCACCAGCGGCGGCAGGCTCATCAGGATCGACTCGGTGCGGCCGCCGCTTTGCAGGCCGAACAGGGTGCCGCGATCCCAGACCAGATTGAATTCCACATAGCGACCGCGGCGGTACAGCTGGAACTGTCGCTCGCGGTCGCCATACGGCAAATCCTTGCGGCGCTCGACGATCGGCAGATAGGCCTGAAGGAAATGATCGCCCACCGAACGCTGGTAGGCGAAACATTGTTCGAACGGCCACTGGTTGAGATCGTCGAAGAACAGTCCGCCCACGCCGCGGGTTTCATTGCGGTGCTTGAGGAAAAAGTACTCATCGCACCATTTCTTGTGCGCGTCGTACAGCGCATCGCCGAACGGCGCGGTGGCGCGCTGCGCGGTCTGGTGCCAGTGCCGTGCATCGTCTTCGAACACGTAGTAGGGCGTAAGGTCGAAGCCGCCGCCGAACCACCACACCGGTGCGCCCTCGCCCTGGGCGATGAACATGCGCACATTCATGTGGGTGGTCGGCACATGGGGATTGCGCGGATGGAACACCAGCGACACGCCCATCGCGACCCACGACTTGTCGGCCAGCTCCGGGCGGTGCGCGGTGGCCGAGGCCGGCATGCGCGCACCCTCCACCCGCGAGAATCCGATGCCGGCCTGCTCGAACACCGCGCCATCGACCAGCACCCGCGAGCGGCCGCCGCCGCCCTCGCTGCGCTGCCAATGGTCCTGGTGGAAGCGCGCCCTGCCATCGACGAGCTCGATCGCGGCGCAGATCCGGTCTTGCAGGTCGGTCAGGTACTGCTCGACGGCGGCGATCTGGTCGGCACCGGGGGTCGTGGGGCTGGGGGCGTGCATGGTCGTAGGCAATGGTCGATGTGGAAAGCGTAACCGGGTCGAGGCAGTTAGACTATGCGGCCCCATGAGCGCCATCACGCCACTGCCCGAGCCTGCCGACCTGCCATCCGTGCGCGGACCGGTGCGGGTGACGGCATGGGCACCGCCGGACGATGATCGGCATCTTGCCGTATTGGCCACCGAGCGCGGCGCGGCGAAGCTTGCGCATCCGACAGTGCTGCCGCTGGCGTGGCTGGGCGGTACCTCGCGGACCGAGTTCTGGCGCAGCGGCGGCGTGGTACGCCGCGATGAATCGCCGACGATGTCGCTGGCATGGACCGAGGATGTGCTGTTCGGCGCGCTTGCGGTCGACGATACGCCGACCGGTGCGATGCGCGCGACCGAGCGCGGCTACCGGGCGATGACCGACGCCTGCGCGCGGTTCGGCTTTCCGCACCTGTTGCGGGTATGGAACTGGTTCGGTGCGATCAACGAGGGCGAGGGCGATCGCGAGCGCTATCGGCAGTTCTGTATTGGCCGCGCGCGGGTGATTCCAAACCCGCCCGTGCATGGCTATGCGGCGGCCACTGCGATCGGCATTCCCGCCGGCGCTCAGGCGCTGCAGCTGCACTTCATGGCGGCGCGCAGGCCCGGGGTGGCGATCGAGAATCCGCGACAAACCAGCGCCTGGCGCTATCCGCGCGAGTATGGCCCTGCCGCACCGGCCTTTTCGCGCGCGATGCTGCTCGATTGGGCGGCACCACCGCTGCTGCTCATATCAGGCACCGCCAGCGTGCTCGGGCATGCCTCCGTGCATGGCGATGTGCTCGCGCAGATGGATGAGGCCTTGAGCCACATCGAAACCCTGCTCGAGCGCGCCGGCCAGCATCTGGGTGTCGCATCGACGCTTGGCCCACAGAGCCTGTTGCGGGTCTATGTGCGCGAAGCCCACGACGCCTCGGTGGTCTCGGCGCGATTGCTCTCGCGCTACGGTGCGAGCCTGCCGTTCATGATCCTGCACGGCGACATCTGCCGGCGGGAGCTGCTGATCGAGATCGAGGGCGTGCACACGTTCGAGTAGTTGTCTGGCAGCAGCATCGTTGCGCGCGCGGAAGCTGGCACGCCGGCGATCGGCAGCCCATCGCTTGCCGCGGCCTTGATCGCTGCCATGGCAGCTCCCACAAGGATCAACGACTGGCTGGGTGCAATCGGTGCGCTGCCGCCCCGGATGCGAGTGCCGCCCGATCCGCCTTGCGGGAGCCCGCATGCCGGCGATGGGCAGCGTAGCGGGTCAGGCTGGCTCCGCGGCTTTGGGAGTGGCCCGGCGTGGTGCAGCTTGCTTCGCTGCGACCTTCTTCGCCGCAGCCTTCTTCGCCGCAGTCTTCTTCGCAGGCGCGCGCTTGGCTGGCGCTTTCTTCGCCGGTGGTTTGCTCGCGACCGCGTCCGCGGCAGCAGCCTTTTTTGCTGGCGCCTTGCGCGCTGCAGACTTCTTGCCCGCACCGCCATCGCCCTTGCGGCCGAAACGACCACGGCCGGATTTGACCGGGGCTGCCTCCAGCAAAGCCGCGCACTCGTCGCGGGTCAGCGACTTCGGCTCGCGATCCTTCGGGATGCGCGCATTCTTGCTGCCATCGGTGATGTAAGGGCCATAGCGACCGTTCAAGACCTGGATCGCGCCCTCGTCGAAGCTGGCAATCAGGCGATTGGCAGCGAGCTCGAGTTTCTCGGCCACCAGCGCCAGCGCGCGTGGCAGTTCGATGGTGTAGGGATCGTCCTCGGGCTTTAGCGAGGCGTAGATCGCGCCGATCTTCACAAACGGTCCGAAGCGGCCCACGCCGATGACCACGTCCTCGCCCGCGTCGTTGGGGCCCAGGTTGCGCGGCAGCTTGAACAGCTCCATCGCATCCGGCAGGGTGATCGTGTGCAGGCTTTGGCCGGCACGCAGCGAGGCGTACTTCGGCGTATCGCCGTCTTCCTTCAGGCCAATCTGCGCGAATGCGCCGTAGCGTCCCAGACGCACCGAGACCGTCTTGCCGCTGACCGGATCCTTGCCGAGCGCGCGTGCCGCTTTCGCCTCGTCGGTGGTCACCGACTCCATCTTGTCGACCACCATCGCCTTGAACGGGGTCCAGAACTTGCGCAGCAGCGGCACCCACTCCTCCTCGCCGCGACTGACCGCATCGAGCTCGTCTTCGAGCTTGGCGGTGAAGTCGTAGTCGACGTACTGGGTGAAATGGTTGGACAGGAACTTCGCCACCACGCGGCCGACATCGGTCGGACGGAAACGGCGGTTGTCCAGCAGCACGTACTCGCGCGACAGCAAGGTCTGGATGATCGAGGCATAGGTCGAAGGACGCCCGATGCCGTGCTCTTCCAGCGCCTTGACCAGACTCGCCTCCGAGTAGCGCGGCGGCGGCTCGGTGAAGTGCTGTTCGGCGAGGACTGCGGTCAGCGGTACCCGTTCGCCCTGGCGCATCGCCGGCAGGCGGCGACCTTCTTCGTCGTCCTCTTCGGTGCGCGCGTCCTTGCCTTCCTCATAGACGGCAAGAAAGCCCGGCTCGATCACCGTGGTGCCGCTGATCCGGAACGTGTGCTCGGCGCCGGCAGCCAGATCGACCGATACGGTGTTGAGCAGCGCCGGCGCCATCTGCGAGGCGACCGTGCGCTTCCAGATCAGCTCATACAGCTTGGCCTGGTCGGGATCGAGAAAGCGCGCGACGGAATCGGGCGCGCGCAGCGCGGAGCTCGGCCGAATCGCCTCGTGGGCCTCCTGCGCATTCTTCGATTTCGACTGGTAGACGATCGGTGCTGCCGGCAGGGCCTTGGGCCCGAAGCGCTGCGGGATCAGTTGACGCAGCTCGGTGATCGCATCCAGCGACAGGTTCACCGAGTCGGTACGCATGTAGGTGATCAGACCCACCTGGCCCTCATCGCCCAACGGCACGCCTTCGTACAGTTTCTGCGCGATACGCATCGTGCGCTGGGTCGAAAAACCCAGCTTGCGCGCGGCCTCCTGTTGCAGGGTGGAGGTGATGAAGGGCGCGGCTGCGCGCCGCTGGCGCTGCTTGCTCTCGACAGCCGCGACAATCAGTTCGGGTGCCGCAGGATTCATCGATTGCGCCACGGCTGCGGCAAGCACTTCCTGGCGCACCCGCTCGGCGGTCGTGCCATCGCGGAAACTGAAGCGGCTTTCCTTGACGTTGTTCTCGACCTTGTTCCCCGCATAGCGGGTCAGGCGCGCATCGAAAGCCTGCTGCGGATGCGCGCACTGCGCGGCGTGGGTCCAGTATTCCTGCGGCTTGAAGCGCTCGATCTCTTCTTCGCGTTCGACGATCATGCGCAGTGCCGGCGACTGCACGCGCCCGGCCGACAGCCCGGTCTGCACCTTGCGCCACAGCACCGGCGACAGGTTGAAGCCGACCAGGTAGTCGAGTGCGCGGCGGGCCTGCTGCGCGTTGACCAGGTTCGACAGCACCTTGCGTGGATGCGCCATCGCCTCGGCCACCGCTTTCGGCGTGATCTCGCCGAAAGTGACGCGGTGCAGTTCGCGGCCTTCCAGCAGTCCGCGTTCGCGCAGGATCTCGGCGATGTGCCAGCTGATCGCCTCGCCCTCGCGGTCCAGGTCGGTCGCCAGATACAGCGCCTTGGCCTGCTTGGCGGCCTTGACGATCGCCTCGACGTGTTTTTCGTTCTTCTCGATCAGCTCGTAGCGCATCGCGAAGTCGCGTTCGGTATCCACCGCACCTTCGCGCGGCACCAGGTCGCGCACATGGCCATAGCTGGCCAGAACCAGGAAGTCCTTGCCGAGGTACTTGTTGATCGTCTTGGCCTTGGCAGGCGATTCGACGATGAGCAGATTCTTGGCCATGGGGCGGGCGATCCATCGGGTACGCAAAGTGCGTGGCGCCGGTGGCGACACGGAGGCGGCCGGACGGCCTTTCCTTTTTTCAGCAGGACACAGGGCCCGAGCGGATGTCAAGCAGCGTGGCGTAGAGGCGTTCGCAGCCGGAGGCCTCGCGGAGTGCCGAAAGCAAGCCGCCATGCGGTGCGCAGGGGTGTCGCGGTGGTCCGCGTCGATTCCTGCGGTACCGCCTTGATCGCGCGAGCCTGGGTCCTCCCCGTGGGAGCCGCCATGGCGGCGATGGCGGCTCCCACAGGGGTGCTGCGGCGTTGAAACCAGTCAGTGGACGACTTCGCCGCCGCCTTCGAGCAGGTGGTTCTCCATCCAGGCGAAAGCGGCCTCCTGTCCGGGCTGGTTGAACAGCACCATCAACACCACCCATTTGAGGTCGTCGACCGCCAATTCATCGACTTCCAGCGCCATCACGCGGTCGAGCACCAGCTCGCGACGGGCGCTGTCGAGCACGCCCTGCTGCTCGAGAAACATCAGAAAGCCGAGGCTGTCAGCGTCGAGCTTGTCGATCTCGGCGCTGGCGAACACCCGCACCGGGCCGGATGGACCGACCGGCGCTGCGGCGGTCGGTCGACGGCGTTCGAGCTCTTCGAGCCACTCGAAAGCCTGGCTGATGCCGCCGGACGAAAAGCCCGCCTGCTGCAGCTCGTCGTTGAGGGTGTCGCGGTCGCGGGCGGTTTCGTTTTCCGCATAGATGAAGTGTTCGAACAGGTAGACCAGGACGTCCAGTACGTTTTCTTTCATCATCCCGTCCTGCCTGATTCTGCACTGCATGGGCCCGATGCCGCGGCCGCGAACTGCGCTGGCCGGCTTGCGGCTCGGTGGAGCCACCTCCGGCCTGCATGGCGCCGCCCAGTGGCGGTCGCTTCCCGAACTCAGCGGGTCTTGGAACCCAAGGAATAGTGTCCGCCTTGACCGGAAACCACAACCCCGTCCAGTTCCAGCATCAGGAGCATGCTCGATAGGCTGGCCACGGTCAACCCGGTGCGGGCGGCCAGCTCATCCATTGGCAGGGGATCATGGCCGAGCGCTGCGAGCAGGGCAGCGTAGTCCGGGTCCTGCGTCTGGCGTGCGCCCGCGCGCGACTCGTGCATCGTCGGTGCCGGCGCTGCGGCCAGCCGCTGGGCGAGATCGGCGCCCAATTCGCGCGCCAGCGGGCCGAGTTCATCGAGCACATCCTGCGCGCTTTCGACCAGCTTGGCGCCATCGCGGATCAGGCGATGGCAGCCGCGCGCAAGCGGATTGTGGATGGAGCCGGGAATGGCGAACACCTCGCGCCCGGCCTCGCTGGCGCAGCGCGCGGTGATCAGGGTGCCCGAGCGCAGGCCAGCTTCGACCACCAGGGTGCCCAGGCTCAGCCCCGCGATGATCCGGTTGCGCCGCGGAAAGTGCGCGGCACGGCCGTCGGTGCCGAGTGCGAACTCCGATACCAGCGCGCCTTGCGCAGCGATCCGCGCGGCCAGCTGCGCATGGTGGCGCGGAAACACCACATCGACGCCAGTGCCGGAGACCGCGATCGTCGAGCCACCGGCATCCAGCGTGGCCGCATGCGCGGCGCCATCGACGCCCTCGGCCAGCCCGCTGGTAACCACCAGGCCACCACGCGCGAAGGTGGCCGCGAAGTCGCGCGCATTGGCCAGCCCACCGGCGCTGGCACTGCGCGCGCCCACGATCGCCAGCTGCGGCAGCCACAGCACGGTGGGATCGCCGCGCACCCACAACGCGGCCGGTGGGTCGGGTGCGCGGGCCAGAAGCGGTGGATAGTCCGCGCTGCCGAACACGATCAGATGCTGCCCGGGTTGTTCCAGCCAGGCGCGATCGGTGGCCAGCTGGCGCGGATGCAGCAGCGCGTCGTCGTTGGCCGGATCTATGCCCAGCGCGCGCCATGCCCGCGGCCCGGCCTGCAGCACGGTGGCCGCATCGCCATGCCGTGCGAGCGCATCGCGCAGCATGCGCGCGCCCAGCCGCGGTGCGCGCAGCAGGCTCAGCCAGGCATCGACTTGTGGCAGTGGCAGGTGCGGCAGCGGCATCGCGGCAGTCTAGCTGCCGCGATCCGCACCGGATGTAGGAAAACGCCGCGTCGTGGCGTCAGCGCGCGGGTTCGCGCAGGATGTCGTAGGCCTGAACCGGGCGAATCGCATCGACAACCAGCGCATAGCTGATGCGGTCGAAGGTGCGGAACACCATCGCGTGACCCACGAACTCGTCGGGCAGGGTGACCTTGGTCTTGTCCGGCGTGAAGGTGCGACGCAGGTTGCCGTCGGGATACTTCACGCGGTCGACGACGTGCTCGCCCGGACGGTAGATCGCGAATACCTGACCGTTTTCGATGCCATCGCGCGCGCCGCGCGACAGCGCCACCACTTGATCGGGGCCGGCAGCCGACAATGCCTGGCTCATCGAAATCACGCGCAGGTTGTCGGGCACCGATGCGGGCGCGCGCGGATAGAACGTAAGGTCGTACGGCATCGAGCCGCCGACGATGATGCGATCGCCGACCCGGACTTCGTTGTCGGCCACCTGCACCAGCACGCTGCTCGGGTCGCCGCCACGCAATACCTCGCCCTGGGCGATTTCCATCACCTCGGTGCCGAGGTACTCGGACTTGCGGCTGTCGCCCCAGTTGAACGACCACAGCCAGTACCACGCCGGCCGCTCGAATCCGGGATCGGACTCCACCCATTCGGCATCGACGCGGCGCTTTTCATCCGCCCACACCATGTTGTCGGGCACCTCGCGATACACGTTGACCGCGCGCACTACCAGCAGCCGTGTGCCCGGAGCCGCGTCGACACCGCGGATGTAAATCGTTTGTCCGGGGGTCGCACGCAGGCGGCCCTCTTCGATTCCGACCACATAGGGCAGGCCGTCGTACTCGGACTGGTCGATCACCCGCACCTTGGTCAGGAACGGCAGCACCTTGCCCAGCGGGATCGCGGTGGTGGCATCCGACAGCGGTTCGGCGCGGATGCGCGGCCCGAACGGCGGCCGCTCGCCCATCACCAGGCGCGGCTGACCGTCGACCCAGATCAGATTGAGCCGGTCACCGGGATAAATGAGGTGCGGATTCTCGACCTGGGGATTGGCCTGCCAGATCTCCGGCCACAGCCAAGGCTTGGTCAGGAAGCGACCGGAAATGTCCCACAGCGTGTCGCCTTTCTGCACGACATAGGTCTGTGGGTAATCCTGCTTGAGCTCTACATCGGCGGCAAAAACCGCCCACGCAAAACCCGCTCCCGCCAAGACTGCAAGGATTTGCTTAAACATAGCGGCCAAATTCCTGATTCCCCGAGCGTTCCTGAGTGTAACCTATCTCCGGCGGGGCGCAAATTGATGCGCTCCACAGCTTTCCCACTGGGCCGGAAACCGGTCTGCCTGGCATGCGCCTTGCGGTCGACGGCTTGAATACCACCACCTGCCCCCGCATTCTGACCCCATGTCCAAGCTCACCATCCTTGAATTCCCCGACCCGCGACTGCGAACCCGCGCACAGCCCGTGGAACGCGTCGATTCGGATCTTGCGCGCCTGATCGACGACATGTTCGAGACGATGTACGCAGCGCCAGGCGTCGGCCTGGCCGCGACCCAGGTCGACGTGCACCGTCGCTTCATGGTCATCGATGTGTCCGAGGCCAAGGATGAGCCGCTGGTGTTCATCAATCCGCAGATCCTCGCCCGCGAGGGCGCCAAGACCTACCAGGAAGGCTGCCTCTCGGTGCCCGGCATCTACGCCGACGTCGAACGCGCCGACCGCGTCCACGTGCGCGCACTCGATCGCCACGGCCAGCCCTTCGAACTGTGGGCCGATGGTTTGCTGGCGGTCTGCGTCCAGCATGAGATGGATCACCTCGACGGCAAGGTGTTCGTCGACTACCTGTCGCCATTCAAGCGCGAGCAGGTGCGCAAGCGGCTGGCCAAGGCGGCCAAGGAAAAGGCCGAGGATGTCGAGCCGGCGGAGCAGCGTAGGCATACGATTTGAGGGCAGAGCGAAGGTTCGGAGTCGAGCGGCACCAATTCAACCTGCGTCATCCCCGCGCCGGCGGAAATCCAGCGCCTTTCTCTTTGACTGCCGCGCCGAACGCACTGGATTCCCGCCTGCGCGGGAATGACAAGTTCGGCGGCAGCCGAACCTGCGGAGCAGCAAAGGCAGATTAATCGAAGGCTGGTTAATCGACGGTTGGTCAATCGACGGTTGGTCAATCGAGGGTTGGTCAATCGACGGTTGGTCAATCGAGGGCTGGTCAATCGAAGGCTGGTCAATCGAAGGCTGGGCGAGGGCTAGGCTTCGAGCAGCAGTGACCCAAAACTCGTCATCCCCGCGAAGGCGGGGATCCAGTGCCTCTAGCTCTGCTGATCGCGCTGAAGGCACTATCGACGACCACCTCTGAGCCCTGAGTCGTGGGCCCTGTACCCTCATCTCCCCGCAACCCACCGCTCCCCACCGCCCAATGAGCCCACTCCGCATCGCCTTCGCCGGCACTCCCGATTTCGCCGTGCCGATGCTGGCAATGATCATTGGTGGGCCACACGAGATCGTGGGCGTGTGGACGCAACCGGACCGGCCTGCGGGCCGCGGGCGCCATCCGCAGGCCTCGCCGATCAAGCAGTTGGCAGCGTTACAGGGCATCGTGGTGCACCAGCCGGAGTCGTTGAAGTCGGCGCAAGCGCAGCAGGCGTTGCGCGACCTCAGGCCCGACCTGCTGGTCGTGGTTGCTTACGGTTTGCTGCTGCCCAAGGCGGTGCTCGCGATTCCGCGCTTTGGCTGCTGGAACGTGCACGCCTCGCTGCTGCCGCGCTGGCGCGGTGCTGCACCGATCCAGCGCGCGATCGAAGCGGGCGATGCACGCACCGGCGTGTGTCTGATGCAGATGGAGGCAGGCCTCGACACCGGTCCGGTGCTGCTCGCGCTCGACACCGCGATCGCGCCCGACGACACCGGGCAGACACTGCACGATCGGCTCGCCACACTCGGCGCGCAGGTGCTCAAGGATGGCCTTGCCCTGCTGCGCGCCGGCATCCGCCCCGTAGCGCAGGCGCAGCCGGCTGCCGGCGCGACCTACGCGAAGAAACTCGACAAGGCTGAAGCCCTGCTCGACCTGGGCCAGCCGGCTGCTGTGCTCGAGCGCAAGGTGCGCGCATTCACGCCGTCGCCGATCGCCGAACTCGATCTCGACGGCGAGCGCATCCGGGTGCACGCCGCACGGGCCATCGATGCGCCACCCGCCGCGCCCGGTCGGGTGTTGGCGGCATCGCGCGATGGCCTCGATATCGCCACTGGCGTCGGCGCACTGCGTCTGCTCGCCGTGCAGCGTCCCGGCGGCCGCGCGATGGCGATCGGCGACTATCTGAATGCGCGCCCGGCGCTGCGCGACGCGGCGTTGCGATGAACCTCGCAGTCGAGCAGGTCGATGCGCGCGTGCAGGCCGCGCGCGTGCTCGCCCAGGTGCTCGATGGCCGTGCACTCGACGCGGTGCTGCCCGCGGCCGATGCGCAACTGCCGGATGCGCGCGATCGCGGGCTGCTGCGCGCGATCTGCTTTGCCACCCTGCGCGGTATCCATCGATATCAGGCGTTGCTGGCCGCTTTGCTCTCGCGTGGCGGCAGCCGACTGGATCCACTGGTGCATGCCGCGCTGCTGGCCGGCATCGCCCAGCTCGAGCAGCAGATCACGCCGGCCTATGCCGCGGTGTCGAGCACGGTGGGCGCTGTGCGCGCGCTGGGCCGGCCGCGGCTGGCGGCCCTGGCCAACGCGGTGCTGCGCCGCTACCAGCGCGAATCGACCGCCTTGCTCGCAGCACTCGATCACGATCCGGTGCAGCAGTGGCAGCATCCGCGCTGGCTGATCGATCAGCTTGCCGGCGACTGGCCGGGCGACTGGCAGCGCATCCTGGTGGCCAACAACGCGCAGGCGCCGATGATCCTGCGCGTGAATCGCCGCCAGCACACACGCGAGGACTATCTGCAACAGCTTGCCGCCGCCGGGATCGCAGCAACGCCGCATCCGCAGCTGCCGGATGCAGTGCTGCTGGACCAGGCCACCGATGTGCACAACCTGCCAGGCTTCGACAGCGGCAGCGTGTCGGTGCAGGATGGTGCCGCCCAGCTGGCCGTCGAACTGCTCGATGCACAGCCCGGCATGCGCGTGCTCGATGCCTGCGCCGCACCGGGCGGCAAGACCGCGCACCTGCTCGAGCGCGAACCGAGCCTGCAGCTGCTGGCGCTCGATGCCGCACCCGAGCGCGCCGCGCGCGTGAGCCAGACGCTCGAGCGCCTGCATCTGCACGCCACCGTGCGCGGCGCCGATGCCACCACGCCGCTGATCTGGTGGGACCGCAAGCCCTTCGATCGGATCCTGATCGACGCACCGTGTTCGGGTACCGGCGTGATCCGCCGGCATCCGGACATCCGCCTGCTGCGGCGTGCCTCGGATATCGAAGGCATGCTCAGGCTGCAGGATCGCCTGCTCGATACCCTGTGGCCTTTGCTGGCACCGAGGGGCCGGCTAGTCTATGCGACCTGCTCGGTACTGGCCGATGAAAACGCACGCCGGATCGCGGACTTTCTTGCACGCACGCCCGGCGCGCACGTCCTCGACGTGGTGCCCGAGTGGTTCGGCGTGCGCAGCGGTGCCGGGCGTCAGCATTTTCCCGGCGATGCTGCGCTCGATGGATTCTTCTACGCGGTCCTCGCGCCGCGCTGAGCACAAGTACATCGCGCGCTGCCTGCTGTTGCCATGGCTGTTGCTGCTCGGCGCCTGCCACGGCGGCGGCAGCATCGAGAGTGCGCGCATCGTGCGCATGCCGCAGCCGGTGCTCGACGCCAGTCTGAGCCTGCGCCCGTCGACGCAGATGCTGGCCGCGCTCGATCGCGGCGTTCCGCTGACCTTGCGCTTGCGGCTGCGCACCGTGGATGCGATGCCGGCGTTGGACAGCAGCCGCCGGATCGAGTTGCGCTACCTGCCCCTGGCGCAGCAGTACCAGCTGCGCGACCTCGACAGCGGTCAGATGCGCTACTTCGCGCGCCAGCCGCAGCTGCTGGCCGCGCTCGATCGGGTGCGCCTGCCGCTGGACGCATCATGGGCCGGGCTAGCCGAGGGCACCGCATGCAGGTTGTCGCTGGCGCTCGATGTGAATGCCCTGCCTGCACCGCTGCGCCTGCCGGCGCTGTTGTCGTCGAGTTGGCGACTGAATCCCCCGGAGCATCGATGGACCGCAGGCAGCTGATCCGCTGGGCCTTCGGCCTGCTGCCGGCGCTGGCCCTGATCGGGCTGCTGCTGGCCGTCCTGCTGCTCGCCGGCGACGCCGAGGCCGATACCTCGCGGCTCGGTCGCTGGTGGTTGTGGATTCTCGGTGGCGCTGCTGCTGCAGTCGCCCTGGTGCTGGGTGCGATCGCCGCCCGCGTGTGGGAGCTGCTGCGCGCACGCCGCGCACGCACCCCGGGCGCGCGCCTGGCCACGCGCTGGACGATCGCCCTGTTGTTGCTGGCGGTGCCGCCGGTGCTGCTGGTGTACGGCTTCGCGCTGCGCTTTCTCAACACCACCATCGATTCGTGGTTCAACGTGCGCATCGAGCGCGGCCTCGACGATGCGCTGGCGCTGGGGCGTCTGTGGTTGGCCGATGAAACCGCACGCGCACGCGCAGACAGCGCAGCGCTCGCTACGCGGGTGGCCGCTGCCGTCGACCTGCAGTCCAGCCTCGAGCAGGAACTCGATGCCAGCCGCGCCCTGCAGTTCGCCGTGTTCGGCACCGACGGCACGCTGCGCGCCGCGGCTGCGGCCGATCCGCGCCTGTTGCTGCCCACCCCGCCCGACAGCGCGGTGCTGTTGCGCGTGCGCGAGGGCACCATCGAGGCCAGCAGCGAACCGCTTGGCGATGAGCTGGTGGTGCGCATCGTGCGCGCGCTGCCGCCGGATCGGATCCTGCTGACCATCTATCCACTGCCCGCGGCCATGCAGCCGCTGGCGCGCAATATCGAGGCGACCTGGAACGACTATCAACGGCTGGCTTTCCTGCGCAATTCGCTCAAGCTCACCTTTACCCTGATCCTGAGCACGGTGCTGCTGCTGTCGTTGCTGCTCGCGGTGCTCGCCGCATTGCGCGTGGCCCGCCGCCAGGTAGCACCGGTCGCACGTCTGGCCGAGGCCACCCGCGATATCGCGCGCGGCAACTACGGGCTGCAGATCGCCACCAGCGGCGACGACGAGCTGGGCTTCCTGACCGAATCGTTCAACCGCATGAGCCGCGAACTGGATGCCGCCAGCGCCAGCGCGCGCGAGTCGCAGGCGATGACCGAACGCCAGCGCGCATATCTGGAAACCGTGCTCGGCCGCCTGAGTTCCGGCGTGCTCACCTGGGACGATCAGGGCGTGTTGCGCACCGCCAATCCTGCGGCCTCGCGCATTCTCGGCGTCGAGCTCGAGCCACACCTGGGCCAGCCGCTGGCAGCGCTCACGCAGGCGTGGCCGTCGCTGACGCCGCTGGTCGCGGCACTGCGCGCGCGTGCCGCCGAAGGCGTGCGCGAATGGCGCGAGGAGTTGCGCCTGCCGCATGCCGGCGGCAGCGACATCGCGCAGATCCTGATGTTGCGCGGCGCCCAGTTGCCGGCCGGCGCGCCCGGCTTTGTGGCGGTGTTCGACGACGAGACCGTGCTCAATCAGGCCCAGCGCGAAGCCGCATGGTCGGAAGTCGCGCGGCGACTCGCACACGAGGTCAAGAACCCGCTCACCCCGATCCAGCTCAGCGCCGAGCGCCTGCGGATGCGTCTGGCCGGCAAGCTCGAACCTGCCGATGCGCAGCTTCTGGAGAAAGCCTCCAGCACCATCGTCGCCCAGGTCGAAGCACTCAAGACCCTGGTCAACGCATTCGGCGACTACGCCCGCCCGCCGCAGCTCAAGCTCGAGCCGCTGCGCCTGAATGCCCTGATCGACCAGGTGCTCGACCTGTACGAACACGACCCGCGCCTGCGCATCCTGCGCACGCTCGATGCCAGCGACCCGCTGGTGCGCGCCGACGCCGGTCGCGTGCGCCAGTTGCTGCACAACCTGGTCAAGAACGCGATCGAGGCCTCCGGCGACGATCCGCAGATCGAACTGTCGACCACGATCGTCGACAGCGGTGGCCGCCACGAAGTCGCGCTGCGGGTCAGCGATCGCGGCAGCGGCCTGCCGCCCGGCTTCGACGACACCTGGTTCGAGCCCTATCGCACCGGCAAACCGCGCGGCAGCGGACTCGGTCTCGCCGTGGTGCGCAAGGTCGCCGACGAACATGGCGCGCGGGTGGCCGCCGCACAGCGCGAGGACGGCGGCGCGGTATTCACGGTGTGGTTCGTGCGCGACTGAGGCAGTCGACTACGTCAAGCGCTTGCGCACGCTCGTGCTTGACCCGGCAACCGCTGGCGGCAGCGAGACGCGCCCGGCTCCCCCATCGTCGCCCACATCTCCCCCATCTGCCTCACTGTCGCACCCCTCTCCCTCACCGTCGCACCCGCGAAGGCGGGTGCCCAGCGCCTTGGGCCATGACCCCCTGCAACCATCGAAGCAGGCAACCCGTATGTGCAGGTTGCGACAAGCTCCATCCATCTCTCCCCCCGTCGCACCCGCGAAGGCGGGTGCCCAGCGCCTCATGCCACGGCCCCCTGCAACCATCAAGGCAGGCCACCCCTATTTGCAGGTTGCAACAAGCTCCACCCATCTCCCCACCGTTGCACCATCTCCCCCACCGTCGCACCCGCGAAGGCGGGTGCCCAGCGCCTTCCCGAACCGCGCGGGGCTGGCCGCGGAGTTGCCGTCATCGGCACACATCTCGGTGCAGCGCCGACTCGCCGAGCCTGCGGCCTCCGCGCGAACGCCGTTGCAGCCCGTCGCGGGAACCATCGGCGCGCCGTAGATGCCCGTTAGCCACGACAACCGGGGCAGGTACGAGCCTTGTTCGATGCCTGTCTTGGTTCTGCGCTTCTTGGTTCTGCGCGGTTCTGCAGCACTCGTGGTTCGCTCGCAGGCTCGTGCCTGTCCCGGTTCGCCCGCTCTCTGGTGGGGCAATTGGCTGTGCATGTGTCGCAAGTTGCGAGGGCCACGGCGTTTGAACGTGGCTATGGGCCGAAGCACAACACCCGATCGTAGCGGTCCCCGCAATCGTCAGGTGCGGTTTCCGTAGGTTGGCAAAAACTGTACTCTGGCTCGCGATTCTGCGGCTATCCGCAAGCAGGGAAATCCCATGGGCGCCAACCCCGACGTGCTGTACGAAAAGCTGAAGGCCCTTCCGCCACAGCGCCGCGCTGAAGTGGAGGACTTTCTGGACTTCCTCGTCCGCAAAGAAGCCCGCACGGCGGCGCTTGACCGGCTGCTTTCGGTTGCGCCTGCGCTGGAAGCCGCAGGCGTGCCGCCATTGACCGAGGAAGAGATCCAAGCCGAGATCGATGCGGCACGCGCCGAACGGCGCGCACGTGCAGCAGCAACGCGACCACCCAAAGACTCTGTCTGAGGTGCGCTGGGTGCTGGACACCAACGTCGCGGTGTCGGCCTTGGCGTGGCGGGGCATGCCGTATCGGCTGCTTTACAGCAGCGAAGCGCTGTTGGCCGAACTCGCTGGCGTATTGGCGCGGCCACATTTGCGCAAGCCGCTGGCCGCCATCGACAGGACTCCGGCCGAGGTGCTCACCGACTACGCAGCCAGCATGGAAATCGTCGCGCCGACCGAAATCCCACGCGTGATCGTCAACGACCCGGACGACGACCACGTGCTCGCCTGCGCACTGACCGCCCGTGCCGATGCCATCGTCTCCGGCGATCGCCATCTGCTCGCGCTGCAACCGCAATGGCGGGACATCGATATCCTCACAGCCGCTCAGGCCGTCGAGCGCATCGAGCAGTTGCGACGAGAACGATGAAACTGCAGCCGGGGTGCAGTCCTTGGCGGAGTGAAAACTGTACTCTGACCCGCGTTTCTCAAAATCATGGGTGTCCCGGTTTCGTTCCTGACTACATTGCCTATTGTAAGATTTCGATCAAAGATGATTGTGGCGTACCGAATGTTTATTCCAGTCGGACACCGGTATACGGCAGAAAATTCCTTTCCAAGGATCTCATAGATGAGTATTCCGGTTTCAAATTCTCGGATTGGCGTAGGATCGGGGATGTCCCGCTTCTTCAGCGCTGGCGGCAAGGTTTTTGGCTTTGTGTCCTGTTGGTCGGGTTTGCAGTGGACGATGTTAGCGGCGATGCTTCTGCTGAGTGTCGCTCGAGCGGGCAGTAGCACAAACGATGCAGTTGAAGCGATTGATGAGCCCCAACTGATTACAGAGACTCGATCAATCTACGAGCTGCTGAATCGACTAAACACCATACGATTAGAGCCGTACTCTCCAGCTGCTGCGGCGTCTGTACTGGGTACCATGGATGAACTTCGAAGGCGTCGTTCCGACTCGCGGCTAACGACGGATCGGGAAGTCTCAGTGCTTGCTACAGCGATCGGTACCGCGCTCGTTCTTGAGAAGCGTGCACCTTCCCGCAACATTGCGCTCGCCGCCCAATGGCGTACTGAGCTGCGTGCCATGGCGCTGGAATCTGATCAGTTCACCAGGTCAGCGGCAATCGTTGGGCTCGGCGCTGACGACATGCCAGGCAATGCTGCGATCATTGTCGCAGCATCGTCTATGAGTAAAGGCAACTACGTGAGGGCGGGTATCAACGTACTGACCAACATGTGCAGTCTCGACGCTGAGCCAGCGCTACTGGAGTTGGTGAATGGCTCTCATGGCCAAGTCATGCAAGGTTTCGCAGTGGAAGCATTGAAGGTCCGTAAGGACCTCCATCAACGTTTTCAGTTTGCATGTCGCGCGGAAACCAAAGGTGGCTAACGTAAGGGCAACGACACGACAACCGGGACAGGCACGAACCTTGTTCGATGCCTGTCCCGGTTCTGTTTGTCTCTACGACGCCGCGCTCGGGCGCATGCTGTCGCCTGATCCGATCGTGCAGGAGCCCTGCAACACCAAGAACCTGAACTGTTCGATGCCTGTCCCGATTCTGGACGCAGTGATGGGGTATCGATCAGGGGTGATCGAGTAGTCACCATCGGGCAAGTGCTCGGGTGCCCATGACCTGCCCCGGCTTATGCCGATATTTGAAAACGACCGATCCGCCACGCGGTCTGAATGCACAGCCGGTGGCCCAGCCCCGTCTATCCGGCGACGCGCCTGCCTCAGCTCGGCGCCCTCGATATTTGTTGGCCCCAGCGAAGTCCAACACCAGGACAGGCATCGAATAGCCGTTCTCCTGCACAGCGACGCGCGATTCGCTGATTCCCGAGCGCCTCACGTCCGGTCACGGTGCACCCATGACCGTCGCCCGCAGCCAACTCGTCGATGCCACCGCCTCAGGCTTTTACCACTGCATCAGCTGCTGCGTGCGCCGCGCCTTTCTGTGGAGCGTGAACCAGGACAGGCATTGAACAACCACACCTGGTTCGAGCCCTACCGCACCGGCAAACCGCGCGGCAGCGGACTCGGTCTCGCCTTGGTGCGCAAGGTCGCCGATGAACACGGCGCGCGGGTGGCCGCCACACAGCGCGAGGACGGCGGCGCGGTATTCACGGCGTGGTTCGTGCGCGACTGAGGCAGGCGCAGAATGCACCGAGAGTCACGGCTGCTGGTCGCGACGCACCCAATGCGGCATTCTCGGCGGTTCAATCCGGAACCCAAGGACCATTCGATGTCCCGACCGATCGCCTGGATCGCAGTGGCGTTCTACGCCAGCACTGCCATCGCGGCACCGCCACCGGCGCCGCCACCGCTGGACGCGATCTGGGATCGCGACGTGGTGCTTGCGGAAGCGCGCTTCGTCGATCAGCCGGCGCCCAACGTGCTGCGCTTCGTGGACGTGGATGTGATCCACGGCGGTCCATCGCGTGCGGAAGTGCTGGTCACTGCAGACGATGCAGCACTCGCGCTGGTGGCGCCGGGCAAGCGCTATGTGCTCGCATGGGTGGAGTGGATGCGCTCGCCGGCCAACAAGAAGCAGCGCGTGCGGCGCGCGGGCGGTCCGCAGCTGGTGGTGAGCCCGGGTCTTTCGCCAGCGCTGTTCGAGGCCAACGCTGAAGTCCGCGCCCTGCTGCTGACGCCGCCATCGCCCGAGCGCCTGGAAAGCCGCAAGCATCTCGACCGCGTCTTGGACGGGCTTGCCGACGCCGATCCCCGCCTGCAGACCTTGTTTGCAGGCGAGTTGTTTGCCCGCTCTGCCCTGCGCCAGGCGCTGCAGCCACGCGATCGCGAGCGGCTGCGCGGCGTGGTGCAACGGGCAGATAGTGCGACTGCGGCGCGCACCTTGCTGCTCGACGGCGCGAGGATCTATCCACTGGCATTCGGCGACCGTTGGGTCGAGGTGGCCAGCGCGCTGATCGCGCACGAGCCGGTCTCGATGTCGGGCGGGCAGCCGAACGAGGGGCTCGTCTGGTCGGCATTCGCGATTCTCGCCGGCGCCGGCAGCAAGCCGCCGTTCGCGTCTTTGTCGCGCTGGGTGCCGAGCGGCAACGGCGCACTGGCAGAGCAGGCGCTGCTGGCGATCCGCCGCAGCACACCGTCGCGCGAACCGGCATTGATCGACAGCGCACTGCGCGAGTCGCAGCTGTCGCCCTCGACTCGCGCGTTCCTGCTCGACCACCAGCGCCGGCTGACGCAATCGGCAGCGACTCCCCGGTCCTGAGGCAGCCAAGCGCCAGGCATTCACTCCAGGCCGGTCCAACAGGCGCTACCATCCCTAACTGCGTCCGACGGGCGCAACTACCGGGGTTCCATCACGTGGGGAGACAGGGCATGACGCGTTCGTATCGACAGGCGCCGCTGGCGCTGGCGCTGGCTTTGCTGGCAACGCAGGCATGGGGCGCTCCAGCCGAGCGACAGGCCAACAACTCGGCGCCCGAAGTGAGTTTCGCGGCGCGCTCCGACGTGTCGCCGCCACTGCGCGAGATGCTGCTTGCCGCGCCGACCCAATTCGTCGGCATGACGACAGAAATCCCCAACATCCTGTTGGCGCCTACGCCGCTGGAAACCTACAAGCCGCGCTGGCTTGCGGCGTTGGCGCGCGTGCAGGACGCACCGCTTGGCGGCCCCCCGGTGCCGGGACCCCTGCAGTCGTTCAACGGCCTGAGCCTGAACGGTTCGCTGCCGCCCGATACCAACGGCGATGTCAGCGCGACCCAGTTCGTGCAGTGGGTCAACACCCAGTGGAACGTGTACGACAAAGCCACCGGAACGCCGATCGGTGCGCCGATGCAAGGCAACGTGTTCTGGACCGGATTCGGTGGCCCCTGCCAGGACACCGACGCCGGCGATCCGATCGTGTTGTTCGACGATGTAGCACAGCGCTGGATGTTCAGCCAGTTCACCGGCTCGGGCCAACCGCGGCAGTGTTTTGCGATCTCGCAGACGGCCGATCCGATGGGGCCGTACAACCGCTATGAGTTCGTGTTCCCGCGCTTCAACGACTACCCGCACATCGGCATCTGGACCGATACCTCCGGCAATCGCGACGGCTACTACTTCGTGGTGCATGAGTTCCAGGGCAATGCGTTCGGCGGCGCCTCGTTCGTGGTGGTCGATCGCAACCGCATGCTTGCCGGCGCACCGGCCGCGCAAGTTGCCATGGTGCGATTCCCGAACTTCGACGCCTATGGCGCGCTTCCGGTTCACCTCGAGGGCACGGTCAAGGCACGCGACGGCGCGTGCGCACCGTTCGTGCATTTCGACAGCAGCACCTCGGAGTATCTGTTCTGGGATCTGTGCAGCAACTGGGATTCACCAGCCAGCTCGACCATCTCCGCCGCCCCGACCCGGGTGGCAGCCGGCGCTGCGTTCTCGAACGCCATCGGCCGCTCGCCGCAGGCGGGCACTACCCAGCAGCTCGATACTTTCGCCCTGAACTTGATGTACCGCGCCAGCGCGCGTGCATTTCCCGATGGCGCGCCGACCCAGACCTCGATCGTGGTCAACCACACGGTCAATACCGGTGGCACCGAAATGGGCGTGCGCTGGGCGCATTTCGACATGCGACAGGTTGCAGCTGTGACGCCCGGCGTCGTGTTCGCCGACGGTTTCGAGGGCCGCGCGCCGAATGTGCTCGCCAAGTCGCTGGTCGAGGATGGCGTCTACTCGCCCGATGCCGACAACCGTTGGATGGGCGCGATCAACATCGACCGCAACGGCTATCTCGGGATCGGTTACTCGGTGGCCAGCAGCACGCTCAACCCGCAGGTCCGCTATACCGGGCGCACCTTCGACACGCCGCCCGGCCAGCTCCTCGATGAAGCCAGCTGCACGGCAGGCATCGCCAACGGCAGCCAGACCAGCACCTCCGGTCGCTGGGGCGACTATGCGTCGATGAGCATCGACCCGGTCGATGAATGCACGTTCTGGTTCACCAGCGAATATCTCCCGTCGACCTCAAATGCCGGTTGGACCACGCGCATCTGCAGTTTCCGCTTCCCCGGTTGCGGGCAGCCGGACTTCGCGATCGTTGCGGAGTCGCCGACCCGCTTTGAGGTCTGCGGTACGACGTCCACCAACCCCACGGTGGCTTTTCGCGCTGGCGTGGTCTCCGGCTTGACCGGTAATGCCACTCTTTCGCTGGTGGGCCTGCCGGGCTTGACGCCGACATTCGGCGCCAATCCCCTGGTCCTGCCCGGTAGCACCAACGTGCTGCTGGGCGGTGCCACCGCGTTGGCCGCTGGCGAGTACAACGGCACGATCCGCGCCGTCGCTGGCGCCCGCACCCGTGAGCTGGCGATCTCGTTCGGGGTGTCGAGTGCGGCAGCTGCCGCACCCACCCTGCAGGTTCCGGCGAACAATGCCACGGGCCAGTTGATCCGGCCGACCCTTAGCTGGACCGCGGTAACCGGCGCGCTGCGCTACCGGGTGCAGGTGTCCAGCAATGCCGGCTTCACCAACATCGTGTCCGACCAGACCGTGACCGGAACGTCCACCGTCACCAGCACCTTGCTGGCCAGCACCGCGTACTTCTGGCGCGTGACGCCGATCAACTATTGCGGCAATGGCGCCGTCTCGGCGACCTTCCAGTTCACCACCGGCGTGCCGGGTACCTGCCCTGCCGGGACCACAGCCAACCAGGTGTTCTTCGATGACAACGAAACGCCCGCCATCGCATGGACCACGCCGACGGGCGTCGGTCCGAACAGCTGGTCGCGCCGTGCCGCGACCGGTACCGGCATGACTACCACCGTGTGGCGCGCCGACAACACCGACACCGCGCCCACCGACCAGCCGTTGGTGTCGCCGGCGATCGTGCTTCCGGCGGCCGCGCAACGTCCGATCCAGCTCACCTATCGCGCCTTCCACGTGTTCGAAACCGATGGCGCGGCTGGCTGTTGGGATGGAGGTTTGCTCGACATCAGCACCGACGGCGGCACCACATGGACCCAGCTCGCCGATCAGCTGTTGACCGACCCCTACGATGGCACCACCTCGGGTGGAACCAATCCGGTAGGTGGTGGCGTGCCGGTGTGGTGCCGTTCGGCGGCCGGCGCGGTCACCTCGGTGGTGAACCTGAGCGCTTTCTCGGGCCAGACGATCCGCTTGCGCTATCGGGTCAACACCGACGACAACACCTCGGCGTTGCCGCCCAACGGCTTCGAGATCGACAACATCCGCGTGTTCGGTTGCCAATAGCCCGACCGCGATAGCGCACCACGGAGGGGCGCGCCGCAAGGCGCGCCCCTTTCTCGTTCAGCACTTGACCCAGAGCGCCGCACAGAAAGCCGCGCGCCCCGCGCCCGGATCTGTTCAAAGCCTACCGAGCGCTCAATCCCGCGCCTGATAAAACGCCACCTCGCTGATCGCGTGCCAGGCGCGCACGTGTTCGCGAAATCCGCGCATCGAGTCGTACACGCGGCGCGCAAAGGGATCGCGGCGGGCGATGTCTTCGAGTACCCGTGACGCGGCCTGGCGCAGGCTGTCGAGCACCGTGTCCGGCAGGCGTCGGAATTCGACCTTGTGTTGGTCGCGCAGCACGGTCAGGGCTGCACTGTTGAGGGCGGTGTATTCGGCCAGCAGCGCGTCGTTGGCCGCGCGGCAGCAGGTCTCGACGATGCTGCGCAGGTCTTCGGGCAATGCCTCGTAGGCGGCCTGGTTGACCATGCATTCGAGGGTTGCACCGGGCTCCTGCCAGCCGGGGTAGTAGCAGTAGCGCGCGGCCTTGTGCAGACCGAAGGCGAGGTCGTTGTGCGGGCCCATCCATTCGACCGCGTCGATGGTGCCGGACTTGAGTGCTGCGAACACCTCGCCTGCCGGCAGGTTGACCGGCGTGCCGCCGGCGCGCGCGAGCACCTCGCCGCCAAGACCCGGGATGCGCATTTTCAATCCTTTCAGATCGCTGCGACCGGTGATCTCGCGATTGAACCACCCGGCCATCTGCCCGCCGGTATTGCCGGCCGGAAACGGGATCAGGCCGAACTTTGCGTACAGCTCCCGCCACAGCGCAAGCCCGCCGCCGTAGTACAGCCAGGCATTCATCTCCTGCGCGTTCAGCCCGAACGGAACCGTGCAGAAGAACGCCGCAGCTTCCGAGCGCGCCTGCCAGAAATAGGCTGCCGAATGGCCCAGCTGCGCGGTGCCCTTGGCGACCGCATCGAACACCTCGAAGGGCGCCACCAGTGCGCCGCCGCCGTACACGGTCACCACCAGGCGACCGCCCGATGCGCGGGTGATGCGATCGCCCAGCGCCTGCGCTGCTGCTCCGGGGCCGGGAAAATCCGCCGGCCACGCGGTGACCATCGACCATGCGATGGGTGCTGCAGGAGCCACCCCGGCGGCGGTCTGTGTCGCGGGCGTATCAGCCTTGCAGGCCGCAAGTGCAGCACCCGCCACCGCCACGGCGCCCGCCTTGCGCAGGAAATCACGACGATCGGTCGGCACGCACCCTCCTGTTCGAGTCCGGCCCCAGTGTAGGCCGGCTCGCGTGCCGATCAAGCCGGCCCCAACGCAGCCGGGCCCGATCTGGATGCAAGGCGCGGCCCGCGGTACTCCCGGCGCATTCAGCTTCGGGTGCTATTCTGCCGCGACACACCGCATTCACAGCGGTTTTTGGGGATTCCCAGATGAACACCCGGATCGGTCACTACGATATCGTCGCCGAGCTTGGCCGCGGCGGCATGGGCGTGGTCTTCAAGGGCCATGAGCCGGCCCTCAACCGCTATGTCGCGATCAAGATGCTCGCGCCAGCGCTGGCCCACGACGAGGCGGTCAAGGAGCGTTTCCTGCGCGAGGCGCGCTCGATGGCCGCGCTCAACGATCCGCACATCATCCAGATCTACTTCATCGGCGAGACCGACGGCCAGCCGTACTTCGCGATGGAGTTCGTCGAGGGCGAATCGCTGTCGACCTTCCTCAAGCGCGAGCAGCGCATGAGTCCGGAAGCCGCCGCGCGCGTGATCTACCAGACCGCGCTGGGCCTCGCGACCGCGCACGACAAGGGCGTGGTGCATCGCGATATCAAGCCCGGCAATCTGATGCTCAACGGCCGCGGCCACGTCAAGATCGCCGATTTCGGCATCGCCTATTCGACCACCGATCTGTCGAAGAAGCTCACCTCCACGGGCGAGTTCGTCGGCACCCCGGGCTACCTGTCGCCCGAGGTATGCACCGGCCAGCCGGTCGACATCCGTTCCGATATCTTCTCGCTCGGCATCGTGTTCTTCGAGCTGCTGACCGGGCGCATGCCGTTCACCGACGAATCGCCGCTGGGCCTGATGCTGGAAGTGGTGCGCGCGGAGATTCCCGACGTGCGCGCGCTCAACAGCGACGTCGATCCCGAGCTGCAGCGCATCCTCAAGGGGATGACCGAGAAGGACCCGGCCGCGCGCTATGCGAGCTGCCATGAACTGGTCGCCGATCTTGCACGGCATCCGCTGCTGGCAGCTGGCAATACGATCAGCGCCAGGCCGGTACTGTCGACCGCCGCGCAAACCGTGCTCGGCATGAAGACGCCGCTGCCGGGCCTGCGCGCGGCAACGCCGCCGCCGGTCGCCGCGGCAGCCGTTTCCAGCGACGATCTGCACACCCGGCCCAAGGGCTCGACCCCGCCTCCGGCACCGGCGATTCCCGCAGCGCCCGCGCCTGCGCCGCGTCCTTCGGTGCTGGAAGCGCAGAACCAACGCCAGAGCAGCAATAGTGGCGCGATGCTCGCGATTGCAGCCGTACTGGTGCTGGCAATGCTCGGCGGCGGCGCATGGGCGATGCGCGATCGCATCCCGTTCCTGGTCGGCGGCACGGTCGTGGCCTCGAGCGTGAGTTCGCCGCCATCCCCGCCGCCCATCGCGCGGACCGCGCCGACCAACACGCCCGCAGCCGTCGAGCAGACCGCGCAGACGCCATCGAGCCCGGATCCTGCCGTCACGCCGGCGACCGCGCCGGTCACCGAAGCAGGTCCAGGCACAGTGTCCGCCGACAACGGCAGCGAGCCGCCGCGTCAGAGCGGTATTGCCGGCCCTGGCGATGCGCCGATCGGCGCCGCCGACGATGCACAGGCGCTGGGGCCATTGCGGCGCATGGCCGAACAGGTGCGCGCCGGCGAACGCGAAGCAGCCCCCGGCGGGCGCGAGGTCGAGCGCCTCGCCGCCACCACGCCGCCGCGCGAGCAGGCAGCGCCTGCGCGACCGGTGGGTCCGCCGAAGATCGCGGTGGTGGCGTTCGGCGATCCAGCGGTTACCGGTCCCGCCAAGCAGGCGCTGGAGCAGGCGCTGATGGATCGCGGATTCCTGCTTGCCGATACCGATGCGCTGGGCGATTTTGCGCGCGGCGACCTGCCGCGCATCCTCGGCAATGCGCCGCGCCATGGCGTGCGCGCGGTGGTCGTGGTGCGCGCCGAGGCGATCGGCCAGCAGCAGCTGAACTACTACGGCCAAAGCAGCACGCTGTACAGCGCCAATCTCACCGTGCGCCCCTACGATGTGCAGACCCGCGCACCGCTGTCAGCCGGTATCCGCGCCAAGGTCGACTTCACCTCGCTCAATGCCGAAGAGAACACGCTCGAGGCGATCGAGCCCGAACTGCCGCGCGTGCTTGGTTCCTTGGCTGCGTTCAAGCCGCGATCGCAGGGCGGCTGAACGGACCGGCTGATCGCGCCGCCGCGCTCAGCGCAGCCGCTGTGGGGTAGGAGCCCACCCGTGCGCGAGCGCCGGCACCGAAGCTTGCGATGCGATCGATCGTAGCGATCTGCCGGTCGCACCCGTCGCCGGCATGCCGGCTCCCACAAGGAGAAGGTACGGTTGCGGCAAGCATTGCCTTCCCAGCCGCCATGGCGGCGATCGCAGTACCGCAAGCCTTGCTCTCCCAGTCGCGAATCGCGTGCGGTCGACGGCGCCCGGTCAGCGCGCCATGGGTCAGGCCGTGTGGGAGCCGCCATGGCGGCGATCGCAGTGCCGCAAGACTTGCCCTCCCAGCCGCGAATCGCGTGCGGTCGACGGCGCCCGGTCAGCGCGCCATTGCTTAGGCCATGTGGGAGCCGCCATGGCGGCGATCGCAGCACCGCAAGCCTTGCCGGCTCAGTCGCGAATCGCATGCGATCGACGGCGCCCGGTCACCGCGCCATTGCTTAGGCCATGTGGGAGCCGCCATGGCGGCGATTGCAGTACCGCAGCCACCGTCTGACATGTGGCAGCCGCTACAGCGGCGATCGCAGTACCTCATCCAGTGGCTCCTTCGACGGCTGCGCGGCCGCCGGCGGACCCGGATCGATCGCTTCCGGCGACAGCGGCAGGAAGATCGAGGCCCCCCGGCCGGCGAGATTGACCGTACCGAAACGCTCAGCACACAGCGCGCGATTGGCCTTGGCAGTTTCGGAATCAACCTTTGCACGCTGCAGTCCGGTCTTTTTCAAGTCGGTATCCAGCAGTGCCCGCGCGAACTCGCTGCCGAACTTGTCGGCCAGCTGCCACGCATCGCCGATCGACGATACCTTCGCATCGTTGGTTACCGCATTGGCGCCCCGTGCCCAGCGCATCACGGCCACCGCCTCGCCACTGCCGGCGACCAGCTGGGCGTCGATCGCCAGTCCACCGAGCCCGGCCGGCAGCCGGAACGGTCCTGGCACGAAGAAGCCGATGACCGAAGAAACACCGGACGCAGCGCCACTGGTCGGCATGATGGCGCTTACAACCAGCTCGGGGTCGAGCACCGCGCCATCGGCGTCGGCCTTGAGCACCGCATAGCGCGACAGTTCGCGGCACAGCGCGCGTGCGGCGTTGTTGGCAACCAGTTGTGCCTGCATGTCGCTGATCTGTGCTCCATGCGCGCCCTCATCGATGCGCACCTGCGGCAGTGCGATGCCCGGCATTTGCGCCAGCGCTGCGATATCGATGTACTGATCGATCCGCAGATGCGGCTCCTTGGCGATCGAGACCAATTCACGGCTGCGGTCGACACGCGACTCGCGGGCGCCCGGCACGCTCGCGCAGGCGCAAGTCAGCATGGCGAGCACGATCGGCACCGCGCGTGCAAAACGAGTCGACATCGGAAATGGCCACAAGAAACGAAGCTGACACGCTATCGCTGAGGCCGTATGCGAACAGTCGCGGGCCGATGAAGGTTCGGTCAACAGGCCACTGCGCGGCGCGCAGGTCGATCCGCATGCCGTGTACTCACCCCGGCGTGCAGCCTGTTGCGGCACCGCGGCCGGCCACCACGCGCTGCACCGGCATCCTGCCGCTACCCAGCTGTGGATCGTCGGCCCGCCAGTTCAGCGCGATGATGTCGCAGTCGCGGTACTCCAGCTCAAGACGGCCCCAGCGCAGGCGCTGCACCTGCGCCGGGTCGAAGGCATCGAAGCGTGCGCCGCGGGTGGTGATGACCGGATCGAACACGATGCGGCCATTGGCACTGACCCCGTCCGCGCCGAGCAGCCACAGCGGATTGCCGCTGCTGTCGAAGGTGAAGAAGGCGAGGAACGATCGCGTCGGCTGGCCCGCTGGTCCTTGCTGTTGCTGCAAGAAAAAGCCCTGGCCGTCGCGGCTCGGATCGAAATAGATTCCGCCGCGCCGGCTGCTGCCGGTGTCGATTGGTGTCGAGAGTGCGGTCAGGGCTGGATCGCTCAGTCCAGTGCGCGCCCATGCCAGTCGCTGGAGCGCCAGCTCGCCGCTGCCCCAACCGGGTGGTCCCTGCCAGCGCAGGCGCGCAGTGCTCGCCGCCGCCGAGGTCTGTGTGGTGCCGCGATCGAACACCAGCTCGATGCGACCGAACGGCACCCGGCGCACCGGAGTCGCGGCACCCAGGCGGCCATCGAACACCAGCACCGCGTCCTCAATCACCACCCCATGGGCATGCGCCACGCCGACGCCGGTGATCCAGCGCTGCGCGCCGCCACCCGCAGCGCCCGGCGCATAGGTGTACCAACTGATCGCGACGCGGCGGCGCTGCGGCTCGTCGCGCGCGTTCAGCGAGCCATCGAGTTCTTCGATGAACAGACCCTCGCCGTTGCGACGCGGGTCGAACCAGATGCCGCTTTGCGCATAGCGCGAATCCGGGGTGGCGTCGGTGGGTGGCGGCGCCGGCAGATTCTGCGGCAGGCTGGCACTGGCGTCGATGCGGCACTCGGATGCGGCGGCAGCGATACCGAGGCAGCGCTGCTGCACATCGGCCACGCTCGGCTTGCGCCGGTCGGCCACCCATTGGCGCAAGGCGTTCCAGCCGGCCGCAAGTTCCGGGCCCCTGAATTCGCAGTGCGAGCGCTGGTTCTCGACGACGATGCCCTGGACCAGATTGGCCGCATCGCTGTGTGCGTACCATCCGCGCAGCTGGCGCTGATGCCATGCCGGCACCAACTGGTCGCCGCTGGTGTGCAGGCTCAGGATCGGCACGCTGGCATTGCCATTGACCTGCGAAGAGTGGGCCAGCGCCAGTCGCGCAAAAGGGTCGCCCGCGACTCGCCGCACGCGGCTGTCGATCGTATTGCCCGCCTGCTGCGCGGGCGGTAGCGCCCAGACATAGCGCGCATTCGTATTGTCGAATGGATTGCGCCCGGCCAGTTTGTCGTCGGCGCGCACCAGTTCGCTCATCCCGAACACCGAATAGCCCAGATTGGCGATCAGGAAATCGTCGTCGTCGATGCCGCTCAAGGCCTGGATCGCGCGCAGGCGATCGCGCTGCGGCGGCGTGCGCAGGAACGATGGCAGGGTAAGGCCGGTGCATTGGGTGATGCGCGCGAGGGTGCGCAGCGCCGGATCGCTGCGATCGGTCAGGTCGACGTCCAGTGGAATGTCGGACAGGTTCAGGGCCCACTCGAGCGGCGCATCGCCAGTCAGCAACTCGCCACCGCCGACGCCATCGCACACCGCGTCGTAGATCATGCGCAGGTCGAAACCGGAGTCCCATGCACGCAGGCCGTCGGCTGGCGGGCACAGCGCGTAGGCGCCCGCCATGCGCGCGGCAAAGCGCGGATCCTCCGCCATCTTCAGCGACGTCAGGCCGCCCATCGACCCGCCGACGGCGAACAGCGCGCCGGGTGCGCCGAACTCGGCGCTGAAGCGTTCGATCAGCAGCAGGTTGTCGTCCAGCGCGACGAGCAGCGCCCAGCCCCCCGTGCGGTAGCCGCTCGCGGCCACCGCAAAGCCCTGCGACAGCAGCAAATCGACCAGCGGGCCGAGGCTGGGACTATTGTCGAAGCCGAGGCTGTAGCCATGATTGACCACCACCAGCGGATCGCCTGCCCGCCAGCCGGCAGGCACGCGGGCGAAGATCTGCGCGCCGCCGGTCGTGCTGCTGCGCAGGCTGCGCTCGACCGATTGCGCGGACGCCGGCGCGCCCAGGGCCACGCCGAACACGATGGCCAACAGCACGCCGCTGGTACGCAGCACAGAAAGTATCGTCATCGCCCAAGCATACGGGCGCGAACATGAATCCGTGCCGCTGGCCGGGTTCGGTTGCGGGCTTCGGCCCGACCGGCTAACGTCCGCGACCTCTCCTGTACTGTCACAAGGCCGTCCCCGATGCTCTACAAGCACGTCGCCATCGCTTCAGTCGCCCATATCGAGGCACCGATCCGCCTGACCTCGGAAGAGATCATGCAGCGTCTGGCGCCGACCCTGGAGCGCTTCGGGATTCGCGACAATCTGTTCGAGGACGTGGCCGGAATCACCGCACGACGGATCTGGGATGGCCCCACCCAGCCCTCGGATGCCGCCACCTGGGCCGCGCAGAAAGCGCTGGCCCAGTCCGGCGTGCCGCACGAGAAGATCGGCATCCTGGTCAACACGTCGGTGTGCCGCGACTATCTGGAACCGAGTACCGCGTCGATCGTGCACGGCAACCTGGGTCTGGCCGATACCTGCCAGAACTTCGATGTCGGCAATGCGTGCCTGGGCTTTCTCAACGGCATGGATATCGCCGCGCGCATGATCGAGCGCGGCGACATCGAGTACGCGCTGATCGTCAACGGCGAGGCGTCGAACCTGATCGCCGAGCGCACCATCGAGCGCCTGCTGCGACCGGAGACCACGCCGGAGGACTTCCGCGCCGAATTCGCCTCGCTCACGCTCGGCTCGGGTGCGGCCGCGATGGTGATGGGACGCAGCGAACTGCTGCCCGAGGGTCATCGCTTCCTCGGTAGCGTGACCCGCGCGGCAACCAATTTTTCGCACCTGTGCCGTGGCAACATGGACCGCATGGTGACCGATACCAAGACCCTGCTGGTCGAGGGCCTGAAGCTTGCCGGCAAGACCTTCCAGGCCGCGCGCGCGGGCATGGGCTGGGTGGTCGGCGAGCTCGACGAGTTCGTCATCCACCAGGTCAGCAAGGTGCACACCGCGGCTCTGGTCGAGCTGCTCGGCATCGACCCGAAGAAGGTGCTGACCGTGTTTCCCGAGTTCGGCAACGTGGGTCCCGCATCGGTACCGATCGCACTGTCGATGCTCAGTGACACCGGCCGGCTGGTCAAGGGCAAGCGCATCGCGCTGCTCGGGATCGGTTCGGGCCTGAACTGTTCGATGGCGGAAGTGGTTTGGTAACGCGCTACAGCCGCGTTCGATAGACGGGTGCGACACTGCAGGTCCGCCAGATCTGGTCATGTCGACATAAATTGATTTTGTCGACATATCGGTGGATCATGTCGACACCATCAACATGAGCGCTGCGTCATGTCGACGACCGTACCGGGCTTCGACCCTGCCCGACCGTACAACGACCTGCCGCCGCTTCCGCCACCGTGCGATATCGAGAGCAAGCCGCTGCTGAAGGCCTGCATCGCTGCGCGCACCGCATTGGCGGAACTCAAGCAAGCGACGGCGCTGCTGCCCAGTCCAGCGGTGCTGATCAACACCATCCCGATCCTCGAGGCGCAAGCAAGCTCGGAGATCGAGAACATCGTCACCACCACCGACGAGTTGTTTCGCCACGCCGAAAACGCCGCCAGCGCGAACCCGGCGACGCGCGAAGCCCTGCGCTATCGCAGCGCGCTGCAGGAGGGTTTCCAGTCGCTGCGCGAGCGGCCCCTTTGTTCGGCGACCGCGGTGACCGTGTGCAGCCGGATCAAAGCCGTCGAGATGCAGATCCGCCGCGTTCCGGGCACCGCGCTGGCCAACCAGTCGACGGGCGAAGTGATTTACACGCCGCCGGTCGGCGACACCTTGTTGCGCGATCTGCTCGGCAACTGGGAGCGCTTCATCCACGAGCAAACTCAGATCGACCCGCTGATCAGGATGGCGGTTGCGCACTACCAATTCGAAGCGATCCATCCATTCACCGATGGCAACGGACGCACCGGACGCGTGCTCAATCTGTTGATGCTGATCGAGCAGGGACTGCTCGACCTGCCGGTGCTCTATCTGTCGCGCTACATCATCCGTCACCGAGCCGACTACTACCGGCTGCTGATCGAAGTCACCCGCTACGGTCATTGGCCGGCCTGGATCAGCTACATGCTGGAGGCGGTGGCGGAAACATCGCGTTGGACTATGGCGAAGATCCTCGCGATCCGTGCGCTTGAGACTGCTGCGCGCGAGCATCTGCAGCAGCACCGACCCAAGATCTACAGCCGCGAACTGATCGATGTGGTGTTCACCCAACCCTACTGTCGCATCCAGCATCTGGTAGCCAGCGGCGTCGCCGAGCGGCAGACTGCGTCGCGCTATCTCAAGGAGCTGGTGTCGATCGGCATGCTTCGCGAGTTGCAGGTCGGCAAGGAAAAGCTGTTCCTGCACCCGGCATTCCTCCAGCTGCTGTCGAACGAGGACCACCGCATCGCCGGATACAAGTTGCCGGGCTGAGTGCCACGATCGACTCCGATACACTGCTTCACGCGATGCGGGCCCGTCCCCGTCACCTCGGTAGACCCGAACGGCCTCGATCGCGCCAGACAATCACCTGCGCCATGACCCGATATCCCGGATTCCCGTTCAACCCGCAACGCTTCACCCGCGCCGACGGCCTGTCGATGAACTATCTCGACGAGGGTCCGCGCGATGGCGAGGCGGTGCTGATGCTGCACGGCAATCCCAGCTGGAGCTGGTATTGGCGGCATCTGGTCGCCGGTCTATCCGATCGCATGCGCTGCATCGCGCCGGACTGGATCGGCATGGGCTGGTCGGACAAACCCGGCGATGATCGCTATCGCTACACGCTGGCCTCGCGCATCGACGATCTGGAGCAGCTCTACCAGTACCTCGTGCGCGAGCGCGGCTTGCCGGCCACGGGATTGACGCTTGCGGTGCACGATTGGGGCGGCATGATCGGCCTGGCGTGGGCGGTGCAGCATCCCGAACGGATCGCGCGCCTGATCATCACCAATACCGCGGGCTTCGCCAATCCCAAGGGCCAGCGATTGCCATGGGCACTCAAGCTCGGCCGCGACAGCGCTCTCGGCACGCTGCTGATCCGCGGCTTCAACGCCTTCGCCGGCGGGGCGACGCGGATGGCTACCGTCAAGCCCATGGCTGCCGAAGTGCGCCGCGCATACACCGCGCCCTACGACACCTGGGAGCATCGCATCGCGACGCTGCGTTTCGTGCAGGACATCCCGCTCGGACCCGGCGATCCGGCGTGGGCGATCGTCGAGCACACCGGCAAACAGCTGCATCGGCTCGACGGCAAGCCGATGCTGCTGGCCTGGGGTCTGCAGGACTTCGTGTTCGACCGCGCGTTTTACGACGAATTCGTGCGGCGCTTTCCGCACGCGGGCGCCCACGCCTTTGCCGATGCCGGGCACTACGTGCTGGAAGACGCGCACGAACGCATCGTGCCGCTGGCGCGCGAGTTCATCGCCGGCCATCCGCTGTAGCGGCAATCCGCGCCGCGCGCGCGGCATTCGCTGGCGCCTTACTTCACCTGGAGCGCATCCAGCCGCACCGACTGCTCCAGCATGGTCTTGCCAGCAGCATCGCGCAGCGACATCGCGACCGTGCCGCGCGCCCAGTCGATCTCCAGCGTGCCGAAATTCGCGCGGTTGAAGGCGCTGCCGACGCGCAGGGCATTGGGCACCGGTACGTGCCACTCCTCGGTCAGGCCGCTGCTGGTCAGATCGAGCAGCGGGTAGGGCACATTCGCATCCAGTCGACTCAACTCGCCGTAGTGCGTATCGCCGGACAGGAACACCACGCCATTGGCAGCGGTGTCGCGGATCAGCTGGAATAGACGCGCCTGGTTGCGCGGATAGTTGACCCAGCCTTCCCAGCCGGGAAAATCGGCCAGCACCTGCAGGCTGGACCCGATCAGGCGCAGCTCTGCGGGTTCGCGCAGCTGCGCTTCCAGCCACCGCCACTGGGCCGCACCCAGCATGTCCGCGGCTGGATCCGGATTGCGCACATAGGGCCCGGGCATCGGCGCGCCTTCGCGGAAGTTCTCGCGCGCCCAGGTGTCGTAGTTCTTGTAGGTGCCCCAGCGCGGATCGACCGTGATCGGCGTGCGGTTGTAGCGCAGATCGAGCAGGATCAGCTGCACGCGCTTGCCGGGAGGACCGATCACGTGGCTGGTGTAGACGCCATCGCGCTGCCAGCGCGGCGACTCGGCCGGTTCTTCCCAGAACTTGAGGAATGCCTTGCGGCTTGCCTCCTTCAGCGGGTACTCGGCCCCCGCATCGTTCTCGCCGAAGTCGTGATCGTCCCAGGTCGCGAATACCGGCACCTTGCCGCGCAGCGCAGCGAAGCCTCCGATCGCCGCAAGTCGTGCGTACTTGCGCTCGATCACCGCGATATCGCGGGTATCTGCATAAATGTTGTCGCCGAGGAACACGAATGCCTGTGGATCGCTCGCCAGCACCGCAGCCCAGATCGGCTGCGGCTTGGACTCCTTGGCGCAGGAGCCGAAACCGATCCGGGTCAGCACGGTATCCGCCGCCAGATCGACGGCGATGCCTGCCATCGGGACCAGCAGCAGCGGCAGCGCCAACAGCCAACTACGCATCGCCATGGGTAGCGCTACTCCGGATGGTCGGCTCGCAAGCGCAAGCCCAGGCGCACGCGAGCTCAGGAAAAAAGGGCGACGACCCACGTCCGTGTGGGCCGCCGCTGGGGGAGAGGTCAGAACGTCGCGTCGAGGGTAACGAACACCTGCCGCGGTGCACCGCTGAGCAGGGTGTAATTCAAGCCGTCCGGATCCGAAGTCACGAAGCCGTTGCTGCCGACGGTGGAGAAATACTCCTCGTCGAACAGGTTGGTCAGGTTCAGCTGCGCGCGCAGGCTCTGGGCAAAACCGATCTCGCCGAAGTCGTAACCCACCGTGGCATCGACCACCCAGAAGCTGTCGACCTTGGAATCGTTCAGATAGGTAATGAAGCGCTCGTCGGTGAACTTCGCGCCCAGGCGGAAATCGAAGGCATTCCAGCGGTAGGTTGCCTCGGCCGCAACCAGCACCTCGGGCGCGTCGACCACCTGCTTGCCGTTGGCCGCAATCACGGTCACACCGTCGAGGTAGTCCGACGCGTATTCGGAATTGTTGTAGGACACCGAACCGAACAGATCGAAGGCCTCGTTGACCCGCCACAGCACTGCCACTTCGGCGCCGTTGCTCTCGACCTCGCCGACGTTGGCGAACGCGCCTGCACAGCCGACGATACCCGCACAGCGGGCAATACCCAGCAGGCGGTCGTCGAACTGCACCGTGTACAGGGTGGCGGATGCCTCGAGGTTATCGCGCACGGTGCGGATACCCGCCTCGAAGGTCTGCGAGGACTCCGGCTGCAGGGTGTCGGCGAACAGGTTGAACGCCGACTGCGAGGTTCCGAATGGACCGCCGACGCCGGCGCGCAGCGCGCCGAGGTTCTCCGAATAGGAAGCGAACACCTCCTCGGAGTCGCTGAACTTCCAGCGCGCACCGGCCTGCGGCACGAAACTGTCCTTGGTCTCAAGCTGTCCCTGCGCGCGGGTACCGATGATGCTGCGGGCCTGAACATCGACGTCGATCGCCTTGAAGCCGGCATCGATCAGGAAGCGCCCGTCGGCAAGCGTGATGCGGTCGGTCAGGTACAGCTGGCGGGTATCGACGTCGAAGCGCTGGCGGAACACGCGCACATCCGGATTGCGATAGAAGAAACCATCGTCCGGCGGGTTGTCGACGTTCAGAAAGTAGAAATTGCGCTGCAGGCCGTGGGTGTTGGTCTCGTACCAGAACCCCGCTTCGATGCGATGGATGCCGAACTCGGCGTTGAGTCGGCCGATGGCGCCGATGCGCTCGATGTCGTATTCGGTGGTGCGCAGCGAGATCGGCAGGCTCGCCGAGGACGGCGCATACGGGGTGGCCCAATGACCCTGACCTTCGTTGGTGTGGATATAGGTGTTGCCGGTGATCGCAGCCGTGTCGCCCAGCGGGATGTCGATGGCGAGATAGGCCAGGTCGTCGTCGCGCAGGCCGCGGGCGATGTAGTACGCATCGTCCAGTGTCTCGACGCCGCCGGTGAACTGTCCGCGGGCGGCGGCGATCGCGCGCTGCCAGTCGCGCGCATAGTTGTCCCAGTCGTAACCCAGCCGCTGCGCCGACTCCAGCGACAGATCGGCGTAGTCGGTCTCGTCGCGCCGCGAGCTGGCGACATAGCCGCTGAGGCGGATCGCGTCGATATCCCACACGAATTTGCCATTGAACTGCGTCTGCTCCTGCGGACCGAAGCCCTTCCACTTGTCGGCATTGGCGTACACCGCCGACAGATACATGCTGAAGCCGTCGCGGTTGCCGGTGTCCAGGCGCGCGAACGTGCGCCGGGTGCTGTCGCTGCCGACGGTCTGCGCGATGCGTGCGGCATATTCGGGCAGCGGATCGGCGCTGTAGAACTCGATGGTGCCACCGAGGTTGTTGGTGGATGCCGCACCAACCGAGCCTGAGCCTTGCGCAAGCTCCACGCGGCCGAGGTTCTCCGAGATCACCGCACGGCTGATGTGCAGGCCGTTGAAGTTGCCGTAGCTCATGTCGCCCAGCGGAATGCCGTCGAGGGTGAAGCCGAGCTGGTTCTGGTTGAAGCCGCGAATGCCGATGCGCGCCGACCACTCGTAGTTGCCCCACGGATCGGCGGACTGGAAGTTCACCCCGGGCAGCTTGGCCAGCACTTTGAGCGGGCTGGTACCGGCCGGCAGCACCTTGAGGTCTTCGTACGACAACTTCTGCACCTGGCGGGTTTCGCCCTCGCCGACGACCGAAATGGTTTCCAGCTCGCGCGCTTCGGACAGGTCCGCCGACTGCGCGTCGGTTGCGACTTCGGTAGCGGCGAATGCGGCAGGCGCGCACAGGGCACAGGCGATGGCGATCGCCAGCGCACGCGGGGTCGGTTTCATGGATCGATCCTCGGAGAGTGGGGGCAGGGCAGGCGCGCGAGGTCGGCAGACTTTGCGCAGGCGCGGCATCGTGCGCGCGCGCGATGACGGCGCAATGGCTTTCATGTTGCAGCGATTCGCCGCGCAGATGTCGCGTGAGTGACACCTGCTGTGGAATGATCCGCGCTCGACCGCGCAGGATCCATCCATGACCGCCAGCCCCAATATCGCCGATGCGCTGCGCGCGTGCGCACGCGAGGCACCGGACCGGATCGCGATGCGCATACCCGACGGCCGCGGCGCCGATGGGGCAAGCACCTGGCGCTCACTGAGCTATGCCCAGCTCGATCGCGCCAGCGACACCATCGCTGCGGGCCTGGCCGCGATCGGAATCGGTGCTGGCGTGCGCACGGTGCTGATGGTGCGCCCCAGCGAGGCACTGTTCGAACTGATGTTCGGATTGTTCAAGGCCGGCGCGGTGCCGGTGCTGGTCGATCCCGGCATCGATCGCGCAGCCCTCAAGGAATGTCTGGGCGAGGCACAGCCGCAGGCCTTCATTGGCATCCCGCTGGCGCAGGCGGCGAGCCTGCTGCTGGGCTGGGGCAAGGCCAGCATCGTTACCCGCGTCACCGTCGGGCGCCGTTGGTGGTGGTCCGGATACACGCTCGACGAGGTGCGCGCGCGCGGCGCACAAGCGCCGGCCGCGCAGCCGGGCGGCGACCCGCACGCGCTGGCTGCAATCCTGTTCACCTCCGGCTCGACCGGTATCCCGAAGGGCGTGGAATACACGCATGCCAATTTCATCGCGCAGGTCGAGCTGATCCGCGAGGCCTTCGGCATTCGCGCCGGCGAGATCGACCTGCCGACTTTTCCGCCGTTCGCGCTGTTCGATCCGGGTCTTGGCATGACCAGCGTGATCCCGGAGATGGACCCGACGCGGCCGGCCAGTGCCGATCCGCGCAAGCTCATCGCTGCCATCGAGCAGCATCGCTGCACGACCATGTTCGGCTCGCCGGCGCTGCTGGAGAATCTTGCCCGCCATGCGCACGCCAACGCGGTACGCCTGAGCGGACTGCGACGGGTGCTCTCGGCCGGCGCGCCGGTGCGTCCGGAAGTGATCGAGCAGGCCTATCGCATGCTGCCCGAGGGCGCCGAGGTATGGACGCCCTATGGCGCCACCGAGTGTTTGCCGGTGGCCGTGATCGAGGGCCGCGAGATTCTGGCACTGCGCGAGCGCACCGATACCGGCGGCGGTATCTGTGTGGGTCGGCCATTGGCGCGCAATACCGTGCGCGTGATCGGCATCGACGATGGCGAATTGGCCGAGTGGTCGGATGATCTATTGGTCGCCGCCGGCACCATCGGCGAGATCACGGTCGCCGGACCCACCGTGACCCGCGGCTACTTCGGTCGCGATGCGGCCACGCGCCTGGCCAAGATCCACGATGCTGGTCGCATCGTGCACCGGATGGGCGATGTCGGTTACTTCGATGACGCGGGTAGATTGTGGTACTGCGGGCGCAAGAGCCATCGCGTGATCGCAGGCGCGACCACCCTGTTCACCGAGACCGTCGAAGGCGTGTTCAACGCGCACCCCGATGTGCGGCGCAGCGCGCTGGTCGGCGTCGGTCCAAAAACCGATCGCATGCCGGTGATCTGCATCGAGATGCGCGATCGCACGCGCACCACCGAATGGCCGCGCCTGAAGTCCGAGTTGCGCGAGATGGCCGGCCAGCACCCGGTGAGCCGCGGCATCCGCGAGTTCATCCTGCACTACGGCTTCCCGGTCGACATCCGCCACAACGCCAAGATCGGCCGCGAACAGCTGGCCTTCTGGACCTCGCAGCGGGTGTTCTACAAGCCCTTCGCCACGGTGCTTGATGATGCCAGCATCGAGGGCTAGCACCGATTCCGGTACTTTGGACTTCCCCGACTGCCACGCTCGCCGCCATGGCGGCTCCCGCATGGCGATCGCGGATATCCCTGGTTGCTACAGTCGCCGCCATGGCGGCCCCCACACCGCTGTCGGAGACGGTGCATGAAGGTACTGGTCACCGGTGGTGGCGGGTTTCTGGGCACGGCGATCTGCCGGATGCTGCGTGCGCGTGGCGATGCGGTGCTCAGCGTCGCACGCAGTCGGCATGCGGCATTGGATGCACTCGGGGTGCAGCAGGAGCAGGTCGATATCAGCGTGCTCGATCCGCTGCTGCACGTCTCGCGCGGTGTCGATGCGGTGATCCATGTCGCGGCCAAGGCCGGCGCGTGGGGATCGTGGGACGACTACTACGCAGCGAACGTCGCCGGCACCGACCATGTGCTCGCCGCCTGTCGCTTGAACGGCATCCCCAGACTGGTTTACACCTCCACACCCAGCGTGGTGCACGCCGGCGGCGATCTCGAAGGGGTCGATGAGTCGGTGCCCTACGCGACGCACTTCAGGGCGCACTATCCGCACACCAAGGCGATCGCCGAGCAGCGCGTGCTGGCGGCCAACGATGCGCAGCTGTCGACCGTCGCCCTGCGCCCGCACCTGATCTGGGGCCCGGGCGACAATCACCTGCTGCCGCGCATCGTCGCGCGCGCGCGCGGCGGGCGCCTGCGTTTGGTTGGCACCGAGCGCAAACGCATCGATGTGGTGTACGTCGACAATGCCGCGCAGGCGCATGTCGACGCACTCGATCGCCTCGCGCCCGACGCCGCCTGTGCAGGCAAGGCGTACTTCATCAGCCAGGGTGAGCCGATCTTCGCCGACGACATGATCAACGCGATGCTGCGTGCCTGCGGCCTGCCGCCCGAGACGCGCCGCGTGCCCTACGGCGTTGCGTTTGCCGCTGGTGCGCTGCTGGAGGCGGTCTACGGCGTGTTGCGCATCGGATCCGAACCACCGATGACGCGGTTCGTCGCCGAGCAACTGGCCACTGCCCACTGGTACGACATCTCCGCCGCACGCCGCGACCTGGGCTACGCGCCCGCGATCAGCACCGAAGAGGGCATGCTGCGATTGGCGCAGTGGTGGCGCAGCGCGGGCGCAGGATTGACCGTCGCACGGGGGTAGGGCAGGTCGCCCCGACCTGCCGGCACGCTTGCCGCACGCGGCATCGATGGGCTGCACCGTGTCGCGGGTCGAGGCGACCCGCGCTACGAAACCCTCCACCGACGCCGTAGGGCAGGTCGCCCCGACCTGCCGGCACGCTTGCCGCACGCGGCATCGATGGGCTGCACCGCGTCGCGGGTCGAGGCGACCCGCGCTACGACGCGCGTGCCGGCGTAGCCTGCTTGACCATTCACGCCCCCTCATGAAACGTCCCGGCTAGACTATTCGGATGGCTGCTCGACCTTTGAATCCCCTGCTGGTCCCGCTCGGTCGCGCGCTCGAGGCCTTTCTCGACCGTGCGCTGTCGCTCGATCCCGATGCTGCTGCCCGGCTGGCGCCGTTGGAAGGTCGCAGCATCGAGCTGACCTGGACGCCGGCGGACATCGGATTGCGCCTCGACGTGCGCGATGGGCGCCTCGCCGTGGGCCCGCGCGCCGAGCAGGCCGATCTGTCGATGAGCGGCACGCTGGCCGGATTCGCGCGCCTGCTGCTGCCCGCCAGTGCGGGTGCGATGCCGGCCGGCCGCGTGCAGATGGCGGGCGATGCCGATCTGGCGCGCCAGATCGCGCAGCTGGCCGAGCGCTTCAAGCCGGATCTCGATGCCGCTCTCGGCCGCGTGCTTGGCGCCAGCAACGGGGCGATCGCTGCCACCACCTTGCGTGATGCGCTGCGCTGGGCGCAGCGCAGCGCGGGCACCCTTGCCACCGATGCGGTGGACTACGTGACCGAAGAATCGCGCGACACCCCGGCACGCGACGAGCTCGATGCCTTCCACGCCGACGTCGATCGCCTGCGCGACGATGCCGAACGCCTGACCGCGCGGATCGCGCGGCTGACTTCCGGCTTGGAGCGCGGCCGATGATGTCCAGCCTGCGCAGCTTCGCGCGCCTGTTCCACATCGCGCGCGTGCTGCTGCGCTATCGACTCGACGACCTGCTCGATGCCACGCGGCTGTTCCGCTGGCTGCGCCCTCTGCGCACCCTGATCGCACCGACGCCCGCATCGATCGAGGCGCGCTCGCGCGGTGCCCGCCTGCGCCTGGCGCTGGAGGAACTCGGCCCGATCTTCGTCAAGTTCGGGCAGATCCTGTCGACCCGCCGCGATCTGCTGCCGCCCGACATCGCCGATGAGCTGGCCCAGCTGCAGGACCGGGTCAAGCCCTTTCCCGGCGAGCAGGCGCGCGCGGCCATCGAGGCCGCGCTCGGCAAACCGGTCGATGAGCTGTTCGCGCGCTTCGAGATCGAGCCGCTGGCCTCGGCCTCGATTGCGCAGGTGCACCTGGCACAGCTGCACGACGGCACCGAGGTGGTGATCAAGGTACTCCGGCCCGGCATCGAGCGCCGCATCACCACCGATCTGGGCCTGCTGCGCACCCTTGGCGCGTTCGCGCAGCGCTATGCGCCGAATGCGCGCCACATCCGACCGCTGGATGTGGTCAGCGAGATCGAGCGCACCCTGACCGACGAGACCGACCTGCAGCGCGAGGGCGCCAACGCCAGCGTGTTCCGACGCCTGTGGGAAGGCTCGGATGATCTGAAAGTGCCGCAGGTCTACTGGAGCCACAGTACGCAGGGCGTGCTCACCATCGAGCGCGTGTACGGCATTCCGTCCGACGACGTCGCGCGGTTGGACGCAGCGGGCCTCGATCGCCGCAAGCTCGCGGCCAAGGGCATCCAGCTGTTCTACCTGCAGGTGTTCCGCGACAACTTTTTCCACGCCGATGCGCATGCGGGCAACATCTGGGTGGACCCGACCCGGCTCGACGAGCCGCGCTTCATCGCGCTCGACTTCGGCATCGTCGGTTCATTGCCCGAAGTCGACCAGTGGTACCTCGCGGCCAACTTCGAGGCGATGTTCAAGCGCGACTACCGGCGCATCGCGCAGCTGCACATCGAGGCCGGCTGGATGCCCGACTACATCCGGATCGACGATCTGGAGTCGGCCGTGCGCTCGGTGTGCGAGCCGTACTTCACCCGTCCGCTGGCCGAGATCTCGCTCGGCGAGGTGCTGGTCAAGCTGTTCTCGGTCGCGCGCCGTTACGAGCTGACCATCCAGCCGCAGCTGATCCTGCTGCAAAAAACCCTGCTCAATATCGAAGGCGTCGGCCGCCTGCTCGATCCAAAGCTCGATATCTGGGCGGTCGCGCATCCGGTGCTCGAGGGCATCCTGCGCGAGAAGTATTCGGTCAAGACCCTCGGTGAGGATCTGCGCAAGCAGTTGCCGGAGATCCTGCGTGCCGCGCCCGAGATGCCGCGCCTGCTGCACTCGTGGCTCAAGCAGTCGGTCAACGGCCAGCACACGCTGAACATGCGCTCGCCCGATCTGCACGTGCTGGCCGAAACCCAGCGCCGCGCGCAGGTGGCGACCGTACAAGCCGTGTTCGGCGCCGGCACCCTGATTGCCGCCAGCGTGCTGTGGGCGATGGGTGCGCCGGGGCCGCGGTGGTTCGGCATCCCGGTGATCGCGATCTGCACGGCGATCGTCAGCACGGGCAGTTTCGTGCTGGCGTTCCGGCCGGCGTCGATCAAGTAGCTGTCACGCCAGCCGCTCGCCGACGCACGGCGCGCGCTGGGCCCCGCACCACCGCAGCGAGCCATCGGCGCATGGACCAGATCCCCGTCTACTACGACCCGCGCATGGTCGCGAATGCACAAAGCTACTCGCCGAGTGCGGGAAAGCCCGCCCAGGTGGTGGCGAGCTGGCAGCAGCGCGGCTTTCCGCTGGACCTGCGCACGCCGCGCGCGGCCGACATCGACCAGCTGTGCGGTGCGCACCATCCTGCCTACGTGATCGGGGTGCTGGAAGGCCGCATCGACAACGGTTTCGGCAATCGCCTGCCCGAGGTCGCCGCATCGCTGCCGTGGACCTCGGGCGCAATGGTCGATGCAGCACTCGAGGCGGTCCACAACGGGATCGGCGCGGTGGCCCCGGTGGCCGGCTTCCACCACGCGTGCTACGAAGACGCTGGCGGCTACTGCACTTTCAACGGATTGATCATGGCCGCACGTGAAGTGCGCCGCCGCCATCCGCAGGCGCGGGTAGGGATCCTCGATTTCGACATGCACTACGGCAACGGCACCGCGCAGATCATGCGCGAGCTCGGCCTGGGCTGGATCAAGCACTACAGCGCGGCCGCCGACTACGAGCGACCCGAGCAGGCCGAGGACTTCCTCGCCGCGATACCCACGATGCTGCGCGGATTCATCGGCTGCAGCGTCCTGCTCTACCAGGCCGGCGCCGACCCGCACGTCGACGATCCGCTCGGTGGCTGGTTGGACTCCAGGCAGCTCGCACTGCGCGACCAGCGGGTGCTGCAACTCGCGCGCATGCATGGCATCCCCGTGGCGTGGAATCTCGCCGGTGGTTACCAGGAGCCGATTTCCAAGGTGCTCGCCATTCACGATGCGACCATGCGCGAGTGCGTGCGCGCGTGGTGCGATGCGCCGCCATCCCCCTTGTAGGAGCGCGCCGCGCGCGCGACCGCACGGATCGTGTTTGCGGCGACGG
>JBBRFN010000003.1:0-48474 GCA_038224265.1 Lysobacterales bacterium
CTCCTCGGCCAGCTTGTCCAGGGTCGGCGACAGCGCGCGGCACGGCGCGCACCACGGCGCCCAGAAATCGACCAGCACCGGCACCCGGGTGGAGGCGAGCAGGACCTTTTCTTCGAAATCGGCCTGGGTGACGTCGAACACAAAAGCGGAAGTGGACATGGGGGACTCCGGGAGCGGTATCCCTCCATTGTGGGGCCTGCGCAGGATTTGCCAAGCGCAGCGCTGCGGGTCGAGACGACCCGCGCTACGGTTCTGCGACAGGCGCAGGGCAGGTCGCCCCGACCTGCCTGCACGGCTGCCGCGATCGTCCCGGGCGCCTTGCGCCCTGCAGCCGTGCAGCCGTGCAGCGCCGCGGGTCGCGACGACCCGCGCTACGGCGCCTTGTAGACCACGCCACCCTTCATCACGAAGGCCATCGATTGCATCCGCTTGATGTCTTCCAGCGGGTCGCCCTCGACCGCGACCAGGTCGGCGTACTTGCCGTTGCTGAGCCCACCGAGATTGGCGCTTTCGCCGAGCAGTTCGGCGGCGTTGCGGGTCGCCGCCCGGATCGCTTCCAGCGGCGGCATGCCGGCGCCGACCATCAGCTCGAACTCGCGCGCGTTCTTGCCGTGCGGGAACACGCCGGCATCGGTGCCAAAGGCGATCTTGACCCCGGCCTTGTAGGCGCGGCCGAAAGTGGCCTGGATCAGCGGGCCCACTGCCAGTGCTTTGGGGCGCACGATCTCGGGGTAGTAGCCAGGCTGCGCGGCCATCTCGCCGACGAACACGCCGGCACTGATCGTCGGCACGTACCAGGTGCCCTTTTCCTTCATCAGGCGCATGGTTTCGTCGCTCATGTAGGTGCCGTGTTCGATCGAGTCGACGCCGGCGAGGATCGCGCGCTGCATGCCCTCGTCGCCGTGTGCGTGCGCTGCGACCTTCATGCCGTAGTCGTGCGCGGTGTCGACGATGGCCTTGGCTTCAGCGAGCGCGAACTGCGGGTTCTGGCCGTTCTTGGCGAACGACAGCACGCCACCGGTGGCGGTGATCTTGATCAGATCGGCGCTTTCCTTGTAGCGCTGGCGCACCGCCTTGCGCGCCTCATCGGGCGAATTGATCACGCCCTCGGCCGGGCCCGGATCGCCCTGCAGGGTACGCGCCCAGCCGTTGGTGGGGTCGGCATGGCCGCCGGTGGTGGCGATCGACTTGCCGGAGGTGAAGATGCGCGGCCCCTTGATCAGTCCCTGGCTGATCGCCGAGCGCAGCGAGGTGGAGATCACGCCGTCGTCGCCGAGATTGCGAACGGTGGTGAATCCGGCCAGCAGGGTGCGTTCGGAATAGACCACGCTGCGGAATGCGTAGTCGGGCTGGTTCAGACGGAAGCCCTCGCTGTAGGCGTCCTTATTGGTCTCGTTGGTGATGTGGGTGTGCATGTCGATCAGGCCCGGCATGCAGGTGTGGCCAGGCAGATCGATCACGCTGGCGCCTTCGATCTGCGCGCGCCCGGCGCGCACCTCGCGGATGCGATCGTTGGCGATCACCACGCTGTGTGCCCCCAGCTTGCGGCCGGCGTCGACGTCGATGAGCGCTGCGCAGTGCACCACGGTGAGCTGCGGCGATTCGGCGCTGGTCGGTGCGCTGGTCTGCGCAGCGGCGGAGGGCAGGGCAAACGCAAGGGCAGCGGCAAGCAGGTTCTGGCGCACGGTGTTCTCCGGTGGTGGTCGTGTGGTGCTGGTCCCGGAGCATAAGCAGCGCGATCCATTGGCGCCAGTTGCAGCGCGTCACACGCCACTCGCCGGGACTTGCCGACGGTCACCATTTTTCTCCCGAGAGCCGGCACTCCGGCGACACCGCTGCCGATGGCGTGTCGAAGTCGCCGCCATGGCGGCTCCCACATGGAGACCCCGTCGCGTCCGGCCCCTGGTCGAAGCCGCGAACTTGGGTGCCCGCATAAGGAAAACCTGCGCATCCGGGATTTGGTCGACGTGACGATGTTCCATGTGGGAGCTGCCATGGCAGCGACGGCGGCGCTGATGGCTTGTCGCAGTCACCGCGATGGCGGCTCCCTCGGCAGGTTCCAGATCGGAGCTGCTCGACTCGAGCGCCTCGCGTAGACTGCGCCAGAAGTTGTCCGGACCAATCGGAGGCCAGCGTGGACTATCAGTGGTGGGTGGTGGCGCACATCCTGGCGGCGGGCTACTGGCTTGGCACCGATCTGGCGGTCTACTACACCGCCGGCACGATTGCCGATCGGGCCGCGCCGGCAGCGGTACGCCTGTGGGCCGGCAAGACCATGCTGGTGCTCGACATGGTGCCGCGCACCTGCCTGATCCTGACCCTCGCATTCGGGCTGACGCTGGCAGCGTACGCCGGCCTGCTCGCGCCGCTGCGTCCGTGGCTGCCGGCGATCTGGATCGGCAGCGCCGCGTGGCTGGCGCTGACCTGGAGCGTGTTCCGTCTCGAGCATTCCGCGCTGGGCCATCGACTCGCGCAGGTCGACTTTGCGCTGCGCATCGCAATCGCACTGGGCTGTCTGGCCGGCGCATGGCCGCTGTGGATCGGCACCGCCGGCATCGCCAGCACGCCGTGGTTGTCGATGAAGCTGGCGATCATCGGCACCATCATCGCGCTCGGGCTGGTGATCCGCATCCAGTTGAAGCCATTCGCCACGCTGTTCGGCAAGGTGGCTGCAGGCACGGCCAGCACCGCCGACGAGGACGCATTGGCGCGGCTGATCGCAGGCGTCAAGGTACCGGTGTGGTTCATTTGGATCGCGGTGGCTGCAGGCATTGCGTTGGGGCGGATCAAGCCGTATTTCTGAGCCTGAAGCTCACTCGGGCCGGACCGGGGGTAGCTGCGACGGTTCCTCCGGCAGCAGCGCTGCGCTAACCTCGCGGGTCTGCCCGCATGGAATCAGGCGCGACTGCCGCGCCATCGCCGACCGATGCAAGAAACCTACGATTTCAAGGCCGTCGAGGCCGCCGCCCAGGACTACTGGACCCGCACCCGTGCGTTCGAGGTGGTGGAAGATGCCACGCGGCCGAAGTACTACTGCCTGTCGATGCTGCCCTATCCCTCTGGCGCGTTGCACATGGGGCACGTGCGCAACTACACCATCGGCGATGTGATCAGTCGCTACAAGCGCATGCTGGGCTTCAACGTGCTGCAGCCGATCGGTTTCGATGCCTTTGGCCTGCCGGCCGAAAACGCCGCGATCAAGCACAACATCCCGCCCGCCGGCTGGACCTACGCCAACATCGAGAACATGCGGCGTCAGCTGCACGCGCTTGGCTATGCCTACGACTGGTCGCGTGAAGTGGTGACCTGCAAGCCGGAGTACTACCGCTGGGAGCAGCTGTTCTTCGTGCGCCTGTTCAACCAGGGACTGGTGTATCGCAAGAACTCGGTGGTCAACTGGGATCCGGTCGACCAGACGGTGCTCGCCAACGAGCAGGTGGTCGACGGGCGCGGCTGGCGTTCCGGTGCGCTGGTCGAGCGGCGCGAGATCCCGCAGTGGTTCTTCCGCATCACCCGCTATGCCGAGGAACTGCTGCGTGAAATCGACGCGCTCGACGGCTGGCCGGAGTCGGTCAAGACCATGCAGCGCAACTGGATCGGGCGCTCGGAAGGCCTGGAGATCGACTTCGCGGTCGACGGCGCGACCGACCCGCTGCGCATCTACACCACGCGGCCGGACACCCTGCTGGGTGCGACCTACATGGCGGTGGCAGCCGAGCATCCGATCGCGGTTGCGGCCGCGCAGGGCAATCCCGCGCTCGCGGCTTTTTGCGCCGAGTGCACGCGCACCGACGTAACCGAAGCCGCGCTGGAGACGATGGAAAAGCGCGGCATGGCGACCGGCCGCTTTGCGATCCATCCATTGACCGGCGACAAGCTGCCGATCTGGGTCGCCAACTTCGTGCTGATAGGTTACGGCACCGGTGCGGTGATGGCGGTGCCCGGTCACGATGAACGCGACTTCGCGTTTGCGCGCAAGTACGGCCTGCCGATCAAACAGGTCGTGGCGCACCGCAAGGACCCGCAAGCGACACAGGGCGATCTCGCCTACGACATCGCGCACTGGAAGGACTGGTACGCGAGCAAGCGCGATGAGGACACCTTCGCGCTGAACTCGGCGCCCTGGATCGCCGACGGCAGCAGCTTCAAGCAGGCCTTCGAACAGGTCGCCAGCGCGATCGCCGACAAGGGCATCGGTGAGCGCAAGGTCAACTACCGACTGCGCGACTGGGGCGTGTCGCGACAGCGCTACTGGGGTTGCCCGATCCCGATCATCTATCGCGCCGATGGTTCGGCGGTGGCGGTGCCCGAAGACCAGTTGCCGGTGCTGCTGCCCGAGGATGTGAAGTTCGAGGGCGTCAAGAGCCCGATCAAGGCCGATCCGGAATGGCGCAAGACCGTCGATCCTGAAACCGGCGCGCCGGCGACCCGCGAGACCGACACCTTCGACACCTTCGTCGAGTCGAGCTGGTATTACGCGCGTTATACCTCGCCGGGTGCGAACGGCATCGTCGATGCGCGCGCGGACTACTGGCTGCCGGTCGACCAGTACATCGGCGGCATCGAGCACGCCGTGATGCATCTGCTGTACTTCCGCTTCTGGCACAAGCTGATGCGCGATGCGGGGCTGGTGCAATCCGACGAGCCGGCGATGAACTTGCTGTGCCAGGGCATGGTGATCGCCGAGACGTTCTATCGCGACGCCGACGACGGTTCGAAGCACTGGATCAATCCCGCCGATGTCGACGTCGATCTCGACACCAAGGGCAAGATCGTCGGCGCGCGCCTGAAGTCCGACGGCCAGCCGGTGGTGATCGGTGCCACCGAGAAGATGTCGAAGTCGAAGAACAACGGCGTCGACCCGCAGATCCTGGTCGATCGCCATGGCGCCGATACGGTGCGCCTGTTCTCGATGTTTGCCGCCCCTCCCGAGCAGTCGCTGGAGTGGAGCGAGGCCGGGGTCGAGGGCATGGCGCGGTTCCTGCGCCGCTTGTGGGCGCAGGTGCACAAGCACGTCGCCCGCGGTGCGGCGCCCGCGCTCGACGTCGGGGCGCTGTCCGCCGAGCAGAAAACCATCCGCCGACAGGTGCACGAGACGATCGCCAAGGTCGGCGACGACTATGGTCGCCGCTACACCTTCAACACCGCGATTGCGGCGGTCATGGAGCTGATCAACGCGCTGGCGAAATTCGACGATGATTCCGCGCAGGGTCGCGCGGTGCTGCAGGAAGCGTGGGAAGCGGTCACATTGCTGCTCGATCCGATCACCCCGCACATCGCGCACGCGCTGTGGCAGGCGCTGGGTCATGGCGAGACCCTGATCGAGGATCGCCCGTTTCCGCAGGCGGATCCTGCCGCACTGGTGCGCGATTCGGTGACCCTCGCAGTCCAGGTCAACGGCAAGCTGCGCGCTACCATCGAGGTGGCGGTGAACGCGAGCAAGGAGTCGATCGAGGCGCAGGCGATGGCCGACTCGGCCGTGCAAAAGTTCATCGGCGGGCAGACCGTGCGCAAGGTGATCGTGGTGCCCGGCAAGATCGTTAACATCGTGGTCGCTTGAGTGGGCCTCGCGCTGCATCGCGCGGGCCGTCGTGAGTGCGGATCGAATCCATCAACAGGCGCGACATTGCCGTGGCTGCAACCATGCTGACGAGGTCTCCGATGCTCCGTTCGATCCTGCTGCTGCTGTCGATGGCGACCGCGCTGCTGCTGTCGTCCTGCGGTTTCGCACTGCGCGGCGAAGTGGCGCTGCCGCTGGCCTTGCAGCGCGCCACGCTGGAGGTTGCCGATCCCTATAGTCCATTGGCACGCGATCTCGAAGCCGCGCTCAAGCGTGCCGGATTCGAAAAGGCTGCTGTCGGGACTGCGGGCGTGGGACGAATCGTGATTCCGATCAATGAGGCCAGCGTCGAGGTGCTCACCGTCGGCGACACCGCGCGCGTGCAGGAATACGTGGTGCGCTATCGCATCGAGCTGGAAGCGAGCGCCGCCGACGGCAGCGTCTTGCTGGCCCGCACCCCGGTGATCCTCGAGCGCGAGTTCAGCTTCGATGAGACCCAGGCGCTCGGCGCACAGTCCGAGCAGGACCTGATCCGCAAGGAACTGCAGCGCGAGATGGTGCAGCAGGTATTGCGCCGTCTCGAGGCCCTCCGCTAACCCCACCGGCATCAAGCCGTAGGTCGGGCCTCTGGCCCGACGCGATTCGTCGCGCATCACGATTGTGCGTCACGATTATGCATGACGATGGTGCGGCAAGCTTGCTGGCGGGCCTAGGCCCGCCCTACGATGCTGGCATGCAGCTCAAGCCCGACCAGATCGAACGCCACCTCGCCAATCTCGGCGATCTCAAACCGGTGTATCTGATCGCCGGCGACGAGCACCTGCTGGTGGTCGAGGCAGGCGATGCGGTACGCAAGCGCGCGCGCGAGGTGGGCTACAGCGAGCGCGACGTGCTGGATGTCGAGCGCAGCTACGACTGGAACGAGTTCGCGCGCAGCTGCGCCAGCCTTTCGCTGTTCGCCTCGCGTAAATTCATCGACCTGCGGCTGCCCAACGGCAGGCCGGAAAAAGATGGCAGTGCGGCGATCATCGACTTCTGCGCCAAGCCGCCACCAGACACGGTGCTGTTGATCACCGCGATGACCTGGAGCAAGCAGCACGAGACGAAGTGGGTCGAAGCGGTGCAGGATGCCGGCGTGTTCTGTCCCGCATGGCCCCTGAAGCTGCCGGAAACCGTCCAATGGGTCACCGCGCGTGCGGCGCGTGCCGGACTGAAGCTTGCTGCCGATGCCGTCGAGGCACTGGTGGCGCGCGTCGAGGGCAATCTGCTGGCCGCCGCGCAAGAAATCGACAAGCTGGTGCTGCTTTCGTCCAGTAGTGGATCGCAGGTTCTCGGGGCGGCGGAGTTGGAATCCCTGGTCGAGGACAGCGCGCGCTTCGATGTGTTCAAACTGGCCGATGCAATGTTGCAAGGCGACGCCGCGCGCGCGTTGCGCATCGCCGCCGCGCTGCGCGCCGAGGGCGATCAGGTGCCGGGGCTGGTGCCGTGGCTGTCCGGACAACTCGCGGTTGTGCTGCGGATCGCCACTGCAGTCGAGGCCGGCGCCAGTGCCGACCAGGCGTTGCGATCGGAACGCGGCATCTGGCCTGCGCGCCATCCGATCTACAAGAGCGCACTCAAACGCGGTCGCGCCGCGTTCTGGGAAGCCCGCATGGCCGATCTTGCGCGGGTCGAGAAAGCCGGCAAGGGTCGTTTGCGCGGAGTCGATCCCTGGGTCGAACTGGAACGCGCACTCGCATCCATCGCCGATCCGAACATCGCACGCGGCATGGCGGTCTGATCCCCCGCACGCGCTGTTCTCCAGGGGCGACGGTGCCTCCTTGCGGGAGCCGCCATGGCGGCGACTGGTGCAGCGGGCGATTCCGCAGTCGCCGCTATAGCGGCTCCCACATGGCAGCCCGAGAGTTGCCGCGGCAATGCCAGGAATCCTTGTGGGAGCCGCTATAGCGGCGACGGCGGCACACCACGTTCGCCGCAGTGATTTACACCGCAGCCGGCTCGGAATTGCGGCCGCCGCACCGCTACCATTCGCCCATGCGGCCACTGGCAATCTTCGGCGGGACCTTCGACCCGGTGCACTACGGACACCTGCGCGTGGCGTGGGAGGCAGCCGAAGCGCTGGATGCGGAGCTTCTGATGATCCCCAGCCACGTGCCGCCGCATCGCGCGCAGCCCGGTGCGTCCGCGCAGCAGCGCATGGCGATGCTCGAACTCGCGCTCGTCGGCCAGCAGCGTTTGCGTGCCGACGATCGCGAGTTGCTCCGTGATGGGCCGTCGTACACGATCGATACGCTGATCGCGCTGCGCGCGGAAATCGGCGCGCAGCGCGCACTGGTGCTGCTGGTCGGTGCCGATGCCTTCGCCGGACTGTTGAGCTGGAATCGCTGGCGCGAGCTGTTCGACTACGCCCATCTCGGCGTGCTGACCCGCCCCGGACACGGCGGCGTCTTCGAAGCGGAGCTTGCCTCGGAGTGGTTCACCCGCCGCGTGGATGCTCTGGCAGAACTCGGCGCCCGACCGCACGGCGCGATTGCGGCGATCGAGGTCACCGCACTGGAGATCTCGGCCAGCGCGATCCGCGAACTGATCGCCAACGGCCGCTCGCCACGTTTTCTGTTGCCTGCCGCTGTAGCCGACTTGATCGAGCGCGACGGCCTGTATCGCACGGCAGTTTTTCCGAGCGACGAAGAAAATGCTTGACGCGCGAAAAAACCCGCGTATATTCGCGCCCCTTGCAGCGGGCACACGCACGCCGCACTTCGGCACTTCCGGTAAGCAAAAATGAAATCCGTCCTCGCCAACCAAAACACGCGCAGCGGTTATCCGCGTTTCGCACTCGATGCGAAGCCCGGCGCTCTGTCGCGCGCGGACAATTCGATGGCGTAGGGCTCTCGGTCAGAGGCCTGCGCCTGGCGCAGGCCTCCCGGGTTAATCAACCCCTGGAGGCGCAAGCTTCCGGGGGTTTTTCTTTTTTGGCATCCGCAGCGCGCAATCGGCGCTGCGGCGCAACGAGCAAGCGGATCCGGGCACCCCAGCGTGACACCGTCAGGACGATGGTGCCGCGACAACGCAACCAGCGTGTCGCATCGCGCGAGCGCTGGGGTGTCCGGACAACGCGATGACTGTGCGATCGGCAGGCGACTTCAGTGGCGCTGCCGATCGCCCCCCAAACCTTGGAGAGGGCGACCCTGGATGATCGACAAGCTGACGGTCTTCGGTGGTCTGGAAGGGGTGCTGTCGAACCTGATCAGCATCCGCAAGTAAGGGCCACGGCACCGCAGGGTGCCGTGGCGTTTTTGTTGCGCTTTCTTTCGCAGCCAGACGGCCTTCGGGCCGCCAGCCGGACAGGGCTTCCCTCGCCACCTGATCGGTCTATACTGATGTCGACCGGCGCTCCGGGCGCTGGCGCATCCACTCACCTGCGCGAGGTGTCAGCCCCTTTGGTCAAAAAAACCGTGCCTACCCCCAAGACCGCTGCGAAATCCACAGCAGCCCGCAAGACTGCCAAGTCCACGCGTGGCGCAGCACCCAAGAAAGCTGCCAAGTCTGGCGCCAAGTCAGGCAAAGCCGGCAAGGCCGGAAAAACCGGCAAACCGGGTAAAGCGGTCAAGGCCGCCAAGCTGCCCGCCGAGGGGCGCGAGCAGCGCGAAAGCGCCGCGCCGAGCGCGAAAACTCCCAAATTGCCAGCCTTCACCGCCGGCCTGCGCAAGCAGGTGATCGCGGCGCTCGACGAGCTCAAGGCGCGCGATATCAAAGAAATCGACATCCGCGAAAAAGCCTCGTTCACCGATCTGCTGGTGATCGCGTCCGGCACGTCGACGCGGCACGTCAAGTCCATCGCCGATGAAGTGGTCAAGTTCTCCAAGCGCGCCGGTGTCATGCCGTTGGGCGTCGAAGGCCAGAAAGAAGCCGAATGGGTGCTGGTCGATCTCGGCGACATCGTGGTTCACGTGATGTTGCCGCGGATCCGCGAGTTCTACGGGCTCGAGCGCCTGTGGACCGTCGGCGACGAAGAGCCAGCCGAAGCGCTCGCCGCCGCGTACTGATCGTCGTCCGCCGCGATGCGGATCGTGCTCATCGCGGTCGGCGAAAAGCCGCCGGTCTGGGTGCGCGATGGTTTCGTCGACTACTCGCGCCGCTTGCCGAAGCCCTGGACTCCCGAGCTGGTCGAGCTGCCGCTCGGTCATCGCGGCAAAGGCTCCGATCCAGCCCGCGCCATCGCCGATGAAGGCGCCCGCGTACTGGCGGCCTTGCCGAAGGCCGCGCATATCGTTGCGCTCGACGAGCGCGGCAGTGCATGGACCTCGATCGAGTTGTCGCGTCGCATGGATGGCTGGGCGCAGAGTGGCGACCCGGTAGCGCTGCTGATCGGCGGGCCCGATGGCCACGCTCCCGAGGTACTGCAGCGGGCACGCGAACGCTGGTCGCTGTCGCCGTTGACCTTGCCGCATGCGCTGGTGCGCGTGGTGGTGGCCGAACAGCTCTATCGCGGCTGGACGCTGCTGCAAGGCCACCCGTACCACCGGGCCTGAGCGCGCCGCGGATCAGGCGCGTGGTGTCGCGAAGCGCTTCCAGGTCGCAGCCAGCGGCACCGCATAGGCCAGCGCAAAGACGCAGTTGAGCGCTGCGTTCTGCCAGTACCCGGTGGTCAGCGACCAGGTGGTGTCGACCACGAACCACAGCGCGAGCGGCAGCGCGATCAGCAGCCAGCCTTCCTTGTCGCCACGCCGGAACGGTCCGAACAGGGCGAGCACGATCGTCAGCGCCCAGCCGGCCAGCACCGCGCCGAGCACTCCATATACGAAGCCGATGTAGCCGCCCGCCGCCGCGCCGAACTCCGGCGGTTGCCAGGTGGTGCCGAAGATCAGCAGGTTGAAGAATGCCTGCAGGGTTTCCGGCAGCAGCACCATCGACAGGCCGAACAATCCGGTCGCCAGTGCGGCAACCAGCAGCCAACGCCACCAGAACAGCGTGCGTGCATCCACCGCCCTCACCTCGTCATCGGTTGCGTGGCTGGCGACAGTTTCGTCCACGTGGTCGATGTCGCGCAAGCAGCGCTGCCGCGATCGCGCGTTGCAATGCGCAGCCGGCACGGATCACAATCGCGCAGGTCCGGAGGAGCCGCCATGCGAACCATGATCGCGATCGCCGTAGTGCTGGTTGCGGGCTGCGCCGGACCGCGCGCGGCGTCCGATTCGCCCGCAGACGCGTTGCTGGCCGCATTCGCCGGCTATTGCGGGCAGGCATTCGAAGGTCGCATCGTGGCCAACGAACCGGCGACACCGAACGATCCGTTCGATGGCAAGACCCTGGTCATGCACGTGCGCGACTGCTCGCCAAGCGAGGTGCGGGTTCCATTCCACGTCGGCGAGGATCGTTCGCGCACCTGGGTGATCGCGCGCACGCCAGCAGGGCTCGACCTGCGTCACGATCATCGACACGCCGACGGCGAGCCGGATGCGGTGACCATGTATGGCGGACAGACGCGCGATCCCGGCAGCAGCGTGCATCAGGAATTCCCGGTCGACGAATTCTCCAGGACGATGTTCGTCGCGCAGGGATTGACGGCCTCGGTCACCAACGTATGGGCCGTCGAGCTGCAACCGGGTGCGCGTTTCGTGTACGAGCTGTCGCGTCCGGGTCGACTGTTCCGCGTCGAGTTCGATCTGCGCAAGCCCGTCCCGCTGCCGCCGCCGGCGTGGGGTTCGCAATAGGCCCGCGCCCGGTCCAAGCAGGGGCCAACCGCTACGGCGTGCCCGTCGGCAGCGTGACCTCGAAGCGTGCGCCGATGCCGGGTCGGCCAATGGCGACGATGCTGCCGCCATGTCGTTCGACGATCTTGCGCACCACCGCCAGGCCGATGCCGGTGCCATCGTGCTCGTGGCGGCCATGCAGGCGCTGGAACGGGGCGAAGATCCGCTCGCTGTAGATCGCTTCGAAGCCGATGCCGTTGTCTTCGATGCTCAGGCGCACGCACGCTGGCGAATCCGTGGGCTCGCTGGCTGCGATCGCGATTCGCGGCGCGCGGTCCGCGGCGCGGAACTTCAGCGCATTGGCCAGCAGGTTCTGCAACAGCTGGCGCAACTGCGTGCGATCGCCGCGCACCTGCGGCAATCCGCCGACATGCACCTCGGCGGCCGACTCGTCGATCCGCATTTCGAGGTCCGACATCACCTCGCGCATGACCTCATCGAGATCGACCAGCACGAAGGGCTGGCCCTGGCTGGTGATCCGCGAATAGGCGAGCAGGTCGTCGATCAGCACCTGCATGCGGTGCGCAGCGGAATCGATCCGCTGCAGGTAGTCCACGCCCTGCGGGTCCAGCTGATCGGCGAAGCGCTTGATCACGCGGTCGCTGAACGCCTGCACCTTGCGCAGCGGTTCCTGCAGGTCGTGCGAGGCCACGAACGCAAAATCCTGCAGCTCGCGATTGCGCAGGTTGACGTCGTGCAGCGCGCGGTCGAGGTCGGCAGCGATCCGACGGGCTTCGGTGACGTCGTCGACGACGCCGTAAACACCGACGATGCGGCCCTCCACCACGATCGGGATGTTCGACACCTGCAGATTGCGTTTGTGGCCGTTAGGCAGTTCGCTGACGGTCTCATAGGTCTGCGGATCGCCCGTGGCCGCGGCGAGGAACTTCGCGCGGGTGAACTCGCGCAGATCCGGAGCGATCAATTCGTCGAACATGCGGCCGACCAACGCTTCTCGCGGCAGCCCGGAGCGGATCAGCACGTTGCGATTGCAGTCGACGATGCGACCCTCGATGTCGTAGGCGAGCACCGAGCTGGGCGAGCGTTCGAACAACGAACGGAAACGCTGCCGCGATTCTTCGATCTGATGCGCGCTGCGATCGCGTTCCAGCGCGATGCCAACCAGCGCGGCCACCGAATCGATGCCAGCGGATTCGTCGGCGGTCGGCTGGCGGGATTCCTTGTAGTAGACCGCAAAAGTGCCCAACACCACCCCGTCGGCCGCCCAGATCGGCTGCGACCAACACGCGCGCAGGCCCAGGGCCATTGCGGCGTCGCCGTAACCCGACCACGCGGGATCCGTGGCGATGTCGGCCGCAATGTAGCGTTCGTCGCGATGCACCGCGGTTCCGCAGGAGGCGACGGCAGGGCCCGGCGCCACGCCGTTCCATGCCAGTTCCGTACCAGCTGGCAAGCTGGGTGCGATGCCCCCGTGGAAGTGTCCGGCAGCTGCATCGAAGCGCAGCACGCCGCCGGTAGTGCCCTCGAAGCGTCGCTCATAGAGCAGGATTGCCATGGCCACGCAGTCGGCCAGCGGCTTGCCGGTGGCAATTGCCAGCAGAACGTCGCGCTGGTCGTTTTCGAACTGCCGCGCGCGCCGTATTTCGGTGACATCGGCGAATATTCCGGTGATGCCGCCTTCGACCGGGTACAGACGCCCCGAGACCCAGCGACGGATTGCCACCGAGTAGGCCTCGATGCTGGAGGGCTGCTGGTGTTCGATCACCCAGCGGAAGCGGGTCGCAAACTCGGAGTTCTGAAACTCCGGAAAGATCCGTGAGAGCGGCGAACCGATCGGATCGTCGGTCAGACTGCGCACCATCCTGTGCCCCGCCGCATTGACATAGCGGACGGTGAGGTCGCGGTCGAGGGTCAGCACCGCATCCGACATGCCTTCCAGCACGCGGTTGGCGATGCCTTCCGAGCGCACCAGTGCCTGCTCGGACTGCTCACGGGCATCGATCTCGTTGCGTAGTGCGGTGCTGGCGGCTTCTGCGCTGAGTGCGCGCTCGCGCGCGAGTCCGGCGAAGCGCAGCGCCATCGATACGAGGGCTGCGATAATGATGCCGAACCACAACAGGGTCTGGCGCAGGGTGAGGTCGGCGCTCGCACGAGGCGACGGCAGCGGCGCCATGCGCAGCGTCCATTCGCTGCCGAGCGCCTCGAAGCTGCGCACGGATGCAGCGCGTTCGACACCGGCCGCGGCCGGTGCATCGCGCGCAAACACCCGGCCTGCGGCGGTATCGACCGCGATCTTCTGGTTGGTGGCAAGATTGCGCAGCGTGTTTGCGAACAACTCGTTGATGTCGAGCGCTGCGACCAGGAACTCCGTACCGGCATCGCCGAATGCGGCCGGCACGACCAACAGCACGATGCTGGCGCCAGCTGCGCTAACCGGTCCGATCGCGACCGCACGTCCATCGCGCTCGGCTTTGGCGAACGCGGCGACCTGGGTTGCATCGAAGTCGGTGTCGCTGCCGACCAATCGCGGGCTGCCATCAGCCGCGATGAAATGCCTGACTTTACGTTCGGCGTCGATCCACGCCAGCGACTGGATGGCGACGCCCGCCCTGATGGCCTGATTGGCCTCGATCGCGAACAGATCGGCGCGTTCGCCCAGCGACACCGACAGCAGGCGCTCGCCGAAGCGCTCGACCGCGGTCATGCGATTGGACAGACTGGTGCGGAGCGCGGCCTCGACACCGGTTGCCGCCGCGTCGGTTTCGCGCTGCTGGGACAGGGTCGCGGCAGCATCGGTCATTCGATAGAACTGCACGGCCAGAGCCGCAATCGCTAGCGCGGCGAACGCCGGCAGCAAAACCGTGCGCATGCTGCGGCTGGAGGCCGTCGCGGTTTGCTGCAGCAGCATTGCGATACCCAAGGCCAGCGATCCAAGCACACCCGGTACCGCGCCACGATGTGCACCGATTGCCGCGATCACGGCGTCGTCGGCGGCGCTGCTGGCCAGCAGCGACAGCAACGCCGTCAGGCACAGCATGACGCCACCAGTCCAGCGGATGGTGGCGGCAAGGCGATGGCGTGCAAGCAGAATGCCCATGCACAAGGTCGCAGCAGTGCCGAGCAGCACCAGTGCGGCCACCGCCTGCAGGCGCTTGTCCAGCCACCAGCCGAGCGAATACGCGGTCGACTGCGCGTCGACTGCAGACGCGAGCGTGATTTCGCGGGTCGCGATCGCGAACATCGTGATGATGCCCGCCGGGGCGAGCAGTGCGATGGCGAGGCGGCGTCGATTGCGCTCCGCAGCAATGAACGCGGCAAGCATCAGCAAGATGCAGGCAGCCGATTCCGCCGGCATCGCCACACCGGTGGCGCCGAAGCCGATCAGGAACGGAGCGCCACTGATTGCGCCGGCAACCGCCGCGCCCACGATGCCGATGCCGCACAGCGCCATGGCCTGCGCAGGTGGCGGCCGGCGTCCCCAGTCGATGCGGTGCGCCAGCAGCATGCATGCACTGACCGGCAGCAATGCGCCGACGCCGGCCAAGGCGTCCGACAGTCGTGCGTCGGGCACGATCAGGTTGAAAATCGACGCGTAGGTTGCCGCAGAGGTCGCGATGATGCCACTGGCCGCGCGAGCGAAGCGGTCGCGCGGCAACAGGCGCGCAATCGCACCCAAACACCCGGCAAGCGCCGTGGTTGCAAGCACGCCTGCGAGAACGTCGGACGCTCCCATGACGGCAAGCGCGATCTGCACGGTTGCGGCGGCGAGGACCGCCACTGCGGCGAACCGCAGGGCTGCCGGGCGATCCAGCAGCATCGCGATGGCCCACCCGCCAATCGTGAGCGCCAGCAGGCTGGCGGCGAGACCCGTTCCCGGTTCGACGAGACCGCGAATCGCGACGATGCCGGCAATACCTGTCGTCGCCAATGCGGTCGCCGTCGCGAAGCCGCTGCGCGCGCGAAACGACGCGGCTTGTTGCAGCGTCGCAGGGGAGTCGCTGCCGAACATATGGACGCCGATGCTGAAAAGAGTTGAAAGTTGGCGATCGCTGCCGGGGCGCCGACTACAGTTTGCGACAGGCGTTCCGGCTTGGAAAGCGCGCCCGTACTGAAATCACGGGCAAGATTCTTGCCATACGTTGTGGATCAGCGGGAAATACCGATCCCGATGCTGAAATTCGGCCCAGCGTTGCGGAAATCGCGCGGCCACACGTGTGCAGCCTGAACCTGAACCAGCGGAAACACGTACTCGCGTTCCTGGATGGTGCCTTCGCGGGTGCCGAACATGCGCCCGCGCAACGTCACGAAGCGGCCTTGGGGATAGTCCAGCGGTTCGACGAAACCCGGCAGCACCGCCACGAAGCGGCCCTCGCTGGCCGACTCGAGCTTCGGCTGCTGGCGATTGTCCAGCGGGTAGGCGAGCACAGTGACTTCGGTGCTGCGATCGCGGTTGGCGACCTCGACGATCATGCCGCCCCAGAGCACTTCCTGCTCGTCGAACTTCGCCTCGTTGCCGATCTGATAGGGCTTGAGTCCGATCCAGGTTCCCGTCGCATCCAGCGGCGGCGCTGTCGCACAGCCGCTACCGACAAGGGCCAGGCACGCGATGAGCAGCATTCGGCGAAGCTTGGGCACGATCATCATGGTGTTGTCCTTCAGGCGTAGCGCCCCGTTCTGGTGCGCGCGATCTGCATGCAGGTGTGGGCACCCACGTCGGTTTACCGACACTGCATGCTAGCGGGTTCGCCCGCCAGAGGCATCGGGGCCTTCAGCGCGGCCGCAGGCGGCCGATATCGCTTTGCAACGCACGCGGCCAGCGCGTGCGAGACCCGATCCGACCGATGCTGATCCTGTTCATCCACGATGCGCAACCGCTGCAGCCGCTGCTGGCGGCACTCGCGCGCGCGCACCCGAACTGGCGCTGCGTGGTGCACGACGACCCGGCCGACGCGCTGCGCCTGCTGGCCGACGAGGCCTTCGACATGGTCTGCTGCGGCTGGCGGGTTGCGCGGGCCTTCGGACCCGACGTGCTGCGCCGCGCGCAAGGCGTGAGCCCCGAGGCGATGCGCGTCCTGCTGCTGCCCGAATCGGTGGACACCGCCGAGGCCGCGCGTCAGGCATTGTCATGCGCCCACCAGGTATTGCCGCTTCCCGCTACGGCAGCGCCGTTTGCAGCAACCGTCGAGCGCCTGATCGCGGTGCGCTGGCTGCTGCAGGACGCCACGCAGCGGCGTGTGCTCGGCGGCGCTGATCGCCTGCCCTCGCCGCCGCGACTGTTCCTCGCGCTGCAACGCGTGATCGCCGATCCTGCGAGCAGCACAGCGCACGCAGCCCAGGTGGTCGCGCAGGACCCGGGCTTGGCAACGCGGGTGCTGCGGATGGCCAACTCCGCCCTGTTCAGCCGCGGCGCGCCGGTGGTCGATCTGGACGCCGCAGCCGCGCAGCTGGGCCTGGATGTGCTGGCCCAGGTGGTGCTTTCCTGCGAGGTGTTCTCCCGCGCGGCCCCGCAAGGCGTCGATCTTGAAATGCTGCGTCGACAGTCGCTGCTGTGCGCGCAACTTGCGTCACGGATTCCTGCCGCAGGCGATGCCGCCCGACTGGCGGGTACGGCAGCCTTGCTGGCCGATTGCGCCGTTCCGCTGCTGGCCGCCATAGACCGCAGCGCGCTTGCCGAACTGCGACTGCCGCGGCTCTGGGCGGGATTGCCGCACGAGGCCGTGGTTGCCGCTTATCTGCTCGGTTTGTGGGGCATGCCGCATGGACTCCTGGAGGCGGTTGCGTTCTGTCACGCACCCGCCCGCATCGCGCGCGTCGAGCAGGGGGTCTCGGTGGCAGGCGCGGTGCATATCGCCCGCGCTTTGCTGCTGGATGCGCCGCTCGATGCAGCGTGGATCGCCGCGGGCGGTCTCGACCAACCACTGCAGCGCTGGCGCCAGCTTGCTGCGTCCATCGTGGATCGCGCGGCGTTGGCCACCGCCGCGCCAGCAGCGCGCCGCCCCGGCCCCGCATTGCCGTCGCGCAGCGTCAGCGCCTGATCCACTATCGAATCAGGACTCGCCGACCAGCCACTCGACGCGCTGCGAGCCCGAATTTTCATCGCACAGCGCCGCGAGCAGCGCCGGCAGCAGCTCCTGCAGACTGCGATCGAGCTGCCACGGCGTATTGATGATCGCCATGCCGCAGCCGTTGAGGCGCAGCGGCGACTGGTCCGGATAGCGCAGCAGCTCCGCGATCAGGACCTTGCCCATCCCGCAGGACTTCAGCCAGCGGTGGAAGGGCACGATGGACGCGCGCAGCTTGATCGGATACCACACCGCATAGACCCCGGTGGCGAAGCGTGCAAATGCAGCGCTGAGCGCCTCGGCGATCAGGCCGAACTCGGCGTCCTGCTGTTCGAACGGTGGATCGATCAGGATCAGGCCGCGCTTCTCGCGCGGCGGCAACAAGGCCTTGAGCGCGGCATAACCATCGCGCTGCAACACCTGCACTCGCGCATCGGCGCCGAACTCCAGCCGCAAGGCGGCGCATTCGGCGTCCTGCAGTTCGCACAGCAACAGGCGATCGTCGGCACGCAGCAGGGTGCTCGCGAGCAACGGCGAGCCTGGATAGTACGCAAGCGAGGCGCCGTCAGCGCGGTTGAGGGCGCGCACGCGATCGACATACTCGTGGGCCGCGCGCGGCAGGGCAGGGCGCTCCAGCAGGCGCCCGATACCCTCGGCGTACTCGCGCGTCTTCTGCGCTTCGACGCCACCAAGGTCGTAGCGTCCGGCACCGGCATGGGTGTCGATGTAGGCCAGTGGGGCAGGCTTGCGGGTCAGTGCCTGCAGCAGCGCCACCAATACTGCGTGCTTGAGCACGTCGGCGAAGTTGCCCGCATGGTAGGCGTGGCGGTAGTTCATGCAGGATCGACTCGGCGGCGGGCAGAACCAGTATATCGGTGCGTCTGAACGCGCCGGCAGTTCAACCATTACTTCCGGGCTGCCGCTGTGAGCAGCCTGCGCTGCTAACCTGAGCGCTTCGATCGACGGGGGTTGGCATGAAGCGCATTCTGAAATGGCTGGCGGGGCTGGTGGGCGTGGTGGTGCTGCTCGCCGGCGTGTTCTTTGTCCACGTGTGGTACTTCAAGCCGGCCAAGGTCGACTGGTTCTACACCCGGGTGTTCGCGCAGTTTGCGCTGGTCAATCCGGAGATCCTCACCAGTCTGCGCATTCTCGACCAGTACGGTCTGAACTTCACCGCCGGTGAGCTGTCGGATTCGTCGCCGGCCGCTTCCGAAGAGGCGCTGGCCAAGCTCAAGACCGACTACCAGACCTTCCGCAGCTACGATCGCGCCGGCTACAGCGGGCAGGATCTGCTTTCGTACGACATCTGGGACTTCTTCATGAAGACCCAGGTCGACGGCGAGCGCTGGAAGTACCACAACTTTCCGGTCAATCAGATGTTCGGCGTGCAGTCGAGCCTGCCCAACTTCATGGCCGACCAGCACCTGGTCCTCAACCGCCGCGATGCCGACAACTACATCTCGCGCCTGCAGAAGTTCCCCAAGACCTTCGACGACGTGATTGCGGGCCTGAAGCTGCGCGAAGAGGCCGGCGTGCTGCCGCGCCAGTTCACGGTGACCAAGGTGCTGACCCAGATGCGCGGTTTCATCGAGCCCAAGCCCATCGAGCACATGCTCTACACCACCTTCCAGAAAAAGCTCGACAAGATCGCCGCCGACAAGATGGACCAGCCCACGCGCGACGCGCTGCTGGCGTCTGTGGCGAAAGAAATCGAGGCCAGTGTGTATCCGTCGTACCGCAGCCTGATCGGCTATTTCGAGCAGATCGAGCCGCGTGCGAATTCCAACGACGGCGCGTGGAGCCTGCCTGACGGCGAGGCTTACTATGCCTACGAGGTGTACTCGAACACCACCACCACCATGACGCCCGAGCAGATCCACCAGATCGGTCTGGCCGAGGTGGCTCGGATCGCTGCCGAGATGGATGCGATCCTGATCGACGCGGGTCTGACCGAGGGCACCATCGGCGCGCGCGTGCGTACGCTCGGCCGCGATCCGGCACAACTGTACCCGGATACGCCCGAAGGTCGGCAGCAGATCCTCAAGGACTACATGCGGATCATTGCCGAGATCAATGGCGGTCTCGACCAGTGGTTTGCGGTCAAGCCCAAGGCCGGTGTGGCGGTCGAGCGGGTGCCGGAGTTCTCCGAGGCTACCGCGCCCGGGGCCTATTACCAGCCGCCTTCGCTCGATGGTGCGCGTCCCGGCACTTTCTACGCCAACCTGCGCAATGTCAGCGAGATCACCAAGTTCGGCATGCGCACGCTGGCCTATCACGAGGCGGTGCCGGGGCATCACTTCCAGATCGCGATCGCGCAGGAGCTGCAGGGCCTGCCGATGTTCCGCAAGCTGCTGCCGTTTACAGCCTACGCCGAGGGCTGGGCGCTGTACTCCGAGCGCCTCGCGTGGGAAGCCGGCTTCCAGAGCAAACCGCTGGACAACCTCGGGCGCCTGCAGGCCGAGATGTTCCGTGCGGTGCGACTGGTCGTCGACACCGGCCTGCACGCGAAGATGTGGACCCGCGAACAGGCCATCGGTTACATGGTCGACTACACCGGCATGGGCGATGACGAAGTGGCCGCCGAGATCGAGCGCTACATCGTGATCCCCGGCCAGGCGCTGGCCTACAAGGTGGGCATGATGAAGATCCTCGAGCTGCGCGAGCGCGCCAGGAGCGAGCTGGGCGACAAGTTCGACATTCGCCAGTTCCACGATGCAGTGCTCAAGAACGGTTCGATGCCGCTGACCGTGCTCGAGCAGGTGGTGAACGATTGGATAGCATCGAAGAAGGCCTCGCCGACCGCGCTGGCGGCGCGTTGATCGTACTGCGCGAGTTTTCCGGTACCGACGTCGGCCCGTGGTTGGCCGACGTCGCGCGCCTGCGCATGACCGTGTTCGGCGAGTATCCGTATCTGTACGACGGCAGCTTCGAATACGAGCGCAACTACCTCGCAACCTATGCGCGTTCGGCCGACAGCCTGTTCGTGCTCGCATTCGACGGCGTGCGCGCCATTGGTGCATCTACCGCTGTGCCGCTGGCCGACGAAATCGATACGTTTCGCAAGCCCTTTGTCGAGCAGGGCATCGATCCGCACGCGGTACTCTATTTCGGCGAGTCGGTGCTGCTGCGGGAGTATCGAGGGCGTGGCATCGGCGGTCGCTTCTTCGACTCCCGCGAAGCGCGCGCGCGGGCGTTGGGGCGCTTCCGCTGGACCGCATTCTGCAGCGTGCTGCGTGACAACGACGATCCCCGTCGACCGCCAGACCATCACGGCAATGAATCCCTGTGGCGGCGTCGCGGCTATGCGCCGGTCGCCGACATGCACGCGGAGCTGGCGTGGCAAGAGCACGGGCATCCGGCGCCCGTCATGCACCGCCTCGGATTCTGGCTACGCCCACTGTAGGAGCGCATCCTGTGCGCGACCGGCGCACGTCACCTCAAGGCAGCCACGCACTCGATCGATCCCGTGGCCAGCGCCACGCCGATGATGGTCGCCGCTAGCACGTCGCTCGGATAGTGCAGCCCCAGCACCACCCGCGACAGCGCGACGGCCACTGCAAAAGGCACCAGAATCACGGCCAGCAGTGGAAAGTACCAGCAGGCGACAAGGGTGAAGGCCACCGCGTGCAGAGTATGCCCGGAAGGAAAGCTGAACTCGTCCAGTGGCGCCACCCATGCGGTGATCGCATCGTGGCTGGCGAACGGCCGTGGTCGGCGGGTCCAGCGCTTGAGGCCGCGATAGAGCGCCAGCGACAGCAGGCCCACTGCGGCCAGGTGCAGGCTTGCGGCACGACCGGCTGCGCCACCGAACAGCGGCAGCAGCGCGATCAGCGCGTACCAGATGTAGCCGTCGCCGAGCCGACTGATGATCGCGAACATGCGGGTCACGCGTGGACGGCCGCCCCAGCGGTTGAGACTCATGCACCAGTGCAGTTCGCGGATGCGTGGCGACATCAGGCAGCCCTCCGCTCGCGCAGACCCTCGAGCAGCTCGGCCAAGGCCTGAGCGACCGCAGCATGCGACAGGTTGGCCACCACCTGAGGTCCGGATACGCGCATGGCTGCGCGCAGCGGACGGTCGATGGCCAGCGCGACTGCGGCGGCGACGAAGGCATCGGCATCGTGCATCGGCACTGCGCGCCCATCGATACCGTCGCGTACCAGTTCGCCGGCCGCGCCATAGTCGAACGCGACCGGCGGAACGCCGCTGGCCAGCGCTTCGAGAGTCACGTTGCCGAAGGTCTCGGTAACGCTGGGGAACACGAACAAATCGCCGCTGGCGAAGTGCCGCGCCAGCTCGACTCCGCGCTGCATGCCGCAGAACACGTGGCCAGGGTGGTCGCGGCGAAGGCGCGCAAGAGCCGGGCCATCGCCGATCCAGACCATCCGCGCGCCGGGTACCACGGCGCGAATCGCGTCGTAGCTACGTACCGCCAAGTCGAGGTTCTTCTCGGCAGCGATTCGCCCGACGAACAATACTGCGAGGTCGTCCTCGCTCAGGCTCCACTCGGCGCGCAACGCGGGGTCGCGGCGCTGCGGCGCGAACTGCAGCGTATCGACGCCGCGCGACAGCACCCGCACGTTGTCGAATCCATTGCCGCTGAGGAACTCGCGCAGCTCACGGGTTGGCACCAGGGTTGCGTTGGCGCGATTGTGAAAGCGACGCAGCCAGGCAAACACCGCCGGTGTCAGCCACGCCGCGCCGTAGTGCGCGACAAAATCATCGAAGCGCGTATGGAAGCCGGTTGCGGCCGGGATACCGAGCTCGGCGGCAACTTTCAGCGCCGAGTAGCCTAGCGGGCCTTCAGTGGCGATGTATGCGGTGTCCGGACGCTCATGTTTCCACAATTCGCGCAGGCGTCGCGTGGCGGGTAGTCCGAAGCGCAGCCCGGGGTAGCGTGGAATACCTGCGCCTGGCACCAGGATTTCATGCACCGGACTCGCGGTGGCCGCGGTCCCGTGGACGCGACTCGGCGGCTCGGATGCCGGCGCCATAGGCTGTCGCGGACGCACCAACTGCACACCATGCCCGAGCAGGCTGAGCTGTTCGACAAAGCCACGCACCGTCAACGCGACACCGTTGATCTCCGGCGGGTAGGTCTCGGTGACGACCGCGATACGCATGATCGGGCAAGCTCCGGTTTGCCCAATCCTGAGGGTGCACGGTTGCGTGCGCGTGACGCGATGGTGGCGTTGCGATGACAGCAGCGCGCCTGCGCGCGCAGCTCAACCGCGCTCGAAGTACCAGTGCCACGGCTCGTAGACGATGCCGTGCGGATTGTTTCGCGGGTACGACAGACGCAAGCGGAAGCGGGCTGCGTGCTGCATGAGCCACGCAAATGCGTCCGAGTTCTCGAACGGCTCCTCGATCGGGGCGAAGCCGGGCGCCGTCAGGTCGACGGCGCGCCCGCTGTGGTGCTCGCTGAAGCCGGGGGCTGCATTGATGGTCAGAATCTGCGCCATCGGCTCGCCGCGGGCGCGTTTGCGCTCGAGGATCCGGGCCTGATAGGTCGTGCTGCGGAAGCCCGATACCAGCTGCAGCTGCACTCCGTCGCTGGCCGCTGCCGCGAATACCGCGCGCAGGCGTCGTGCCACTTCAGGCAGCAACCAGCATTCGCGCTGCGTCACGTCGGTGCCGGCAAACGCCAACACCCGCGCTTCCCGCTGGCGTTGCAAGCCACGTGCATCGCCGTAGTCGACTGGAACTTCGGCCAGTGTGGTGGCGATACGCGCGCGCAGCGCGCGCGGGCCGCGCTCGCCGCCGTCCCTGCGCGAGCGTAGCGGGCCGCGCTGCGGCAGCAACTGCACCCGCCGGCACCTGCCGCAGTCGAGCGCGATACGAATGCGCGCGCGCGGGGCGATCCGGAATCGCAGTGTGTTGAGCTGCTGCAAGGCGAGCACCGCCGCACCTTGGGCGCGTGGCGCTACGCGCAACTGGATGCGGACTACAGCGCCGGTCCTGCGCCAACTGCCGGTAGCCACGACAGTCGCGTCCAGCTTGCGGTGAATGCCGATCTGCCCGACGCCTCGTGTGCCGCGCAGGAAGGCTTCGAAATCATCGCCGTTGAGGCGCAGCAGTGGGCGCGGCGCGCGATCAGTGCGTGGCATGCGGCACAGCGTATCACCGTGCGGCGGGCGCCTCGATCCATGCTGCGATCTGATCGATGACCTGCTGCTCGACGTTGCCGGCACGCATGTACTCCTGCGGGTTCGGCGGGCCCTCGCCGCGGATCAGCAGGTGGTTGAGCTGCGGGTAGCTACGCAGGCTGACCCGAGGATCGTTACTGAAGGCCTGCTGCCAGCGGGCGAAGTCCTCGGCGGGCGTCACCTGGTAGTCGCGCCCGCCCTGCACGATCAATGCGCGCTGCGGCAGCGCGCGCAGGGCCGCGACCGGGTCGTAGCCGCGCAGATCCAGCCAGTAGCTCGCCGGCAGTCCGAGCAGCAGCGACTCGCGTGGCGCGTCGGCGATGTTGTCCGCTCTGGTTGCCGCCACTTGTTGGTCGATGTCTGCGATCGCGGACTGTTCGGCCGCATCGATGTTGCCATCGAGCCGGGCGAGGTAGCGCACCTGCTGCGGCACGATGTCGAGCAGGTCGCGCGCGGGACCCGAAAGCAGGATCAGCCCTGCCAACTGTGGACTGCGAAGTGCAATGCGCGGCACCAGCATGGCGCCGAGACTGAGCCCGCCAAGATAGACCTGTGCCGGGTCGATCCCCGGTTCGGAACGCAGTACGGCGATAGCGGCAACCGCATCGTCGACCACCTCGTCGTCGACGGTAAACGACTTGCCGTCGAAATCCTGCGGCCGCGCCCGCGTGCGCTTTTCATAGCGCAGAACCGCGACTCCCTGCGCTGCCAGGCCGCGCGACAGATCCAGGAACGGACGATTCGGCCCGATCGTCTGATCGCGATCGTTGGCACCCGACCCGTGCACCAGCAGCAATGCCGGAAACGGGCCGCTGCCGCGCGGCAAGGTCAGCGTGCCGCCCAGTCCGGCCACTGCGACCTCGCGTTCGATGAAGGGATCATCGGCGGTCGCCGGCGCGGAGGGCGCGGCTGCGGCTGGCACCACGCGGAACGTGTGGATTGCCCCGCCAGCATCGATGCCGATGCGTGCATCCAGCGGCAGCATCGCGAACTCGAGGCGAAACGCCACCAGCGGCACGCCATCGACGCTGATGCCGCGTGCGCTATCGCGACCGCGCCGATCGCCCAGCTGCCTGGGCAGGGTCTGCCATACCTCGGCGAGCTTTTCGACGGACACAGCCGCGCGCGCCTGCGCATCCAGCATGGCGTGGGCGGCGGTGAAGTCGCTGCGGTCGAGCAGGTCGAGAAAGCGGGTGGCGGTCTGCGCATGCGCGGGATCGAGAGCCGCTGCGGCCGCAGGCTGCATGAGCTTGCGATACTCCACGTACATGAAGCCGCCGCCCAGCAACAACAGGACCGCAGCGATCGTCGAAGCGAGAGCCCAGCGATTCATGGCGACTGCATGCGCTATTGCGGACGTTTGAACACCAGTTCGAGACCGGGCGCCTGCGCTCGCAGACTGACCAGTTCCCAACCCAGAGCGCCCTGCCGATCCAGTTCGCCCTGCAGGGTTTCCTGATTGACCGCAATGAAGGTGGCTTTGAGGCGCACCACCAGGTATTTCCAGCGATTGTCGTGCGACACGGGCTTTTTCTCCGGCTATTCGGGTGGGTTTGCAACGCTATCGTCCGCGGCCGGCGGCGGCGGTGTTTCCAGCCGGCCTGCGCGACGCAATGCGTCTCGCAGCAGGTACTCGATCTGCGCATTGACGCTGCGCAGCTCATCGTCGGCCCAGCGCTGCACCGCGTCGATGACCTCGACGCTGATCCGCAGCGGATAGGCTTTCTTTTCCGCCATGGCCGCGATCAGCTGTACAGCGTGCCGGTGTTGACGATCGGCTGGGTACCACGCTCGCTGCACAGCACTACCAGAAGGTTGGACACCATCGAGGCCTTGCGCTCGGCGTCGAGCTGGATCTTGCCCTCGCGTTCCAGATGTTCCAGCGCCATGTGCACCATGCCGACCGCGCCCTCCACGATCCGGCTGCGGGCGGCGATGATCGCGCTCGCCTGCTGGCGCTGCAGCATCGCCTGCGCGATCTCTTGCGCATAGGCGAGGTGGCTGATGCGCGCCTCCAGCACGGTCACACCAGCAGCGCCGAGGCGCTCCTGGATTTCGCGCTGCAGATGCTCGTTGATTTCCTTCGAGTGGCTGCGCAGCGAGACGTCGTGATTTTCGTGCAGGTCGTAGGGATAGCTGGTCGCCATCTGGCGCAGTGCAGACTCGCTCTGCACATGCACGAAGTTCTCGTAGTCGTCGACCTTGAACACCGCCTCGGCGGTGTCGTGCACCTGCCATACCACCACCGCGGCGATCTCGATCGGCGAGCCTTCCAGATCGTTGACCTTGAGCTTGCTGGACTCGAAGTTGCGCACCCGCAGGCTGATCGGCTTCTTGGAATAGAAGGGATTGGCCCAGCGCAGGCCAGCCTCGCGCACGGTGCCGGCGTAGCTGCCGAACAATTGCAAGACGACGCCGTTGTTCGGCTGCACCATGAAGAACCCGACTACGAACAGGAGCAGCGCCCCGCTGAGCACGATGTTGGCCAGCAGCAGCAATGCACCGGTACCGGACTGGGCCAGAAAGAAGTAGGCGTAGGCGTTGAGTCCGACTGCGGCGATGAACAGCAGCAGCAGCGGGATTCCCGGAAGGGTCTTGCGGATGTTCTCTTGCATGGCCATGGTCTCAACACCGCGGGATTGCGGTTCGGAGAGAATGATATCTAAAAGATATCGATATGCAACAGGGCGGCTGCAGCGACCGTTGGACTGTTTGTAACCTGTTGTTCCTGCGACGAATGGCATGGACCGAACGCGCGTCCTCCCCGCGAAGGCGGGGATCCAGTGACTTTGACCGGAGCCCAGGAGCGACAGGCACTGGATTCCCGCCTGCGCGGGAATGACCAGCCTGGCGGCACGGGCCATGGGCGGCATGGGCCGGGCATTGGCGACTCTGGTGAGGCGGTTTACTTCGGATCGAGCCGGATCAGCGGTGCCGGCAGGCGCTCGGTGCTGATCCAGATCGTGCGCCCGGCACGGTCGAAGGCGATCGCCTCGGCCTGCACCAGCGGCGGCATGCCCAGGCGCTGCGGTGTGCGCACCAGCGCGCTGCGCCACGCCTCGCCGCTCGCGCGGGAGTACAGATACGCCTCGCGGTAGGTGAGCAAGATCATGCGCAGACCATCCGGGCTCAGATCGGCTGCGGTGATCTGGCTCATGTACCGCGCCCCCACAGGTGCGCGCGCAAGGTCGTCGTCGGTCGGCTGCGGCAGTTCGGTGATCTGCGCGATTTGTACCGCCACTTCATCCTTGGGCGCGCCATCGCCGACCGGTAGCGGTACCCGAAACAGCTGCGCAGGCACGCGTTTTTTCGCCAGCAACAGGATCTCTCCCGCCTGCGGGTCGACCATCACCGCTTCGCAATCGCGCGGTCCATCGGGCCAGCGCACGCGAAGCTTCCAGGCCACCGGAACCGGTCCTGGTGCCGCCGCAGGATCCGGCTCGCGCACTGCGATCAATTCGATCGCCTCGCGCAGCCCGCCGTTGTCGCCGGTGTCGGCGATCAGCAGCCACGCCTCGCCGTCGCGTTCGAACGCTGCGAGGTCTTCCCAATCGTAGTTTTCAGCGCCCTCGACCGGATAGCTGCCGAGCAGCTCGGCGCCAGCGGAGATCGCGTGCAGCAGATTGCCGTTGTCGCTGTCGTTGATCGCCCACAGTCGCTCGCCCGCGCGCCGCGAGACCGCCAGACCGCTGATCTCCGCGATCGCCGGATCGAGCACCAATCCTGCAATCCGCGACGTGTACCCGCCATCATCGAGGCGCTCGATCTGCGTTTCCAGCGATTCGCCGTGGGCGCTGCCCGCCACCAGCGCAAGGACGAACAGCCAGTGGCGCCACACGATCATCGCGGCACCGGCGCTTCGAGCGGCGCGATCGCCTCGATCGACACGTTGCCCAGCAGTGCGACCCCACCGTAGAAGCCACTCGCATCGCCGTCGCCGATCGACAGCGCGATATGGCCGGCGTCGAAACCGGCGAGCGCTGCGTCGTAGCTGCGCCAGCGTTTGCCGTCCCACGCCTGCACCCACGCGTGCGGCACGAAAACCTGCTCGCGACCGGCGAAAGCCGGCGCATAGGCTAGACCGTTCACGACCCGTGTGGGCACATCCAGCGCGCGACCCAGTGCCGCCAGCAACACCGCGTGTTCGGTGCAGTCGCCCTCGCGAGAGGCCACTGTCTCGGCCGCCGAGGCATAGCCGATGCGCATCGATTTGTTGTGGATGTAGTCGCGCACGAAATCTTCCAGCCGCTGCATCAGCGCGCCGGCGTCGGCGTCCTTGCGCTTGCCGGCCGCGCGTTCAGCCAGCGCGATGACCGCCGGATCGTCGTGATTGAGCCAGCGATTGGCGCTGCGATCATCGGCGGTCGGCGGCGTGCTGTCGTGTCGTGTACCGCGAGGCTCGACGCGAACCGACCACAGTTCGCCGCGGCGCTCGCTGTGCTGTTCGGCGATGCTCGGTAGCGCGGGTGCGTCCTGCCCGGCGATGCGCAGGGTGTATTCCAGCCCGGCGGCGCGCTCATTGGCGTCCAGCGCACGCGGTGCCGACACCATCGCTCGCTCGAGCACATCGGCCGACTGGTTGGGCGCCGTCGCGCACGCTTCGCTGCAGGCGAGCATCACGAAGTCCATGCCCATCAGCGGCATGCTGGCGCGCAGAACCGTGTGTTCGGCGTCGACCCAGACACTCATGCGCAGCGGCGTGCCATCCATATCGGCGACCTGATCGATACGCACCAGGCTGCGAACGCCATCCTCGACCATCACCGACTCGGTGCCGATCACTTGGCCCGATGTAGGGATCGCCTGCAGCGTGGACGGCTGGAACGACAGCACGCTGTAGCGCACACCGGCATCCAGGCCCGCACGCTCCTCGGCCAGTCGCGCGCCCTCCGGCAGTACCGCGCCGGATGGCCATGCGATGCTGCGACGCTGCTCGCTGCTTCCCGAACGCATCAAGATCTGCAACTGTCCGTTGTCGTCGAGCGTGCCCTCGATCTCGGAATCCATGCCCGACAATCCGGTCTTCACCATGAAGGCCAGCGGCTTGCCGTCGAGGGTCTCGATCGCGCGCTCTTCGGATTTTACCGGCAGGCTGATGCCGGCGCGGTCCACCGTCATCGTCATGCGCTCGGTGCTGATCACCCGTTCGCCGTCGACTTCGCGAATCGACTCCAGCTGGCCGACCTTGCGCCCATCGAGGATGACTTTCATCCACTGGGTTTCTGCAGCGGCCATCGTGGCGCCAGCGTGCAGCAGCACCAGCGTCGACAGCGCCGGTAACAGGAATGGTTTCATGGACTGGGCTGGTTCACGGATCGCATATTGTGCCAGCGATCGACGCTGCCGTGGGCACTGCGCGATCGGCGTCGATACAATCAGCGACGGTATAACTAGCGTCACTGGAATCAGCCTCGATGGAACACGAAGATACCCGGAGCCCCATGACCCCGTTCGGAACCCCGCTCAGCGACAACGCGATCCGCCTGCTGCTGCTGGGCTCGGGCGAGCTGGGCAAGGAGGTCGCAATCGAGGCCCAGCGCCTCGGTGTCGAGGTGATCGCCGCCGACCGTTATGCGAATGCGCCGGCAATGCAGGTGGCGCATCGCAGCTATGTGATCAACATGCTCGATCCGGTCGAGCTGCGCGCGCTGATCGCGCAGGAACGTCCCAGTCTGGTGGTGCCCGAGATCGAGGCGATCCACACCCCGACGCTGGTCGAGCTCGAGCGCGAGGGCCTGCGCGTGGTGCCGACCGCGCGTGCGACCTGGTTGACCATGGATCGCGAGGGGATTCGAAGCCTCGCGGCTGAAACCCTGCGACTGCCGACCAGTCCGTACCGGTTCGTCGACAGCATCGCCGATTTCCGCGCCGCCATCGATGCCCTCGGTCTGCCGTGCGTGGTCAAGCCGGTGATGTCGTCTTCCGGCAAGGGCCAGAGCATCGTGCGCGATGCAGCGCACGTCGACAGCGCGTGGGAATACGCGCAAAGCGGCGGCCGCGCCGGCGCCGGCCGCGTGATCGTCGAGGGCTTCGTGCCCTTCGACTACGAGATCACCCTGCTGACCGTGCGCCATCGCGGTGGCACCAGCTTCTGCGAGCCGATCGGCCACTACCAGGAAGACGGCGACTACCGCGAAAGCTGGCAGCCGCAGCCGATGGCGCCGGCAGCACTGGCGCGTGCGCAGGAGATCGCGCGCGCGATTACCGATGAGCTCGGCGGTTTCGGTCTGTACGGCGTTGAGCTGTTCGTGCGCGGCGATGAGGTGTTGTTCAGCGAGGTCAGCCCGCGCCCGCACGATACCGGCCTGGTGACCCTGGTCTCTCAGGAGCTCTCGGAGTTTGCGCTGCATGTACGCGCCATTCTCGGCTTGCCGATCCCCACCATCCGTCCGCTGGGCCCCAGCGCATCGATGGCGATCCTCGCCGAAGGCAGCGGCCGCGCCCCCATCTTCCACGGGGTCGCCGAGGCACTGGCCGAACCCGACACCGCGTTGCGCCTGTTCGGCAAACCCGAGGTGCGCGGACGCCGCCGTGTCGGCGTGGCGCTGGCGCGCGGCGACAGCATCCTGCAGGCGAAGGAAAAAGCGCGCCGGGTGGCGGAGCGGATCCGGATCGAATTGATGCCGGGTTGAGCGAACACCGGCGGATCAGCGATTGCGCTGCACCCGATGCAGGGACCCTCTGCGCGACGGTCGCGCTGCGCAGGAGCGCCCCCTGCGCGCGACCGATTGCCTCAATCGGTGGCGACGGCAGCACCTGCGGTCGCAGGCCCACGATCGACTCGCGATTCGATCACCGGCGGCAACAAGCTGTACATCACCGGGGTCACGATGCGGGCGAGCAGGGTGGAGCTGATCAGTCCGCCGATCATCACTACCGCCAGCGGCGAGTACAGCGCGGAGTTGGCCAGCGCCAGCGGGGTAAGGCCGCCGATCGCGGTGACCGAGGTCAGCAGCACTGGCAGGAAGCGCAGCTCGCCTGCTTGCTCGATCGCCTCGCGCAGTTCCACGCCCTCGCGACGCAGCTGATTGGTGAAGTCGACCAGCAGGATCGAGTTCTTGATCTCCACCCCGATCAGCGCCACGAAGCCGATGATTGCCACATACGACAGTGTGTAACCACTCAGGAACAGCGCCACCAGCGCGCCGACGATGCCGAAGGGAATCACCCCGGCCACGATCCACACCGAGCGGAAGCTGCCGAACTCCAGCACCAGTACTGCAAGGATGCCGAACATCGCGATCAGCACGGCCGATCCCAGTCCGGACAGGCTGCGTGCGGCGGCCTGGGCCTCGCCGCCGAAAGCGATGCGGTAGCCGCGCGGCAGCTCAATCTCCTGCAGCCGCCGCGACAGGTCGCTGGTGACGTTGCTGGTGATGAAGCCGTCGTTGACATACGAAGTGACGGTCGCCATGCGCTCGCGGTCGTAACGCTCGATGCGATTGGGACCGGAGGTCAGGCGCGGCTGCGCGATCTGCGCCAGCGGCACGCTCTGGCCGCTGACGCGGCTGGTGAAGTACAGATCGTCGAGCAGCGCGGCCTGCGGTCGTCCGTTCATCGGCAGGCGCAGCACGATCGGATACGCATCGCCATCGGATTCGCGGAAAGTGGCGGCCTGGTAACCGGCGACCGCCAGTCGCGATCCGCGATCGATATCGATGCTGGCGATACCGAGCAGTCCGGCCTTGTCCAGATCGGCGCCAAGGTCCAGATCGATGCGGGTGCGCCGGATCGGATTGCTCACATCGCGGGTGCCTGGGGTGGTTTCCATCACCGCCTCGACCTCGGTGGCGAGGCGGCGCAGGGTGCCGAGCTCACGGCCGATGATGCGCACCGCGATCGGGGCCTCGATCGGCGGGCCGTTTTCGAAGCGTTTGACCACGATCTGCGCGTGCGGGTAATCGGCGAAGCGTGCGCGCAGCGTTTCCAGAAGGGCCACCGATTCGCGCTCGCGCCAGCCGTCGAGATTGACGAACACTTCGGCGGTGCTGGAACGCTGTTCGAGCGGGAATACGTTGTAGTAAACCAGCGGATTGCCCTGGCCGAGGTTGGCCATCGCGTGTTGCACCTGCGGATGCCGCGCGAGCTCATCTTCGACCACGCGCAGTGCGCGGTCGGTGGCATCCAGTGCGGCACCTTCCGGCGCCTTGACCGTGATCAGGAACTGGCCTTTGTCGGCCGGCGGGAACAGCGAGAACCCGATCTGCGGTATCAGCGCAAGACTGGCCGCGAACAGCGCGACACAAATCGCGAGCGCGGCCCATGGCCGCTGGAGTGCGCGATGCATCACCGGCGCATACACCGTATGGATGCCGCGCTTGACCCAGCGCAGGGCGAGATTGCCCTCGGGATCGGCATGCCGCGGCAGGAAGCGACTGGCGAGGAACGGCACGATGGTGAACGCCACCAGCAGCGAGGCGAGAATGGTCAGCACCACCGCCAGCGGCAGTCCGCGGGTGAACTTGCCCGCACCCTCGGGCAGGTTCAGTAGCGGCAAGAAGGCGAACACCAGGGTCGCGGTGCAGCCGAGCACCGCCAGCGAGATCTGATCGGTCGCTCGCACCGCGGCCTCCGCGCGTTCGTAGCCGTCGCGCAGGTAGCGCGCGATGTTTTCGACCACCACGATGGCATCGTCGACCAGCAAGCCGAGTGCGACCACGAAGCCCGCGATGGAAATCTGGTTGAGCGAATAGCCAAGGAACCACAGTCCCGCCAGACCCATCGCCAGCGACAGCGGAATCGCCACCATCACGATGCCGGCCGCGCGCAGGCCCAGCGGCAGCAGGGTCAGCGAGACCAGCGCGATGGCGATCGCGAAGTCGATGCCGAGCTGGCGCAGGCGCGTGGAAACATTGGCCGCCTGCTTGAAGCCCAGCACCAGTTCGATGTCGGCCGGCAGGTCCTTGCGGAAGTTGGCAACCCGCGCGTCGAGCGCTTCCTGCACATCGAAGATGTTTTCGCCCTCCTTCATGTTGGCGGTCACGAAGGCGGCGCGGCGACCGTTGTAGCGGCCCAAATAGAGTTGTTCCTCCGTCGACCAGCGCACGTCGGCCACGTCGCGCAGGCGCAGCAGCCCGGACGGGGTACTGGCGATGACGGTGTCGGCGATTTCGTCCAGCGACTCGTAGTCGCCGGTGGTCTTCAAGTTGTAGCGGCGCTCGCCGACGTCGACTGCACCGCCCGGAATGCTGGCGCCTTCACCCTCCACCGCGTCGATCACGCGCGACAGATCGAGCCCCGATCGAGTCATGCGCGGCAGATCGAGCGCGACGCGCACTTCGGGTTCCGGCAACGCCCAGCGATCGGCGCGGCGGATGCCGGGCACGGTCTCGATCGCTTCCTCGAGGTCTTCGGCCGCGTTCTTGAGCTCGCGCGGATCGGCGGTCTCGCTGACCAGCGCATATTGCACGATATTGACCAGCGCGGGATTGGTCTTGCGCAGGATCACGTCGCGCACCTCGGGCGGCAGCGAGGCGCGCAACGCGTTGACCTCGCGCACGACCTCGTCGTACTTCTTGTCCGGGTCCTGACTCCAGTCGAACTCGACCCGGATCACGCCCAGTCCGTCCTCGCTGGTCGAGCGGATGTCGTTGACATCATCCAGCTCGGCGATCGCGTCCTCGATCGGACGCACGGCCAGACGTTCCACATCGGCAGGATCCGCGCCGGGGAAGATCACGATCACGCTGGTGACCGGAATCGGAAAGCTCGGGTCTTCCTGCCGCGGAATGGCGCTGAAGGCGTAGGCGCCGAGCGCTATGAGCAGCGCGAACACGACGAGAGTGAACTGCCAGCGATGTACCGAGAATGCCCACAGACGCATGTGCTGCTCCTGGCGCGCGCGCCGAATCGATCGAGGTGCAATGGAAAAGCGTGCGCAGTTCAGTCGCGCACGATGCGCACGGCCTCGCCATCGTTGACATACGAGGCGCCGCCGACGATCACGTTGTCGCTGGAGGCCAGGCCCGAGAGCACATCGACGCTGGCGCCGGCGATTCGGCCGAGGGTGATTCTGCGTGACGTTGCACGACCGTCGGCGATCACGAACACTTCCGCCTCGGCGCCCTCGGCCTCCAGTAGGGCGGTTACCGGAATCGACAACACCGATGCCGTGGCCTGTGGTGCAACAACGAGCTTGCCGAGCAGCCCGCTGCGCAGCGGCGCCGCGCCGGCCTCGACGCCGAATTCGACCTCGATGGTGCCGGTTGCAGGATCGGCCTGGCCGCCCACCCGCGCGACCGTCGCTGCAAAGCGCTGTGCGGGCAGTGCATCGAAACGGAGTTCCGCGCTGTCGCCGATGGCAAGCTGCAGCGCATCGCGATCGGACAGCTGTGCGCGCAGCAGCCAGCCGCGCGAGTCGCTCGATACGGTCAGGATGGGCTGGCCTGCGGCGATCACTTCGCCGACCCGCGCGAGGCGTTCCTTGACGCGACCGGCGGCCGGCGCGACCACGGTCGAGAACTGCTGGTTGAAGCGGGCGCTGCGCAGGTCGGCCGCGGCGATGTCGCGCGCCGTCGCGGCGTTGTCGCGCACTTCGCGCGAGACCAGACCGCGGCTGAACACTTCCTCGGCGCGCTTGAGGTCGCGCTCGGCCTTGGCCAGCGATTCGCTAGTGCGGGTCACGGCGGCAGCCGTCTCGGTGCTGTCGAGCCGCGCCAGCAGCTGGCCGCGGCCGACGGTGTCGCCGGCCTCGACATTGAGTGTTGCGAGCACCCCCGCAACCTTGAACGACAGACGCAGTTCCGCGGCCGACTCCAGGCGCCCGATCGCGCGGATCGGCGTGGCCTGCGCATTCACTGCCGGCTGCACGATGGTGACTGCGCGCACGCTGGATACCTGCAGCGGCGGGGCGACATCGGCTGCGGCACCACAGGCAGCAAGCACGGGTGCGAGTACGAGCAGCAGCAAGCTGTGGGTGGGTCTGATGGGGTTCATTGCAATTCTCTGGTCACTGATCCACTGACTGGATGGTTGTCAAAAAAAGGTCTCGAAAAAAACGCTCAGGCCTTGTCGGCAGGCGTCATCGCCCGCCGCAGCATCACGAACGACTGCTCAACGAGTTGCTGGGTGCTGACACCCTGGCGCGCGATCTGCACGCCCTTGGTTGCCGCGATCTGGATGATCCCGTGGGTGAATCCCCACAGCGCGAGGCCGACCACCGCCGGTTTGCCCACGTCCTTGCGGATCGACCCGTCAGCGATACCGCGCTCGATCAACTGGGTCATCAGCGACTTGATGCGATCATTGCCCTGCAGCGCGCGCAACTCGCTGGAATCGTCCGCGTCGGGATCCGGAGTGCGCGCCTCGAAGCGGCTTACCGCTTCAAAATAGTGGGGCATTTCCTGCGCAAACGCGACATAGGCGCGGCCGATGGCCTCGCACTGGTCGTAGCCGCGCCGGTGGCGGGCGACTGCCGCGCTGAAACGCTCATGCAGGAAGGCGCCAGCCTGTTCGCACAAGGCGGCGTGCAGGGCGGTGCGGTCGCTGAAGTACAGGTATACCAGCGCGCGCGACAGGCGGGCCCGTTTTGCCACCGCGTCCATCGTGACCGCATCCCAGCCGGATTCGAGCGCGAGATCGGCGGCCGCCTGCACGATCTCGCCACGGCGGCGTTCTTTCTCGTCGAGGCGGCGCTGCGCGGTGGTCATGCCGCGGAGCATGCCGCAGGCAATAGACACGTGTCAAGTCGATTGACGACTGTCTCAATTCTTCCCGGCAGCCACAAAGGCACTCAGCAAACGCTGCCATCCGGCCGGACCCAGCTCGGCCATGGCGATCAAGTTGCGGCCGACGATCGCCTGCGGGTCCGGATACGCCGCAACCGCGCGATCGATACTCGCTTCGCGCAGCAAATGCAGCAGCTGCCATGGTGAGCGATTGGTCGCATTGCCCACATCATCGGCGCTGGTGCCGGCGAACACATACCGCGGATGGAAGCTGGCGATCTGCAGTACGCCGTCGAGGCCGGCGCGCTCGAGCAGGGTTTCGGCATCGCCAATGAAGTCGTTGTAGTCGAGGAAGTCGGCCAGCACCTGCGGATGGATCAGCAGCGTGGTTTCGATCGCCTCGATCGGCGCTGCGGCGAGCAGCAGCAGTTCATCATGCAGCTGCGCCAACAGGGTGTCGGTGTCGCGCGCCGCGCTGACCACCCAGCGGATACGACCCTTGGTGTGCACCGCCTTGGCGAACGGACACAGGTTGAGCCCGATCACCGCCTGCTCCAGCCAGGCCCGGGTCTGGGCCAGCACCAGTTGTTCGTCGACGCTGGGTTCGTTCATGGGCTCGGTGTTGTCTGCCGCAGTGCGCAAGCATATCCACACCGCTTCCCGACCCGCCGGATTTGCGCGATGACCGCCAAACATCGTCCAATCGTCGATCCGATCGCCGCATGCCGAACATGACCCAGCCCCGCATAGTCCGCCGCCGCTCGCCGATCCACGGTCATGGCGTGTTCGCCAACGTCGCATTGCCAGCGGAGATCGACCTGATCGAATACATCGGCGAGCGCATCACGCCCGACGCCGCCGCGCAGGCCTACGGCGACAATCGCGGCAGCGGCCACACCTTCCTGTTCACCGCCAACGAGCACTGGCTGATCGACGGCAACCGCGGCGGCAATCTCGCGCGCTGGATCAACCACAGCTGTGCACCGAACTGCAAAGCCGAAGTGCACGTGAACATCGACGGCGACGAGCGCCGCGACAAGGTGTGGATCTCGACCCTGCGCCCGATCGGCGCCGGCGAAGAGATCACCTTCGACTACGCGATCATCATGCCCGGTCCGGTGTCCGACGAAGAACGCGTGCAGTGGGCCTGCCGCTGCGGTGCCGGCGAGTGCAGCGGCTCGATGCTGGATACGCCGTTGGGCAGGCGCCTGCACGGCGAGGAATGATCACTCGGCGAAGACCGCTGCGTCAGCCCGCGTTTGGTCGGCGTCCGCAGTTGGCGAATCAGTCCTTGAGCACCCCGAGCCGCCGCCCGACGCGAACAAAAGCATCCACCGCCAGATCGATCTGCTCGCGCGAGTGCGCCGCACTCATCTGCGTGCGGATGCGGGCCTGGCCTTTGGGCACCACCGGGAAGAAGAATCCGATCACGTAGATGCCCTCATCGAGCAACTGAGCGGCCATCTGCTGCGCCAGCGGCGCGTCGTAGACCATCACCGGCACGATCGGATGGTCGCCCGGCTTGATCTCGAAACCCGCCGACTGCATGCGTGCGCGGAAGTGCCGCGTATTGTCGGCAAGCTGCGCGCGGAGATCCTCGGCCGAGTCGATCATCGCGAAGGCCTTGCTGCCGGCCGCGACCACGTGCGGCGGCAGCGAGTTGGAGAACAGGTACGGCCGCGAGCGCTGGCGCAGCAGTTCGATCACCTCGCGGCGGCCGCTGGTGAAGCCGCCCAGCGCGCCGCCCATGGCTTTGCCCAGGGTGCCGGTGATGATGTCGATCTGGTCCAGTACGCCCTTGACCTCGGCGCTGCCGCGACCGGTGGCGCCAAGGAATCCGGTAGCGTGGCATTCATCGATATGCACCAGCGCGCCGTATTGCCGGGCGAGTGCGGTGATCCGATCCAGCGGTGCGACGAAGCCGTCCATCGAGAACACGCCGTCGGTGGTGATCATGATGCTGCGCGCGCCATCGGCGCGGGCCTGCTGCAGCTGCGCTTCCAGATCGGCCATGTCGCAGTTGGCGTAGCGATAGCGCTTTGCCTTGCACAGGCGCACGCCGTCGATGATCGAGGCGTGGTTGAGCGCATCGGAGATGATCGCATCTTGCTCGCCGAGCAACGGCTCGTAGAGCCCGCCGTTGGCGTCGAAGCATGCCGCGTACAGGATCGTGTCCTCGGTGCCGAAAAAGCGCGCGATGGTGGCTTCCAGTTCCTTGTGCAGGTCCTGCGTGCCGCAGATGAAGCGCACCGAGGCCATGCCGAAGCCGTGGGTGTCGAGCGCATCCTTGGCGGCAGCGATGATGTCCGGGTGATCGGCCAGCCCGAGATAGTTGTTGGCGCAGAAATTCAGCACCCGGCGGCCATCGGCCATCACGATCTGTGCGTTCTGCGGCGAGGCGATGATGCGCTCGCGCTTGAACAGCCCCTGCGATTGGATGCCGTCGAGTTCGGCCTGGAAGCGGTCTTGTCCTGCGTAGGTCATGGTGGGATCCGGTGGCAAGCGGGGATTGTCGCCGATCATGGGACTGGATGCAGATCGCGCAGGCCGCAGATCGATTGCGTGCAGATCAGCGTCGGTTTGGCACCTTGTGGAAGCTGCCATGGCAGCGACTGCGGAACCTCGTGATCGCACCGACCTGGATCGCAGCGGCGACCATCGCGTATGCGAGCCACGCGACGCCGTCTCATTCGACCGCCACCTGCGACCCCTCGACGATCTCCCAGCCGCGCCGCGTCAATCCCTGCAGCGCGTTCGGGGTCGCAGTGCCGGCGATCAGTACCCGCTTGTCGACCACCCGGAATCCAGGTTGATCGAAGAACGCGGCAGTCTGCGCATCCCACTGCAGGCGATCGACTGCCAGCGGCAGGATCAGCTGGGGTGTCGTTGGGAGTGCGGCGGCCAGTCGCTCCAGCGCACCTGGTTCGCGCCGACGCATGCGCAAGTCATCGGCCATCGGCGCGGCATCGGCAATCGCCGCTGGCGTATGGATCAGCACCGGTGCGGTGCCGATCAGCTGCAGATTCGCATCGCGAATTCCCTGCGCGGCGAGCAGTTCGAACGCATCGACCAGATAGCGCGCCTCCAGTTCCAGCGACAGTGCTGCCGCCAGTTCGATCACGTCGATGCAGCCACGCGCGGGCTGCAGCGCGACCAGCGCATCGACCAGCGCGGTCTGCAGGGTCGGGGTGAAGCGATTGTTGCGCAGGAAGCGGCGGCGCTCCGCCTCGCCGCAGCCGAGTGCGGCGAGGCGCTGCTGATTGCGGCGGCGGACCTCGACCGGCGGAAGTTCCCACACCATGCGATTGATCCGCCGCGTGGCGCCGAGTGCGGTCGATGCCGCTCCGCCCAACTGCGCAGTCGCAACTCCTACCGCCTTGTCGCCGGCCAGGGCCGCCCAGGCCAGACTGTCCATGCGCGCGTTCAGCAGCGGGTTGCTGCTGTAGGGATCTATGCCGAGCCGCTGCGCCCACACGCGTCGCGCATCGCCGTAGCCGATCCAGTTCTTGCCGGCGCGCCACAATCGACCGCTGCCGCGCTGCCACCACGGGTCGGACGCGGCGTCGGGCAACGACACGCCGGGCCGGACCGACACCCTGTCGTAGGCTTCGTCGGCACCGGTGATGCGTTCCCCGCTGCGCTCGCTGGTCTCGCGGGCGCTGGTCGCCAGGTCGTCGAGCTTGCGCTGGAAGAAGCGCAGCGCGCCGGCGGGAAGCTCCTGCAGGGTTTCCAGCGGTCGCGTGACGACGCTGTCGACGCTGTCTGCGATGCGATTGGCGCTGTCGCCGGCCGCGCGCGCGGCGAGGCCGGCGTGGCTGGCGCGTTCGAGTTCCTCTATCGCGCTCAGTTCGGCCACCCGGATGTGCAGCAGCGCGATGCTGTCGGCGGCAAGCGCGCCCCAGCGGGTGTCGATGCGGAACTGCGCCATGTGGCCGACGATGCGTGCGCACGGCGCGACCGTGTGCAGCGGGCCTGACAGCAGTGCCGCCTCGGCGACGTCGACCGATGGCGCTTCGTTCGCCGCGCTGCATGGGCCTTGCGGCGCATCGGCGGCGGTCGCGCATGCCGCTGCCAACAGCAGCGGCAGTGCAAATGCGCTGCGCATCAGTTCCAGGAACAGACCACTTTGCCGCATTGCCCGGATTCCATCAGGTCGAAGCCCTTCTGGAAGTCGTCGATGTGGATCTGATGGGTCAGCACCTTCTGCAGCGGAAAGCCCGCCAGCACCATCTGGGTCATCTTGTACCAGGTCTCGTACATGCGCCGGCCATAGATGCCCTGCAAGGTCAGGCCCTTGAAGATCACCTTGTCCCAGTCGATGCCCGCGCCCTTGGGCAGGATGCCCAGTAGCGCGACCTTGCCACCGTGGTACATGCAGTCGAGCATGTCTTCGAAGGCGCGCTGGTTGCCGCTCATCTCCAGGCCCACGTCGAAGCCCTCCATCTGCAGATCGGCCATCACATCGCGCACCGATTGCGTGGCGACGTTGACCACCCGCGTGGCGCCCATGTCGGCGGCCAGTTTCAGCCGGTAGTCGTTGACATCGGTGACCACCACGTTGCGCGCACCGACATGCTTGCAGATGCCCGCGGCGATGATGCCGATCGGCCCCGCGCCGGTGATCAGCACGTCCTCGCCGATCAGGTCGAACTCCAGCGCGCAATGCGCGGCGTTGCCGTAGGGGTCGAAGAATGCTGCCAGTTCGCTGGGGATCTGGTCGGGGATCGGCCACAGGTTGGAAGCTGGCATGGCGATGAACTCGGCAAAGGCGCCGGGGCGGTTGACCCCGATCCCGACCGTGTGCGGGCACAGGTGCTGTTTGCCGGCGCGGCAGTTGCGGCACACGCCGCACACGATGTGGCCTTCGGCGGAGACCCGCTGGCCGGGGGCATAGCCGCGCACTGCCGTGCCGGTCTCGACGATGCGGCCGACGAATTCATGGCCGATCACCAGACCCGGCTTGATCGTGCGCTGGCTCCACTCGTCCCACTTGTAGATGTGCAGGTCGGTGCCGCAGATCGCGGTTTTCTCGAGCTTGATCAGCACCTCGTTGGGGCCGATCTCGGGCAGCGCGACCTGCTCCATCCAGATACCTTTGGTCGCTTCGCGCTTGACCAGGGCTTTCATTGTCTGCGGCATGGGCGGTGGCGGCTCCCGGGCGGGGCGCCGAGTATACGTGCGAACGCCGGCGCGGCGCGGTCGCGCACAGGCCATCCCGCGTGCAGCGTGCGGTCGCCGAATGATGGCCGCCCCGGCACTGCGCATTGTTGCTGGCTTGCCGGTGGCCCAGCTGGATGGCGCAAAATGTCGATCCGCGGGTGGATCGCGGTGCGCTCATGCAATGAGTCGCCTGCAGCCTTGGGCAAGCCCCGGGCTTGAATTTCTCACTGCTGCAGGCATCGAGATCGTGCTTGCTCAGGGTATCAGCGCTGCATTGGCACGAAGCCGATGCTGAGCCCCTCGCCGAGCGGGTACTCGATCCGCGCACCCGGCAAATAGCCGCAGTGGGCGTACAGTGCTGTGCCGGGCAGGGTGGACATCAGCTCGAAGCGATGGAAACCGCGCAGCCGCGCTTGTGCTTCGCAGTGCATGAGCAGGGCCCGGCCCAGTCCGCGTCGGGCGTGCCCGGGTGCTACGAAAAACGCGCGGATCCGTGCCGCGTCGACCAGCGGATCGAGCGCGCTGGTATCGCGCCCGGCCCGCGCATCGCTGCCGAACAGCGTGCGACGGTAGCTCCAGCCGCCGCAGGCGGCGAGCGCCTCGCTGCCATCGATCACGAAGTAGCTGCCGTCGTCGATCAACTGGGTATCGACGCCGAACGCGCCACGCAGGGCTGCTTCGATCTGGGCGTTGCTGTAGTGGTCGCGACCGAGTGCGCGGGCCGATGCTGCGATCAGGTTCTCGATCGCAGGCACATCGGCGCGCGTTGCTGCACGTATAGCGGCGTGCATGTCGACGCAGGCTTGCAGCGATCAAGCCGTCAGGGTTGCGTGCCGGAGGCTGCAAGCTGCTTGACCACCACGCCGCCCTTGACCACGAACGGCACGCGCTCGAGCACGGTCACGTCCGCGAGCGGATCGCCGTCGACCGCGATCAGGTCGGCGTGGCGGCCGACTTCGATACTGCCGACATCGTCGCGGCCGAGCGCTTCAGCGGCGTTCACGGTCGCGCTGCGGATGGCCTGCGCCGGCGTCATTCCGTAGCGCACCATCACCGCGAACTGCTTGGCGTTGTCGCCATGCGGAAAGATGCCGGCATCGGTGCCGTACACCATCTTGGCGCCGGCTGCATGCGCGCGGCGGAAGTTCTCGCGCTGCAGGTCGCCGATTTCGCGGTCCTTGCGCAGGTTGTCCTCCAGCACGCCGTTCTTCTTGCCCTCGGACTGCGTGTAGTCGGTGTTGTAGATGTCCATCGACAACCACGCGCCTTTTTCCTTGGCCAGCTGGATTCCCTCGTCGTCGATCAGGCTCGCGTGTTCGATGGTGTGCACACCGGCGCGGATCGCATCCTTGATGCCCGACGTGCCGTGCGCATGCGCCGCGACGCGCAGGCCCCACAGCTTGGCTTCATCGACCACTGCGCGCATATCCTCGAGCGTCATCTGCTGCTGGCCGGGCTCGGTATTGCGCGAGAACACGCCGCCGGTGGCGCAGATCTTGATCACCTGTGCGCCGTACTTGCGCAGCGTGCGCACCGACTTTCGCGCCTGTTCGGGGCTGTCGGCGTTGTACGGGTTCTTCTGGTCCATCGACGGCGGGAAGTAGGTCGAATCGCAGTGCCCGCCGGTGGCGCCGAAGCCGTAGGTCGCCGTCACCACGCGTGGGCCGACGATCTTGCCCTCGTCGATCGCCTGCCGCAGACCGACGTCGTTCCAGGCCTCGGCACCGACGTTGCGCACTGTCGTAAAGCCCGCCTCCAGCGTGCGCTGTGCGTGCGGCACGATCAGTACCGACCAGAAGCGGTCGCTGAACTGCAGGCTGGTATAGCCGCCGTAGGTCGGATCGCTGTCGAGGTGTACATGCATGTCGATCAGACCCGGCAACAGGGTCTTGCCGCTGAGCGCAATCGGCTTTGCATCGGCGGGAACAGGATCGCCCTGACGCCCGACGCTCGCGATGCGTCCGTCGCGCACGACGATCAGCGGTTTGTCGACATAGCGTCCGCTGCGCACGTCAAGCATCCGGTCGGCGCTGATCGCGAGTGCCGGAGCAGCCGATGGGGGCTGCGCCCATGCGGAGTTTGCGGTAACAGCCATGCCCACTGCGGCGATGACGGTCTGGAGCAAGCGATCAAAACGCATGGGTGAAACCTCAGATCCGGTTGGTCGTGCCCAAGCATACGCCTTGGATCCGCTTCGGCCTGCGCTGAGCCGGCGCTGCCATGGCAGCGACTGGCGCAAGGCATCGGTGCTGCGATCGCCGGCATGCCGGCTCCCACATGGAGGAGGGGGTGCAGCTGCGGTCTTGCGGTGGCGATGGTTACTCCTTGTGGGAGCTGCCATGGCAGCGACTGGGGCAAGGCAGCGACCGGGGCAAGGCATCGGTGCCGCGATCGCCGGCATGCCGGCTCCCACATGGAGGAGGGGATGCAGCTTCGGACTTGCGGTGGCGATGGTTACCCTTTCATGGAGGAGGGGATGCAGCTGCGGTCTTGCGGTGGCGATGGTTACTCCTTGTGGGAGCTGCCATGGCAGCGACAGGGGCAAGGCAGCGACCGGGGCAAGGCATCGGTGCCGCGATCGCCGGCATGCCGGCTCCCATATGGAGGAGGGGATGTTGTCGGCGCCTCGCGTCGGGATCGTGGCAGTCCTACGGGGCTGGCGATAACACCAGGGTGTGTTGCGCCGGACCGGGCAGGAACGGCGTCGGCGTGCCTTCCTCCCAATCGCGGTGACCGCCAAGATAATACGGCGACAGCGGATGGCCGCTCTGCCCGCCGGGCATATGGAAGTACCCCTCCTCCTCGTGGCCGGGCGATACGGCCAGACGCTGCGAGGCGCCGAACGCGGGGCCCTGCACGCGCGGCATGGCGCTGTCGCCGGCGAGGGCGCGCGGTGTGCTGTCGAGCAGCCAGCCCAGGCCGGGTACGGCGCGCGACAGCGGGTGGCGGATGCGGGTGGTATTGCGCTCGCCCCAGGTGCGCGCTGCAAGTCCACCTGGCTGCGCGGCCAGGCCATCGACCACCTCGCGTGCCGCGCTCAGCAGCAACGCATCCCAGCTATCGTGGATCGGTGCGAGCAGATGCGGCGGGCGCTCCTGAGCCAAGCGCCAGACGATGCCCTCGGACTGTTGCAGTGGCGGCAAGCGGTAGTCGGCGTGCGCAGCATCGCGCAGTGGACCGGCAAGACCGTCGAGTACCTGCGCCGATGCGGCCAGACGAAATCCGCGCACCAGGCGATAGGCAACCGCCTCGGGCAGCGCACGCGGGTCCCACACCGCCGTGAGTCGATCCAGTTCGCGCAGGCCCGCATCGTCAGGCTTGGTTGCCAGCGTGTCGCGCAGCAGTTGCCACCAAGGCTGCAGGAACAGGCTGCGGTCATCGAGCTGGATCGCCAGCATGTCGGCCGGCTGCAGTCGATCGCGTGCGCGCAGCCCATCGCGGATTTGCATTGCGCGCGCACCCAGCGCGTAGCCGCCGTTGCCGATCAGGGTCTGCATCGCGCCCGAGGCCACGCGCGCGTTGGCGCTCCACAATCGGTGGTCGGGCGGATTGCGTACCAGCGGATACTGCTCGGCTGGAAGCCAGCCGCTCCAGCCGGCGCCCGCGCGGCTCCAGTCCGATGGCACGCGCGGATCGGCACTGCCGCGCGCCGGGATCGCGCCGATGATGGTCCACGCCAGGTTGCCCGCGCGATCGCCGACCACGAAGTTCTGCGGCGGCGTGCCTGCGCGGTGCGCGATCGCGATCGCCTCGTCGACGCTGTTTGCGGTCTCCAGTCCATTCAACGCCAGGTTCACCGCCTGCGGACGATGGGCGGTCCATGCCAGCGCGAGCGCGCCTTGATCGCTGTCCTCGTGCACGATCGGGCCCCAGATCGTCTCGCGGACCAGCATCTCCTCGCTTGCCGCGCCGGCGACCAGGATCGCCTCGCGATGCTCGCTGACTTGCGCATCGCCATCCGGAGTGCGGTAGCGGGTGCGCGCCGGGTCGCTCCACTGCACCTGCACCCAGTCCAGCCAGTCGCCATAGCTGTTGGTGAATGCCCACGCGACGTGGCCATTGCTGCCGACCACGATGCCGGGCACGCCGGGCAGGGTGACGCCGCTGATATCGACCTTGGCGCCATCGTCGGCGTTCGCAAAGCGCAACCGCGCGCGGAACCAGATGTTCGGTACGCGCAGGCCCAGATGCATGTCGTTGGCGACCAGTGCTGCGCCGTTACCGGTCAGCGCACCACCGACTGCGAAGTTGTTGCTGCCGATGCCGATGTCGCCGCCCACCCCGGCGCCGAGCCCGAAACGCTCGCGCGGCAGCGCGCGCAGATCGATCTCGGCGGCTGTCGGCAATGGCGGGTCGGCGATCACATCGCCCGCCAGCGCTGCGTCCCAATGCGTGCCGGACGCGTCCAGCAGGCGGGCCAGTGCCGGCGGCGCGCGCGCCAACAGGTCGGCACGGGCCAGTTCGTGCGCGTTGCTCTGATCGTTCAGGTCGAGGAACATCGCGTACACCACCAGCACGCAGTCTTCGGCGGCCCAGGGGCGCGGGGTCTGGCGCAGCAGCAGGTACGGAAACTGTCGCGCAGCGAGCGCGGCGAGACCGGCATTGACGCCCGCGACGTAGGCCTCGATGCTGACGCGTTCCTGCGGGGTGGCGGTCGCTACGACCTGCTGCGCGCGCGCGCGGAACCGGTGTACGCGGTGCTTGCGATCGATCTCGATCGCCGCGGCACCGAACAGCTCCGACAACTCGCCCGCCGCTGAGCGACGGGTGAGGTCCATCTCGAAGTAGCGCTCCTGTGCGTGCACGAAACCCAGCGCGCGAATCGCGTCGAGTCGGTTGCTGGCATCGACGGTGACCACACCGAGCGCATCGCGCTCGATGGTCACCGCCGCTGCGAGTCCTTCGAGCGCTGCGTTGCCCGCATAGGTGGGCAGACTGCGGTGCAGCGCCCACCAAGCGCCCGCTGCCGCCAATCCGCAACCCAGCAGCGAGCCCACGATGATCCGCGGCAACCAGCGACGCAACTTTCCCACCGACCACCCCCGACCGCCGGCACGACGCCAGCGTAGCGGGGAGCGAGGCTAGCATGTGCCCCTGTGCAGGCGTCGCCCGCCGCCCGCCGCGCTCAGCCTGCGTTTTGCAGTGCGGCGACCTGTGCCGCGCCCGGCGTCGTGCTCGCGCCGCTGCGGCGCTCGAGCTTGGCGCGCAGTTGGCGTGCGGCCAGCGAGTTCGGCATCGCGCGCTCGAGCAGCGCGATCACGCGCAGTGCCTCGGCCTCGCGATTGCCGCGGATCTCGCGCTCTATTGCGGCGACCACCAGCGGATAAAGATCGTTGATGCCTTCACGGACGCGCGCGCTGTCAGGATCGACCGCGCTGGCCGCCAGGGTCCATTCGAGTGCGTTGTCGCCGGCCGGCGCCACCATGCGATCGGCCGCGAACGCGGCGTTGGCGCGCGCCAGCAGGTCGGCAGCAGTCGGGTTTGCGCCGGGCTGTGCTGCGGCAGTCGTGGCCATGGCCAGTGCGGCGGCACAGGCGAACAGCCAGCGTTGCATCGTTCTGCCTGTGGTTGCACTTGGTCGATCCATTGGTTTCCTCGTATCGCGATGGCGCGGCGTGTCCGCGTTGGTGCCCTGATTACGCGACAGTGTCCCGGCGTGGATGCAATCGGACTGTGCGATGCGTCACCGAGCTCCCATCGCGTTGCCGTTCGTTCAGGCAGTGCGGCACGGGGATGGGGCACCGCAACTGGCTTCGGACGTACCGGGATCGATGGGGACCGCGCGCCGCATGCTGCGCGCTCTCTCGACGCCAGATTCTGCACGCACGACTCGGCGGGGCTCGCCCGCAGCAGCCGGCTATGCCGCCAGCGGGCCGGTCAGGGCGGCGGAACGGTCCCGGACGCCGATACCGGTGCGCTGCCCGGGGGCGTGCGCTGCGCGGCGTTTTCCGCAGTTTCAGCTGCCGTTGGCTTGTCGGCCATCGCTGTCGACGGCTGCGTGGAATCGGTCGCGGCCGGCACTTCGTCGCTGCTGCCATCGCGGCCGGATTCGGCCGCTTTCAGACCATTCAGTTCGGTGCGCAGTTCGGCCACGCCCAGCGCACCGGCCATTCCACGTTCGACCAGCGCGAGGATGCGCTCGGCCTCGGCCAGATCGCGCGCATCGATGGCTTCGCGCACGGCGGCGGTCGCCAGCGGATACAGATCGCCCATTGCCTCGCGCACGCTGCCGTTGTCCGGATCGAGCTCACGCACTTCGAGGAAACCCTCCAACGCGTTCGCCGATGGCGGCGAAACGAAGCGCGAGGCGGCGAAGTCTTCGTTGGCGATCGCGATCAGGCGTGCGATGTCGCCCGGGCGCGAACCAGGCTTGGCGATCGGCCGCGCCGCTTGCACGACCGGAGTCGGCTTTGCCGGGGCAGCGACTGCTGAGCGTGCTTTGGGCGGCGGCGGATCTTCGCCGCAGGCGCAAAGGGAGAGAGCGAGCACGGCACACAGGGAGCCGTACCACGCGCGGTGGCTTTTCATGCTGGAGTCCTGCACTGCAGCCCGCCACGGCAGGGGTCCGCGCGATGCCACATCGCCATGGTACGCCACCGCACACGCGCTCGTGCGTCCGGACTGTTACAGCCGGTGACGATCGACGCTGGCCCCGATTCGGTGGTCAGAATGCTTCTGATCCGCGGCGATCAGATGCTGCGTGGGGGCTACGTCGCGCTTCAGCCGCGCGCTGCAGCCTCGATCCGCTCGACCCGCTGGAATCCGCGCGGCAGCATGCCGCCACGCTGCGCGCGGGCGCCGCCGTAGCCAACCAGATCGCTCCATTTGAGCGTCATGTGGCGGGAGCCGGCGTGGACAATCACCTCGCCGCCCTCGGCGATGACGGCGATCCCGACACACAGCTCGTCGCCTTTCTCCAGCAGCTTCTTCGGGATCTCGATCAGCTTGTTGCCCTTGCCCTTGTCCAGTTCCGGCAGTTCGGCGACCGAGAACATCAGCACGTGGCCGGCGCTGGTGGCGACCACGATGCGATCGCGCGCGGTGTCGGCAGCCAGTCCGGGAGCGAGGATGCGCGCGCCGTCGGTCAGCGCCACCACCTGCTTGCCGTTCTTGTTGCGGCTGAGCAGGCTCTCGAACGGCGTCACGAAGCCGTAGCCGTGGCTGGTCGCGACCACGAGCCTGGCCGACTCGTCGGCGATCGCCAGCGCATCGAAGCGCGCACCGGCCGGTGGCGTGAAGCGGCCGGAGAGCGGCTCGCCGTGCCCGCGCGCGGAGGGCAGCGAATGCGCGGGCGTTGCGTAGGCGCGGCCCTCGGAATCGAAAAACACCGCCTGCTGGTTGGTCTTGCCTCGCGCGCTCGCGAGCAATCCATCGCCCTCGCGATACGCCAGTGCCGCGGCATCGACGTCGTGACCCTTCGCCGCACGCGCCCAGCCCTTGCTCGACAGCACCACGGTGGTCGGCTCGGAGGGAATCAATGCCGCCTCCGACAGCGCGCTGGCGGCCTCGCGCTGGATCAGCGGCGAGCGGCGTTTGTCGCCGAACTTCTCGGCGTCTTCCTTGATCTCGGCCTTGACCAGCGACTGCAGCTTGGCGCGCGATTTCAGCGTCACGGCGATGCGAGCGCGCTCTTCTTCGAGCTCGTCCTGCTCGCCGCGGATCTTCATCTCCTCCAGCCGGGCGAGCTGGCGCAGGCGCGTCTCGAGGATGTAGTCGGCCTGCGTCTCGGACAGCGCGAAGCGTGCAATGAGACGCGCCTTGGGCTCGTCTTCGGTGCGTACGATGCGGATCACCTCATCGAGGTTGAGATACGCAATGCGCAGGCCTTCGAGCAGGTGCAGGCGCTTCTCGACCTTTTCCAGCCGATACTGCAGGCGCCGCTGTACGGTGTTGGTGCGGAATACGATCCACTCGGCCAGCAGGGTTCTCAGGTCCTTCAGCTGCGGTCGGCCATCGAGGCCGATCACGTTGAAGTTGGCGCGGAAGCTCTTCTCCAGATCGGTGGTGGCGAACAGATGCCCCATGAGCTCTTCGGCGTCGACCCGGGTCGAGCGCAGCACCAGCACGATGCGGCACGGGTCGCGGTGGTCGGACTCGTCGCGGATGTCCTCCACCATCGGCAGCTTCTTCGCGCGCATCTGCTGCGCGATCTGTTCCTGGATCTTG
>JBBRFN010000004.1:0-48467 GCA_038224265.1 Lysobacterales bacterium
TCAAGGGCGACTCGATGCGCGACGCCGGCATCCTCGACGGCGACGTGGTGGTCGTCGAACAACGCCAGCACGCCCGCAACGGCGAGACCGTGGTGGCGCTGATCGACGGCGAATCCGCCACCTTGAAGCGCATCGAACAGACTCCCGACGAGATCGTGCTGCACCCCGAAAACCCCGCGTTCGAGCCGCAGCACTACAGACCGGAGCAGGTGGCGATCCAGGGGGTGCTGGTGGCGGCGTTGCGGCGGTATTGATTGACCGGAACGGTGCATCCGAGTTGGCCATGCTTGCCCGCCTCACGTTCCAACGCAGTCCCGCCGCCGAGGCTGCGAAAACCGTACGCTGACAGCGGATTCGTGTCCCGGCTTCGGATTGCGATCGTGGATTGCGGACGGTAGCCTGTTACTGGTGTCGGAAAGTCGAGCAGGCCGCCAGTGTCGAAGCGATTCGAACCGCTACAGGATTTCGCCAGCTGCGCAACGCTGAGCGTCGGGCCCTGCGATCTGCAGCGACGTGCCCTTCTGAACTCCGTCATGGTCGGCAGTGTCGCCGGACTGCTCATTCCAGATGCAGTGGCGAGTGCGCTCGGTGATGAGATCTTCCGCGACGGCTTCGAGCGTCCGATTGGCCAACTGCCTGCCTACGTGGCCGGCAAACCATTGAACCAATGGTTCGAAGTACCGAACACCAACGTCACGACGCTGGCTACTGCCACGGGCACGGTGCCCGCTGGAATCATGGATGACTACAGCGGCCTGGCGTTCAACAAGTTGGCCGGCAAAGTCGCCGCATTCGGTGGCGGCCATGGTGGCAGCACGGACAATACGGTTGCTGAAATCGACATGCTCGCTGATGCGCCGACATGGTCGGTGCTTTGTCAGCCGACACCGCCCGCCCAACGCATATCGGCCCCGGGCGGCGGCTTCGTGAGTGAGAACCAGTTGTGGTGGGGTACTGCGCCCGACAAAAAGCCCAATCCGCCCCACACATACAGTAGCGGGCAGTGGGTGGAGGAGTTCAACAGTTACGTGTGGTTCGGATACTTCGCTCCACACAACTTCGGTGGCGGCATCGATGGCCGCACCTTGCGACTGATCAAGAACGGCGCAGTTGGTTCGTGGGCTCAGCCACAGTCGGCGGACGACCTCGGGTTGGCGTTGGGCGCACGCAATACCTGCCTGATGGGTGGCAAGGTGTACGGTATGGCGTCAGGTCAAACGCTGTTCAAGTTCGACCCCTCGGCATTGCCCGGCGCTCGCTGGTCCACGGTTGCAAACAACAATGCGCTGAACTGGTCTGGTTTCGGCGCACTCGTTCCCGATGAAACCAGATCCCGCATATTCCGCGTCGGTGACTACTTCACTGATCGGTTTTTCACCATCGACATTCCGAGCGGGGTCGTCACCAACATCAACCCCCTGTTGACGGGTGCGGCAAACGTGCTCGCGGGTCTTCGGAATCGCGTCGGCGTTGACACGGTCGGGTGCTGTTACGACGTGTTCAATGACCGCTACATCGTACCGACAGGACTTGCGGGCGGTGCCTTTTACGCCATCAATGCCGCCACCTGGGCAGTCACCCTGGTCTCGCCAGCGTCGGTGAGCGGGACCGTGCCCAGCACGCCCATCGTGGGCGGAAATTCGACCGGCATCTTCGCCCGGGTCTTCGTGATCGAGCAAGCCGCGCTATTGGTCATGTGGCCGCGGGGAAGCGCAAACGCTTGGGCGATGCGACTGCAGTAGAGCTGGCAGGGGAAACCAGGACGCTGCGGAAACCGGCCTGGAGCGGCACGAGCGCGTGGTCCTGCGCATGCGAAGGTGCTGACGATAGCCGCCGAAATGCGGATAGGGGCTGAACCCATCGCAGTCCTTCGACTGCGCGCCTGCGGCGCTTCGCTCGGCATGCAAGGGTATTGGGGTAGCGTTTGGCTAGGGACCCCAATAGTCGAAGTGAAACACCACGCCGTTTGGAATGTTGAAACCTATCTCGCCGCCGTTGCACGCGATCGTGTGAGTTCCAGGCGCCACGGGTGCTGCGACGCCAACCGCATGCAGCCACGGCTTGCCGTCAAGCGCCAAGGCGCACCCGTTGTAGTCGTCTTCGACCACCAAGTACGTGTGCCCATCGGGCGAGGCGGATGTGTAGCCCCGAAGGTGGCCATCGTCGCAACCCGACGCCACCAAGGCCATAAGCAGGATGCTGTTCGCGTTGCGCATTTGCGGAGCCTGACGTGTTTCCAGAACACGGGAGTAGACAGTTTCGCCGACTGTATGGAGCGACAGCGTCGCCTAGGCGACACCCGGACTTGCGCAGCGCCGTCCGGATCTTCAGCCTTGCCCGTCGTTTTCCAGTTGGTCGGAGCGGTGCGCACACACTCCCCGCATGCGCGGTCAATCGCGGCCGAGCAGTTCGACCAGAAGCTGCGCCAACGGCGCCGTCGCCCGCTTCAAATTCGCAAACACCTCATCGAGGCTGAGCGGCGGCAAGTCGCGCCGCCCTACCCCGCGTTGATCGCAGCCTGCGGCCCAGTTGGCGACCGGGGCGAGGCAGGCGTAGTCGAGGTCGAGTTCGCGCGCGAGTGCGGCTTCGGGCATGCCGGTCATGCCGACGATATCGCAGCCGTCGGTGGCCATTCTGGCGATCTCGGCAATCGATTCGAAACGCGGGCCCTGGGTGGCGCCGTAGGTCGCGGGGTCGACGAGCTCGACTGCGCAAGCGCGCGCTGCACTGCGGATCGTGTCGCGCAGGCTTGAGGTATAGGGCTCGCCGAATTCGGCGTGGCGCATGGTGCCTTCGCCGTCGGTGTCCCAGAACGACGACTCGCGGCCGTGGGTGTAGTCGATGATCTGGTCGGGCATTACCAGTGCGCCGGGGGCCATGCGAGGGGTGATGCCGCCGACGGTGTTGATCGCGAGCACGCGGCGCGCGCCGAGGCTGTGCAGGGCCCAGATGTTGGCGCGGTAGTTGACCCGATGCGGGGCCACCGCGTGGCCCTTGCCGTGGCGCGCGAGGAACGCGATCGGCTGGCCGGCGAGGCGGCCCAGCACCACCGGCGCCGAGGGCTTGCCGTAGGGTGTATCGATCTCGCGGTGCTGCGGATCTTCGAGGCCCGGCAGATCGTAGACGCTGGTGCCGCCGATCACGGCGAGCACGGGCGGCGCGGCGCCTGCGCTCACAGCGCGTAGATCGCCGGCAGGTTGCGGCCCTGCTCGTGGTAGTCCATGCCGAAGCCGAATACGTAGCGATCCGGCACTTCGACGCCGACATAGTCGGCCTGCAGGCCGGGCACGGTGCGGCCGTGCATCTTCTGGCACAACACCGCGATGCGCACGCTGGCCGCGCCCTGCGCGAGGCAATGGCGGTTGACCGCATCGAGGGTGTAGCCCTCGTCGAGGATGTCGTCGACCAGCAGCACGTGGCGGCCGGCGAGCGCGATGCGCGGGGCCTTGAGCCACTGCAGTTCGCCACCGGTGGTGGCGCTGCGGTAGCGGGTCGCGTGGCAGTAGTCGAATTCGCAATCGATGTCGACCGCGAGCGCCAGATGCCCGCCGAAGATCAGCCCACCGTTCATCACCGGCATGAACACCGGCCAGGTGCCGGCCAGATCGCGCGCGATCTGCGCGCCGATGCGCGCAATCGCCGCCATCAGCGCGTTGCGGTCATGCAGCAGATCGGCGGTCGCAAGGGCTGCGGCCAGCGGATGTGCCGTCACGCGCTGGCTTCCAGTCGGCGCTCGTTGAGCGCGCACACGCGCGCGACGAAACGCCGCCGCTGCGGATTGCTGACCAGACGCTCCCAGGTTTGCGGGACCAAACCCATCAGCCCGGCGATGCGCTCGTCGCGCACGTGGGTGCGGTAGGCCACCGCCGCCAGCGCCTCGGCGACCTGCGCGGGCTGGCACACCAGCACGAAATCGCAGCCGGCATCGAGGTGGGCACTGATCCGGCCCTTGATGCCACCGGCAGACTCGGCTGCGGCCATGCCGATGTCGTCGCTGAATACCGCGCCACCGAAGCGCAAATCACTGCGCAGGATGTCGCCGATCCAGCGCTTCGAATAGCCGGCCGGATCGGGATCGACCGCGGGGTAGCGCACGTGGGCCATCATCACCGCCTCGGCGCCGGCCGCGATGGCGTCGCGGAACGGCAGCACGTCTTCGGCCATGATGGTTTCCAGCGGCCGCGCATCGACTGCCTCGTCGAAGTGGGTGTCTTCGGACACCGACCCATGGCCGGGAAAATGCTTGATCGTGGCGGCCATGCCGGCCATCCGCATGCCACGCAGGTAGGCCAGCGACAGTGCCGAGACCACTTCGGGATCGGGGTCGAAGGCGCGCAGGCCGATCGCACGATTGCCGCGCGCAAGATCCACCACCGGCGCGAAGCTCAGGTCGATGTCGATCGCGCGCATCTCGCTGGCCATCACCCAGCCATGCATCTCGGCCAGCGCCAGCGCATCGTGTGGATCGGCCGCGTAGTGCGCACCGATCGCCGCCAGCGGCGGCAGGTCGGTGAACTCCTCGCGGAAGCGCTGCACCGGCCCGCCTTCCTGGTCGACAGCCAGCAGGAAGGCGCCGGGTCGGATCGCGCGAATCTGTTCGATCAGCTCGACGACCTGCGCGCGCGAGACGAAGTTACGTTTGAACAGGATCACGCCGCTGCACGCATGATTGGCGATGGCCGCACGATCCGCGGCGTCGAGGCTTGTTCCGGAAAGGCCGATCAGCAGCATGTCAATCCCGCTTTGCTGGGGCGTCGATGCCGATCCAGTCGGCGAACGGCGCGTGAGCTAGACGCACATTGTAATAGCGTTGGTCGTGGGTGACTTCATCGCCGAGCCAGTCAGGGCGAATAAAGTCTTCGATTTCGTCTTCCAACTCGATTTCGGCCACCAGAAGCCCGCTGTTGCGGCCGCCGAATTCGTCGATTTCCCACAGATGCCTGCCGATCGGGACATGATGCCGGGTCTTGACCACCTGCGGGCCGGCGAAGACCTGCAGCATCTGTTCGGCATCGTCCAGCGGCACAGGGTACTCGAACTCGAGCCGCCGGCTGCCCAGATCCAGCGATTTGATGTTGAGAAACGCCAATTCGCCCTCGATCCGCACCCGCATCGAGCAGCGCTCGCCGCCCAGGTAGCCCTGCTGCATGCGGATGCTGCGCACGACTGCCGCACGCCAGCGATCGTCGCGCAGCAGGAACTTGCGTTCGATCTCGACAGCCATGGGCTCAGCGCTCGAAGACCGCAATGGATTCGACGTGCGCGGTGTGCGGGAACATGTCCATCACGCCGGCCGCAGCCAAAGTAAAACGGTGCTCGCGCACCAGCAGGCCGGCGTCGCGCGCGAGGCTTGCCGGGTGGCACGAGACGTAGACCACGCGACGGGTTTCCTTGCGCGGCAGGTAAGCCAGCACCTCGGCCGCACCGGCGCGCGGCGGGTCGAGCAGGATCAGGTCGTGGCGTGCGCGCGCCCACGCCGCATCGCGCTGGTCTTCGAACAGATTGGCGGCGTGGTACTCGACGTTGGTCACTGCATTGGCGCGCGCATTGTCGCGTGCCCGCGCCACCAGTCCCGCCTCGCCTTCGATGCCTGTCACGCAGGCCGCGCGCCGCGACAACGGCAGGGTGAAGTTGCCGAGGCCGCAGAACAGATCGAGCACATGGTCCTCGGGGCCGGGCGCCAGCAGGTCCAGCGCATGGTCGATCATGCGCAGGTTCATGTCGCTGTTGATCTGGATGAAGTCGAGCGGCCGGAATTCCATGCGCAGCCCGTAGGCCGGCAGCGCGAATGCCAGCCGCGCATCGACCGGGTACAGCGGCTGCACGCTGTCGATTCCGCCCGGCTGCAGGAACACCTGCAGGCCGGTGGACTGCGCGAATTCCACCAGCTTGGCGCGGTCCGCGGCATCGAGCTCGACCAGATGGCGGAACACCAGCGCGCCGATGCCGTCGCCGACCGCGAACTCGACCTGCGGAATCTCGCGCCGCGCGGCCATCGTCTCGATCAGCCGCGCCAGCGCGTCGATGCGCTCGCCGATCGCCGGATCGAGCACCGGGCAGCGCGACAGCTCGGCCACGAAGCGGCCGTTGGTTTCGCGGAAACCAACCAGCATGCGGCCCTTTTTTTCGACCCACTTGGCCGACAATCGACCGCGACGGCGGTAGCCCCAGGGCGTGCCCTGCAGCGGTTCGAGGACCCGCTGCGGGCTGACGTGGCCGATGCGTTCGAGGTTCTCCAGCAGGGTGCGCTGCTTGGCCGCGATCTGCGCGGCGGGCGCCAGATGCTGCAAACTGCAGCCACCGCATACCCCGAAGTGCGCGCACGCCGGCGCCACGCGATCGGGCGAGGGCTGCAACACCTGCAGCGTTTCCGCCTCGTCGTAATGCCGATGTTTGCCGGTGCGCCGCGCCCGTACGCGCTCGCCGGGCAAGGCACCGGTCACGAACCACGCCTTGCCATCGACATGCGCCACCCCGCGGCCATCGTGGCTGAGGTTGTCGATCAGCAGTTCCAGTTCGCTCAACGCCGGATTCTCGGGGCTCGGGGACCGCGCATCATCCGGGGCCGGGGCGCGGAAAGCAAACGCGGCGATGCAGGCTGCATGTGGCTGCCCACCCGCGCTGTCGGGCTGACGGCAAGCGCCTTCGCGCGGACGTATGATGTGCCATGGGCGAATCCGATGCCGCGCCGCGCAAACTGCTGCTCGCCGAAGACGATCCGGTGAGTGCGGCTTTCCTCACTGCGGGCCTTCAAGGCCTCGGTTATGCGGTGGTGCAGGTCAGCGACGGGGCCGAGGCGCTGCAACTGGCGCGCGACCATGCGTTCGCGGTGCTGGTGCTCGATCTGGGCCTGCCGCAGATCGAAGGCGATACGGTGCTGGCCTCGCTGCGCTCCGAAGCGGGGGCGGCATCGCAACACGCGCCGGCACTGGCACTCAGCGCGGAGACCTCGCCGGCGCTGGCACGGCGACTGCTCGGATTGGGATTCGGCGCCCTGCTGGCCAAGCCGCTGTCGATCGTTAACTTGCAACGTGCCCTGGATGGAATCCTCGCCGGTGCGGCGCCTGAACCGATCGCGGCACTGGCGCACACGAACGTGCCGCACCCCGCAGCGCTCGACGATCGGGTAGCGATGCAAGCGCTCGGCTCAGCGGACGCGCTCGCCGATTTGCGCCGGCTGTTCGCCGCCGAACTGCCCGGCCACGGCGCCGAGGTGCTCAGTGCCCTCGACAGCGGCGATCGCGCGTTGGCGCAGGACATCCTGCACCGGCTCAAATCGGCGAGCCGATTCTGCGGCGCGGTAGCGCTGGCCACTGCAGTCGATGCGCTGGTCGCCGCACTGCGCGCGCAGTCCACGATCGACCGCGAGCGCGCGCACTTCGCGCAGGCGGTGGCTGCGGCGATGAGCGCGCTCGAACGCGAAATCCATCGAAGCTGAGTCAGCGGTCGGGCGCCGGCGGCGGCGTCGCCTCGGGCATGCGCGGCAAATGAAGCGACCACGCTGCGAGCTCGCGCCCACCCAGATGGTGCCGCAACAGCGCCCGCATCAGATGGCGCAACTCGCGCAGATGATCGGAATCCGGACGCCGGTCGCCGGCCAATGCGAGCACCGCGGCACCGCCGACTGCAGGTGGCATCGGTCGCAGCGCCCAGTGCAGCAGGCCCCGCTCGGGATCGAGCGAGTAGCGTGCAGCAGGCTCGATCGACTGGCCATCGACATCGCGCTGCAGGTCGATCGCGTAGCCGAGCGCCTCCAACAGGTCGCGTTCGAAGCGCCGCAGGATCCAGCCGTGATCGACCGATTCAGCGGCAGCCAGCTCGAACAGCACCCCCGAATAGCGCGCGAACACGCCCGGATGCGGGTCGTTGCGGGCCAGCAGCCGGGTCAGCAGCTCGTTGACGTAGAGCGCGCAGATGGCACCCTCGCCGGCCAGTGGCAGCGGTGTGCCGACTGGATCGACTGCGCTGAGGTTGCACAGTTCGCCGCGCCCGTGCCAGGAAATCTCCAGCGCCTGCAGGGACTTCAAGGTACCGCGCGAAAAACGCGGCTTGGCGCTGCGGATACCGCGCGCCACCAGCCCGATGCGACCGTGGTCGCGGGTGAGCACCTCGAGCAGCACGCTGGTCTCGCGATAGGCGCGCTCGTGCAGCACGAAAGCCGGCTGGCGCTCGATGCGCTGCACGGCGGGCCCCTACTCCGCGTAGCCGAACTGGCGCAGTGCCGCCTCGTCGTCGGACCAGTGCTCGCGCACCTTGACATGCAACTGCAGGAACACGCGTTCTTCGAACTGGCGCTCGATCTCGCGCCGCGCGAAGGTGCCGATGCGCTTGATCTGCTCGCCGCCGGCGCCAAGCACGATCGCCTTCTGCCCGTCGCGCTCCACCCACACGGTGGCGGCGATCTTGAGCACGCGCTTTTCGCGCTTGATCGCTTCGATCTCGACCGTGGTGCTGTAGGGCAGCTCGGCGTGCAGCTGGCGCACCAGCTGTTCGCGGACCAGTTCGGAGATCACGAAGCGCTCGCTGCGGTCGGTGACATCGTCGGGGCCGAAGATCGGCTCGCCCTCGGGCAGCAGCGCGAGCAGGGTGCGCTCGAGCACATCGAGGCCGTCGCGCTTGCTGGCGCTGACCGGCACCAGTGCTGCGAATGCATGCCGCCGCGACAGCGTGGCGATCGCCGGCAACAGGCTCGCCTTGTCGGCGATCCGATCGACCTTGTTGAGCACCAGCACCACCGGGCAGCCGATCTGGATCGCAGCCTCGAGCGCGTTGTCGTCTTCGGTCTTCCAGCGCTGGGCGTCCACCACCAGAGCCACGACCTGTGCGTCGGACAACGCACTGCGCGCGGCGCGGTTGAGCTGGCGATTGATCGCGTAGCCGCTGGCATCGTGCAGACCGGGCGTGTCGACGAACACGATCTGGCCATGCGGCCGGGTCAATACGCCGGTGATGCGGTGACGGGTGGTTTGCGGCTTGGCCGCCACGATGCTGACCTTGAAACCAACCATCGCGTTGACCAGAGTCGACTTGCCCACATTGGGCCGCCCGACCACTGCCACCAGGCCGCAGCGGAAAGCCTCGCTCATGGGCCTGCCCCGCGCTCGGCGCTCTCGATCTGCGCGATCACCAGCGCCGCGGCGTGGGCTTCCGCTGCGCGTCGACTGCCGCCCTCGCCGACGCTGGACTGGCCCAGCGGATCGACGGTGCAGCGCACGAAGAACGTCTTGCAATGCTCGTCGCCAGCGGTCTCGACCAGCGCATAGGCCGGCAGCGGCAAACCCCTGCCCTGCAGCAACTCCTGCAGGCGCGTCTTCGGATCCTTGGCCAGCGGCTGCGAATCCAGATCGGCCACCCGCGCTTCGAGCAGCGGTGCCAGACAGTCGCGGCACGCATCGAGACCAGCATCCAGGTAAACGGCCGCCACCACTGCCTCGAACACATCGGCAAGAATCGAATCGCGGCGCTGCCCGCCAGAACGCAACTCGCCCTGCCCCAGCCGGATCGCATCACCGAGCGCCAGTTCGCGCGCGATCGCGGCCAGCGACTCCTCGCGCACCAGGGCTGCGCGCATACGGGTCAGATCGCCCTCGGCGGCACGCGGAAAGCGCTGAAACAGAATCTGCGCCACGATCAGGCCCAATACCGCATCGCCGAGAAATTCCAGGCGCTCGTTGTTGGCGCGGCCCGCGCTGCGGTGGGTCAGCGCGGTATGCAACAGGTTCGGATCGCCGAACCGGTGGTTCAGTCCGCGCAGTCGATCAGGCAAGCCGACCTTGGTCTGGGCACTGCCGCTCACGCCGGCCGGGGCCTCACAGGCTGCCGCCGCGGGTAAGGGTCTCGGTGTGGTCGAAAGTGGCGATGAACTCGAGGTTGTACAGCAGCGGGCCGCGCACTTCGTAGCGCACGTTGAGCAGGTAATTGCCGCCCTGGCGGGTCACGCGCACGTTGTTTCGCTTCACGCTGGTCACGTAGCTGATGTAGAGCTTGCGATCGAGCGAGGCCTTGACCTGTTCGGGCGGCTTGGTCGCGATGCCCGGCTCGGCGGCGACCGCCTTCATCGCCTGGCGCAGACCGTAGTACTCGGTATACACCGGGAACAGGCGCATGACGAGGAAGGCGAAGAACCCCACCACCATCAGGATCAGCAGGAAGCCGATCAGGGTGATGCCGGCCTGCTTGTTGGGTCTGCGCATTGCCACGACTCCTGAAGAGGGGTGATTGCCGCTGGAAACTTACTTGATCAGGGTGCCGATCCGCTTGAACTCGACACCGCCATTGCGGCCGTCCCAGTTCATCCAGATCAGGAACGCCTTGCCGACCAGATTGGCCTCGGGCACAAAGCCCCAGTAGCGGCTGTCCTGACTATGGTCGCGATTATCGCCCAAAACGAAATACTCGCCATCCTTGACCGTCCATGGGCCCTCATGGGCCGGATAGAACCCGCCGCTGCTGCGACCGAGCAGGATCTGGTGCTCGGCACCCGGCAGGCGCTCGGTCTTGAGCAAGCTGCCGGTCATGTCCACGCCCGAACCCTCGCCCTGGTAGCTGCCGATTTCATCTTGTTCGACAGCCACGCCGTTGACGTAGACGACTTTGTCCCGATACGCGATCTGATCGCCGGGCACGCCGATCACGCGCTTGATGTAGTCATCGCGCGGGTCTTCCGGAAAGCGGAACACGATCACATCGCCGCGCTGTGGATCGCCAAGATCGAGGATCCGCGTATTGGTCACCGGCAGTCGCACGCCATAGGCGAACTTGTTGACCAGGATGAAATCGCCGATCAACAGCGTCGGCATCATCGAACTGGACGGAATCCGGAACGGCTCGGCGATGAACGAGCGGATCAACAGCACGGCCAGGATTACCGGAAAGAATGAACGGCAGTACTCCACGATCACCGGTTCGCGCGCGTCGATGCTGCGCGCAAGCCGCTTGCGCCGGAAGCCGAAGTGGTCGATGGCCCATACCACCCCGGTGAACACGGTCAGCCCCAGCAGCAGGGCAGCAAAATCGAGATCCAACTTGTCCATCGTGTCCCCGTTGCGAAACTGAAAGTGGCCGGTGCAGGGTCGGCGGGATTGCGCCAGCGCGAAGCCTAGCAGCGGCGCTTGCCGGGCAGGCGGGCGGATCAGGCCTTGGAGTCGAGCTGCAGCACGGCTAGGAAGGCTTCCTGCGGAATCTCTACCCGACCGACCTGCTTCATGCGCTTCTTGCCCTCTTTCTGCTTTTCCAGCAGCTTGCGTTTGCGGCTGACATCGCCGCCGTAGCACTTGGCCAGCACGTTCTTGCGCAGCGCCTTGACCGTCGAGCGCGCGATAACCTGTGCGCCGATCGCGGCCTGGATGGCCACGTCGAACATCTGCCGCGGAATCAACTCGCCCATCTTGTCGACCAGGTCGCGGCCGTGGCGGTCGGCGTTGGCGCGATGCACGATCAGCGACAGCGAATCGACTTTCTCGCCGTTGACCAGCATGTCCAGGCGCACGAACGGACCGGCCTCGAAGCGCACGAAGTGGTAATCGAGCGAGGCATAGCCACGGCTGACCGACTTCAGCTTGTCGAAGAAATCCAGGACTACCTCGGCCAGCGGCAGCTCATAGGCGATCTGCACCTGCGAGCCGAGATAGTTGATCGAGCGCTGCACGCCGCGCTTTTCCTCGCACAGCTTGATCACGCTGCCGATGTAGTCCGGCGGGGTAAGGATGGTGGCAAGGATGATCGGTTCGCGCACTTCCTCGATCTTGCTTACGTTCGGCAACTTGGCCGGATTGTCGAGCAGCAGGATTTGGCCGTCCGTGGTGAGCACCTCGTAGATCACGGTCGGTGCGGTGCTGATCAGGTCGAGGTCGTACTCGCGCTCCAGGCGCTCCTGCACGATGTCCATGTGCAGCAGGCCGAGGAAGCCGCAGCGGAAGCCGAAGCCCATCGCCTCGGAGCTTTCCGGCTCGAAACGCAGAGCGGCGTCGTTGAGCTTGAGCTTCTCGAGCGCCTCGCGCAGCTTGGTGTAGTCGTCGGCTTCGGTCGGAAACAGGCCGGCGAACACGCGCGGCTGCATCTCCTGGAAGCCCGGCAGGGCCTCGGCCGCTGGTGCCGACGCCAGGGTGATGGTGTCGCCCACCGGCGCGCCGTAGACGTCCTTGATCGAAGCACACACGAAACCCACTTCGCCCGGCCCCAGGCGCTGGGTGATCTTGCGCTTGGGCGTGAACACCCCGACTTGCTCGACCTCGTGGGTGCGCCCGGTGGTCATCACCATGATCTTGTCGCGCGGCTTGATCTCGCCCTGCATCACGCGCACCAGCGACACCACGCCGAGGTAGTTGTCGAACCACGAATCGATGATCAGGGCCTGCAGGCGGTCGGTGCCGCGCGGCTTCGGCGGCGGGATGCGGGCCACGATGGCCTCCAGCACGTCGCGCACGTTCAGACCGGTCTTGGCGCTGATAGAAATCGCGTCGGTGGCGTCGATGCCGATCACGGCTTCGATTTCCAGCTTAACCTTTTCCACATCGGCGGTCGGCAGGTCGATCTTGTTCAGGACCGGAATGACTTCCAGGCCCATCTCGACGGCGGTATAGCAGTTGGCCACCGACTGCGCCTCGACGCCTTGCGCGGCATCTACCACCAGCAGGGCGCCCTCGCACGCGGCCAGCGAACGCGACACCTCGTAAGAGAAATCGACATGCCCGGGGGTGTCGATGAAGTTCAGCATGTAGGTCTTGCCATCGAGCGCGGTGTACGGCAACGATACCGACTGCGCCTTGATGGTGATCCCGCGCTCGCGCTCGATCGGGTTCGAATCGAGCACCTGGGCTTCCATCTCGCGTTCGGCCAGCCCGCCGCAGATCTGGATGATGCGGTCGGCCAAGGTCGACTTGCCGTGGTCGACGTGGGCAATGATGGAAAAGTTGCGGATGTGGTTCATCGGTCGGGTGCCCGCGGGCCGCGCGGAGCAGGCCGGATCAAAGACGCCGGATTATCGCAGAAACCGAGGTCACGGGCGCGAAAAGAGCGTCGCGCAGCGGGACAGCCCGCTGCGCGACGGTGTGCGGTCGGAAGTCCGGCGGCCCTCAGCGGCCCTTCGACTCGGGCCGGATGGCGATAAAGCTGCTGCCCTCGCCCCGCCGAACCAGCAGCATCGCCGTCTGCTCTTCACCCAGCGCCTTGGTGGCGGCCTCGAAGTCGGCCACGCTGCCGATCCGCTGCCGCGCGATCATCAGGATCACGTCGCCCGGCTGCAGGCCTGCGCGGCGCGCCGCATTACCCGTGATCTGCTCGATCACCACCCCGCCCTGCTCGCCCAACTGACTGCGCTCCTCGGCGGTCGGTGCGCGCACGGTGATCCCCAGTGCGGAGCGCGGCGCCGGTGCCGCGGCGGTGTCCGGCGCAGGAGCTGGCGATTCGTCCGCCAATTCGCCGACCACGATCGGCAGGTTGAGCGTCTTGCCGTCGCGGAACACGCTGATGGTCGAGCGCGCGCCCGGGGCGGTGGCGCCGACCAACGGCGGCAAATCGCTGGAATCGCCGATGTTGCTGCCGTTGTAGCTCAGGATCACGTCGCCGACCTTGACCCCCGCCTTTTCGGCAGCCGAGCTGCTGTTCACACCGGTCACCAGCGCGCCGCCGATCCGCGGCAGGTCCAGCTCCTTTGCGAACTCGCGGGTGACCGCCTGGATGTTCACGCCGAGCACGCCACGCGCGACCCGGCCCTTGGTACGCAGCTGCTCCGAGACGGTCTTGACCAGATTGACGGGAATCGAGAACGACAGCCCGATGGAGCCACCGCTGGGCGACAATATCTGCGAGTTGATCCCCACTACCTCGCCATCGAGGTTGAACAGCGGGCCGCCGGAATTGCCGCGATTGATCGCGACATCGGTCTGGATGAAGGGCACGTAGCGCTGGGTGGCGTCGAACTGGTTGCTGCGGCCGACCGCCGACACGATGCCGGCAGTAACCGAGTACTCCAGTCCGAGCGGCGATCCGATCGCCACGACCCATTGGCCGGGCTTGAGCAGGTCCGAATTGCCGAGTGTCACCGTGGGCAAACCGGTGGCCTCGATCTTGAGCAGGGCGACGTCGCTCTGTGGATCGGAGCCGACGACCTTTGCGGTGTATTCGCTGCGGTCCTTCAGCCGCACCGTGACTTCATCGGCATCGTCGACCACATGATGGTTGGTCAGGATGTAGCCGTCGGCCGAGATGATGAATCCGGAGCCGCCGGAGACACGCTCGGGCATCATGCCACCGTGCGGATTCGGCCCGCCGGGCCCGAAGAAACGCCGGAACAGCTCCGGCATGTCCTCCGGGCTGATCGCCGAGGGATCATCGCTGGCACTGCCCGCGCTTTTGCGCGCGGTGATGTTGACCACCGCCGGGGTGTTTTTCTCGACCAGCGGCACGAAGTCGGGCAACTGGGCTGCGGCGTTGCCGGCAACCACCAGTGCAACGAGTACGACGACGGCGGCAAAAAGGCGTTGGGCGTAGTGCATGGCGTCAGGCTTCAACCGATGGGGAAAGGGAAACGAAGTGAAAAGTTGGGGGCATTGCCTGCGATCGCAAGCCCGCGGCACGCGCAGCGATCGCCACGCCGAGCACCGCGAGCACCGCGACCGCCGGATCGCGCGGCAGATCGAGCAGCATCGCGAGCAGCGCACCGCACCCGGCGCCCGCCAGCAGGCCTAGCAACGCGCCGCCGTAGACGCGGCGTGCCGCGCGCGCGATTCCGCGCGAGTCTGCACGCAGGTAAAGCTCATCGCCGATCATGGGACGACCCGGCAATCTGCCGCGCTCGACGAGCAGCGGCAGCGCCTCACCGAGCCCCGACAGCACCCCGGTGCAGCGGCCGGCGCAACGCGAGCAACCGTCGCAGGCGGCAACGGCCGTGAGACCGACGCTGCCTGCGTCGATCGACACTACGCGCATGCGGCGTTCGAGCATGGCTCTCAGTCTCCGCGACCGACCGACTCGGCGATCTGCGCCACGGTGGTCGCCGGCAGGTCGCCGATGACCACGACGTGGGCGCCGTCGGCGGCGCGTCCAAACGCGTTGACCGCACCGCGACGCGATGCACCGACCAGTCCGCGCCCGTTGGGCTCGACATAAATCGACACACTGGCCAATCCGTCGGAGTACAGCAGATGTTCGGAATCGCCTTTGGCCGGCACACGCGAGACCAGCGTGAAGCCGGCTGGCATTGCGACCGCACGCCAACGCGAAGGGCTTGTCGGCTGTACCGGCGAGGCATCGGCGGGCGTCGCGGTGGTCGCGCCATCGGGAGCCTGCTGCAAACGAAGCTGGGTAAAGGCGAGTTGCTCCACCGGCGCACCGGAAGCCTCGCGCACCATCGACGCGAGCAGCATTCCGGTGGCGCGATCAAGCCATAGCCGATAGCCATAGCGCAGCGAATCCAGCGGTGCGGCGTCGACCACGGTGGCCTCGTAGCCTGCCACCCGATCGGTGCCGGCAATCGACAGGCGATAGTGCTCGCGCCACTGCGCCAGGTTGGCCAGGCGGCCGGGCAAGCTGGCGGCCTGCGCGCCGGCGCTGGCGACCACGGTACCGCCGCGGGTCAGGCAGCGCAGTCCGCCCGGCTCGCGTAGCACTTCTCGACGGTCGCCGCTGAGGGTGACCAGACGCTCCATCGGACCATTCGGCCCAAGGGTGCGGGTCACATGCACCGAGTCGACCCGCCCGTCGTGCACGTACACAAAGGTGCCCTCGTACTCGAGCCCCTGCAGGGCCTGCACCATGCGCTCCAGCAGGGCCGCGGGCTCTTGCGCCGGCTGCGCAAACAGCGGACCGGCGATTCCCAGCAGCAGGACAAGTACCAGGCGCGGGGCGCTCATTGTGCAGGCGGTGGCGCCGATGATTCCCGCAGCGGGATCGGCGCGGCGGCCGACGCGGGCGTGGCCACCACGTAGACATAGGGAACGAAACCACCGCGCGGCGCCGACGCGGCCGCGCCGCTGTGACGCAGGAAATAGTCCTCCAGTTGCGGATCGATCGGCGCCGACACCGGCAGTGGCGCCCACACGCGATCGCTTACGCGCTGCACGGGCTGGCGCAGTTCGAGGTCATTCGTGCGCACCGGCGCGACGCTGCTCAGCACCGGACCGGTGCCATCACCCTGCGGCGGCGTCGCGATCGAGAACAGCGCCATGGCGGCGACGCCGGCAGCGATCGCACCACCGGCCGCACTGCGCAGCCAGGAGCGCCTCGCAGCAGGCCGCTGCTGATCGACCAATCTTGCGCTCACCGCGGCAGCGAAAGCCGCATCAGGCAGCAAGGCCGGTTCGCGGCGCAGGCAGGCACGCGCGAGATGGTAGCGCTGCCAGCGCGCGGCCAACTCGGGCTCGGCGTCGAGTCGGCGCAGCAGGAACCGCGTCTCGTCGGGACCGAGCTCCCCGTCGGCCAGCGCCGACAGTTGCTCGAGAGTTTTGGAATCGATGCTCATTCGGCTTCGGTATCGCTCAGAAGGGGACGGATGCGTTGATCGATCGCCTCGCGAGCGCGGAAGATCCGCGAACGCACGGTACCGATCGGGCAGCTCATGGACTCGGCGATCTCTTCGTAACTGAGGCCATCGACTTCGCGCAGGGTGATCGCCAACTTCAATTCCTCCGGCAGCGCCTCGACTGCGGCGGTAACCGCAGCCTCGATTTCCTGCCGCACCATCTCGCGTTCCGGCGTCGAGCTGTCCCTGAGTCGGCCTGCGGCTTCCAGGTGCTCCGCGTCGTCCACCTGCACATCATCGGTGGGCGGGCGGCGTCCCTGCGAAACCAGCCAGTTCTTCGCCGTGTTGGTCGCAATCTTGTACAGCCATGTATAGAACGCACTTTCGCCGCGAAAGTTCCCGATCGCGCGATAGGCGCGGACGAAGGCTTCCTGCGCCACGTCCTGCGATTCGGCCCAGTCGTGCACGTAGCGCGAGATGATGCCGATGACCTTGTGCTGGTACTTGCGCACCAGCAGATCGAAGGCACCACGCTCGCCGCCTTGTACGCGCTTGACCAGCGCGTGATCGACCTCGTTCTCACCCATTCGCAGCCCCGACGCTGAATACAGCCGCATCCTGCGGCCGCCACATCCTGTCCTGGCGCCCGACAGGCCGCCCCACGCCGGCAACCCGGCGGGCCATGCCGCCGGGCCTTCGTCCATCGACTCGAACGCGAATCGGACAACGCTTGCGAAACAGGTCCGCTCGCATGGACCGCGCTTTTGCGCGAAAGTTCAGCGCGCGTCGATGCAAGGCAGTTGCAGCCGACGCTGCGTGCGCGTCCAGTTCAGCCGCCGGTAACCGCGCCGGCGGCGAGCAGGCGCTCGCGCTCGGCCATCATGGTCTCGAAGGTGTTCGGCGGCAGCGGACGGCAGAACAGGAAGCCCTGCAGTTCCTCGCAGCCGTGCTCGCGCAGGAACGCGAAGTGCTCTTCGTACTCCACCCCTTCGGCGACCACCCCGAGGTTGAGGCTATGCGCCATGTGGATGGTGGCGCGCACGATCGCCTCGTCATCGGGGTCGACGCCGATGTTGCGCACGAAAACCTGGTCGATCTTGATCCGGTCGGCTGGGAACCGGCGGATGTAGTCGAGCGAAGACTGCCCGGTACCGAAGTCGTCGATCGCGATCGACAGGCCCAGCTCGCGCAAGCCCTGCAGGGTTTCCAGCAGGTTCGGAATCGACTTGACGCTGATGCTCTCGGTCACTTCCAGCTCCAGCGTCTTGGGGTCCAGGCCACTGTCGGTGAGCGCTCGGCGCACGACCTCGATGAGGTTGGGCTGACGCAGCTGCAGCGCCGACAGGTTGACGCTGATCCGTAGCGGCAGGCGGAAGCGATCCTGCCAGCGACGGGTATCGAATGCGGCCTGGCGCAGCACCCACTCGCCGATCGACACGATCAGACCGGTCTCCTCGGCCAGCGGAATGAAGAAACCCGGGCTGATCATGCCCAGTTCCGGATGCTCCCAGCGGATCAGCGCCTCCATGCCGATCACATCCTCGCTGTCGGCGGCGATCTGCGGTTGGTAGTAGACCCGCAGTTCGTTGTTGCGCTCGGCCTGGCGCAGTTTGGCCTCCAATGCCAGGCGCTGCTGGTGCGATTCCTCGGGAACCGCGACATAGGTCTGGTAGGTGTTGCGACCCATGCCCTTGGCGCTGTACATCGCCACGTCGGCGTGTTGCAACATCTTGTCGGCCGACGCCGCATCGTCCGGATAGAAGCTGATTCCGATGCTGGAGGTGATATGCAACTCGCGCCCGTCGCCGAGGGTCAACGCCGACTCCAGCACGCGGCAGATCTTGTCGGCGATGCGCAGCACGTCGTCGCGCTGCACGATATGGCGCAGGATCAGGGTGAACTCGTCGCCGGCGTAGCGGGCCACCGTATCGGAGGCGCGCACGCTGCCGCGCAGGCGCTTGGCGACCGCGATCAGCACCTCGTCGCCCACCCCGTGGCCGAGACTGTCGTTGATGTTCTTGAAGCGGTCGAGGTCGACGAACAGCACCGCGAACATCTCGCCCGTGCGATGCGCTTCCTTGATCGTGGTGTCGAGGCGATCGTTGAACAGCAGCCGGTTGGGCATGCCGGTCAGCGAATCCTGCAGGCCCTGCGCACGACCCATGGCGCGTGCACGCTCCAGTTCGATCTCCAGTCCGATCCGCGCGGCGGCCACCTCCAGCACTTCGCGCAGGCCATCGGTCTTCAGTGGCCGCTGTGCGCAGATCACCACCGCGCCCACCTGGCTCAGACGCTGGTCGACGATGGGCGCCGCTGCGAAGGCCTGGAAGCCGGCAACACCGGCGGGCTTGTCGACGCCCAAGGCGAGCGCCGCGTTCTCGGCATGCACGACGGGCTCGCCGCCACGAAGGCGGCGGAACACATCGACCCAGAATCCTTCAGGCAGTTCCGCCTCGCCGACCTGATGCAGGATCTCCACCGCAGCCGCCGGGTCTTCGGTGCGCTCGACCACCCACACCACGTCCGGCTGCAACCATTCGACCAGGGCCGCAGTGGCATCGACTGCAAGGCCAGCTCCGGTGCGCCCGACCGCGACTGCCGCCTGCAGGGCCTCGTGCAGCGCGCGCTGGGCGATCGCATCGCGGAAACTGGTCAGCACCAGCGTCGATTTGGCGGCATCGACGCTGTGCGCGACGGCCTCGACCAGATAGGTGCTGCCGTCCACGGCCGGCTTCTCGCAGCGGAAGCGCACCATGCCGCTGTTCCGCACGGCCTGGCGCTGCGCATGCCGGGCAGCCGGATCGTGGGTCAGGTCGAGGCTGTCGATCGCGCGCCCGAGGACCTGTTCGCGCGCGAAGCCGCTGCGCCGGACGAAGGCCTGGTTGACCTCGACGATGCGCCCGGTCGCGCTGTCCCACAGCACACCCTCATCGGGGTGTTGCTCGAACAGCAGATGGAAATCGATGCCCTCGTGCGCGCCCTCGGCAGTCGTCGCGCCGTCGTTGGCGCTTGCAGCGGCCTGCGCCGACAGCGGTTGCCGGAAGGCCAGCACACGCTGCAGGCGATGCAGTGCCTCCTGCCCCAGCACCGGGCTGCGCAGCCAATCGGCGACCTCGATCGGCTCGTCCTCGAAACGCCAGCGGGCGGCGAGATCGGCCGCATCCGCGATGCCGATCACTGGCACGGCACTACCGGATGCGCGCAGGGCGCGGCAGAACGCCAGCGCATCGTTCGCCTCGCCGCAAAACTCCAGCAACACCGCATCCAGGCGCGGCGACTGAGCCAGGAACGCGTGCGCCTGCACGAAGTCCTTGGCGGTGTAGATCGCGTCGAACTCGTACGAATCGAGGGTCTCGAACAGTGCGCGACGATCGTCGCGGTCGAGCACCACGACCAGCACCGCGCCGCGAATCAATCGGCGGCTCATCGGATCAGCCAGCGCCCGTCGCGCAGCCGCAGGCGTCGCCCGCCGCCCGGATCGTCGGTGAAGCGCTCCATCAGGTCGTCGACACCTTCGGAAAAGCTCACCCGCGCATCGATCAGGACCACCTTGCGCACATTGCCGCCGGCGTTGCGGGTGCGCCCGATCTGGCGCAGCAATGCAAGAACCTGCGTGCGCAGCGGCGAGTAGCGCAGCTGGCCGGCCAACTCGAGAAACAGATACACGCCGAACTGCGGGCTGGTCTGGATGAAACGCAGCGCTTCGGGCAGGCGCGCGCTACCCGGTGCCGATACCCCGCCCTCGCGCAGGCTGATGATGCCCAATCCATCGCCGAAGGCGTAGATCGAATTGCCGCTGCGCACCGCGAAATGGCGGAACTGTCCGAGAATTTCCTCGCCACGCTGCGTATCGATCGCGATCAAGGCGCGCGGCGAGGCGAGAATCCGCTCGAACAACTGCGGGGTGACGAACACCGGACCGGGTTCGGCAGCATTGCTGGCAATGAGTTTCTCCACCCGACTACCTTACTTCGGCGCGCGGCCACAGGAAACCTCGACGAACGACGATGATAGTCTCATCGGCCCACGCCACGCCGCTTTGCCGACTGGAGTCCGTATGTTCGAAGGCCTGCGCTTTCGCCACTGGCACCCGCAGCTGGGTCCCGATTCGATCCTGATCCTGACCCTCGACCGCGCTGAGGCATCCGCCAACAGTCTCGGGCGCGAAGTGCTCGATGAACTGCTGTCGCTGCTCGAGCGGGTCGCGCTGGAACCACCCAAGGGCCTGATCCTGCGCTCCGGCAAGCCTGCCAGCTTCGTGGTCGGTGCCGACCTGCGCGAGTTCGAGACCTTCGCCCGCAAGGGTCAGGTGCTCGATGCGATCCAGCGCGGCCATCGCGCCTTCGATGCGCTCGCAGCGCTGCGTTGCCCGACGGTGGCGGCGATCCATGGGGTTTGCATGGGCGGCGGCACCGAGATCGCGCTCGCCTGTCGCTGGCGGGTCGCCAGCAACGATCCCAAGACCCGCATCGGCCTGCCCGAGGTACTGCTTGGCATCCAGCCGGGCTGGGGCGGCAGCGCGCGCCTGCCGCACCTGGTCGGCGCGCCGAAAGCCTTCGACATGATGCTTACCGGCCGCGCGTTGTCGGCCACTGCGGCACGCGCGATCGGGCTTGTCGATGCCGTCTGCGACGAAGCCGCGCTGCTCGACACCGCGCGCGGTCTGCTCGCGCGACGCCCGACCCGGCCGCTGCTGCAGCGCCTCACGGCGTGGACGACCAACCTGTGGCCGGTACGCCAGGTGCTGGCGGCGCTGATCCGCAAACAGGTCGCGCGCAAGGCGAATCCCAAACACTACCCCGCACCGTTCGCGATGATCGAGCTGTGGCGCCGGCACGGCGGCAGCGTGCGCGCGATGCTGCGCGTCGAGCCGCGTTCGGTGGCCAAGCTGGCAGCCACGCCGACCGCACAGAACCTGGTGCGCGTGTATTTCCTGCAGGAGGCGCTCAAGGGCCAGGGTAGCAAGGACAGCCATGGCATCGCGCACGTGCACGTGGTGGGCGCCGGCGTGATGGGCGGCGACATCGCGGCGTGGTGCGCGCTGCAGGGCTTTCAGGTCAGCCTGCAGGATCGAGAACTCAAGTACATCCAGCCGGCCCTCGACCGCGCCGGCGAGTTGTTCGCCAAGCGCCTGAAGACCGAGCCGCGGATCGCCGAGGCGCGTGCGCGCCTGCTGGCCGATGTGGAAGGTGCACGGGTGCCCGATGCCGATCTGGTGATCGAGGCGATCTTCGAGAACCTCGCGGCCAAGCAGGCGCTGTACGCGGCGATCGAGCCGCGCCTGAAGCCCGGCGCCCTGTTGGTCAGCAACACCTCGTCGATCCCGCTCGACAGCTTGCGCGCGACGCTGATCGATTCCACCCGCTTCGCAGGACTGCACTACTTCAATCCGGTCGCGCAGATGCCGCTGGTCGAGATCGTGCGGCATGCCGCGCTGGGAGCAGACACCGTGCAGCGGCTGCAAGGCTTCGTGCGCGCGATCGACAAGCTGCCGATCGCGGTGGCAGCGAGCCCTGGATTCCTGGTCAACCGGATCCTGATGCCGTACATGCTCGAAGCCGTAACCGCCTGGACCGAAGGCGTGCCCGGTGCGGTGCTCGATCGCGCGGCCAAGCAGTTCGGCATGCCGATGGGTCCGATCGAACTGGTCGATACGGTCGGCCTCGATGTGGCCGCCGCGGTCGGCAAGATCCTCGCGCCATTCCTGGGACTCGACCTGCCCAAGGGGCTCGACGGCGCGATCGAGCCCGGTCGCCGCGGCAAGAAAGATGGCCAAGGCCTGTATACGTGGAAGGACGGCCGCCCCCTCAAGCCTGAAGTGCCAAAAGACTATGTGGTGCCCGACGACCTGGCCGACCGGCTGGTATTGCCAATGGTCAACGAAGCGGTGGCCTGTCTGGCTGAAGGCGTGGTCGACTCCGCCGACCTGCTCGATGCCGGGGTGATCTTCGGAACCGGATTCGCGCCGTTTCGCGGTGGCCCGATCCAATTCGTGCGCGAAACCGGCGTCGATGCGGTAAAGGCGCGACTTGAGAGCCTGGCAGTCAGATACGGTCCGCGGTTCAAGCCGAAAGCGGGTTGGGATCTGATCGTGCCCTGAACCTGCAGCATGCGCCCGGCAGATGCCGGGCGCGCGCGAAAAACATCCAGCGCTGGACCGTGCTCAGTCGCCCATCTGGCGCTGGCGGTGCTCCCAGCGCTCCTGTGCGTCGAGACACATGGTGGCGATCGGCCGCGCTTCCAGACGTTCCAGACCGATCTCCTCGCCAGTTTCCTCGCAGTAACCGTATTCGCCGTCTTCGATCCGGCGCAGGGCCTTGTCGATCTTCGAGATCAGTTTGCGATAGCGATCACGCGTGCGCAGCTCCAGCGAGTTCTCGGTTTCGCGGGTGGCGCGTTCGGCTTCGTCGCCGACATCGCGGACTTCGTCACGCAGATTGTCGATGGTCTGCTTCGATTCCTCGACCAGCTCGGTCCGCCACTGCAGCAGCTTGACCCGGAAATACTCGACTTGCAGCGGGTTCATGTACGAATCGCGCGCGGTCGGCTTGTAGCCGGCCGGCAAGTCGGGGCGCACGCGCTCGTCGCCGGCCACCACGATTGGCGACAGCGGCTTGCGCTGACCGGCACGTGCGGGAATCGTCGCCTCGCGGGCCTTGCTCACCGCCACGGCCGTTGCGACCGCACCACCAGGCGCCGGCCGCGGCTGCACGGGCGCATGGCGCGCTGCAACCACCACCTGGGTGACCTTGGGCGCCGCTTTTACCGCTGGACCTGCTTTCGCTGCTGCCGCCTTGGCCGCTACCACCGGCGCAGGCGCCGACTTCGCCGCTGCTTTGCTGGCCGGCTTTGCAAGTGCTTTCGCGGCGTCCTTGGCTGCCGGCTTTGCCGACGCCTGCGCTGCAGGCTTGGCAGGCGCAGGCTTGGCCTTCGCAGCGGTCTTGGCAGACGCAGGCTTGGCCTTGGGTGCAGGCTTGGCCTTTGCAGCAGGCTTCGCCTTTGCCGCAGGCTGGGCCTTGGGCGCGGGCTTGGGCTTTGCAGCGGGTTTCGGCTTGGCTTTCGCCTTGCCGGCAACAGCCGCCTTGGCGCGGCCGATGACGCTCGCCACGATTTTCTTCAGCGCGCCGGCGGGCTTCGCCTTGCTCGACTTTGCCGATTTGTCCGGTTTGCCCTTTGCAGGGCGCGGTGCCGCTTTCGCGGGCTTCTTGGAACTGGCCTTCTTCGCCATGGCGTTATCGTATTCCTGTTGCGGCAACGATCGCTGCGCGATGGCCGGACTGCGGAACGGTGCCGGGTTGAGACGCAGCGGCCGCGTGTTATAGCCTAGTAGCCTTACTGCGGCAACCGCGCCGCCCCACGAGCCTTGCTCAAATCGACCCACAACCGTCCCTTGCACAGCGTGCAGCGTTAGGGCTGCTGCGGGTTTATCGCGCAGTGCTCAGTCCGCTTCTGGGCCAGCGCTGCCGCTTCCATCCCAGCTGTTCGGCCTACGCCAGCGAGGCGATTGCGCGTTTCGGCGTGGTGCGCGGTGGCACCCTCGGCGTGTTCCGGATCCTGCGCTGCCAGCCGCTGTGCGAGGGTGGGCTGGACCCCGTCCCCAGCACGTTCCCGCGCCGCTTCTGGCGGCGGTCGCCTGCGCCCGCCCCAACCAATCCGCCCGAATGATCGCCGCCCTGCTCGCTGCGGTCCTGTCGACGCCGGGTGCGACCGCCGCCTGCGTGCCTGAGTTGCCGCAGTCGGTTCCGCAGGGCGGATTGGTGGTCGGTCGGATCGCGGTGGGCTGCAGCGTGCGCTTTGGCGGGCGCAGCCTGCGGCTGGCGGGCGACGGCACCTTCGTGTTTGGCGTCGGACGCGATGCGCCGGCCACGCTGAAGGTCGAAGCCGGTCGCGCAGCGGACGCGCCACACGCCTACCCGATCAGCGTCAGCGCCCGCAGCTGGCGGATCGAGCGCGTGGACGGCGTGCCGGAGTCGACGGTCAATCCGGCGCCGGAACTGGCGGCGCGGATCCTTGCCGAGCAGGCGCGGGTGGCGCGTGCACGCGAGCGCGACGACCCGCGTGTGGACTTCCGCTTCGGTTTCATCCGTCCACTGGCGGGACGCATCAGCGGCGTCTATGGCAGTCAGCGCGTGCTCAACGGCACCCCCAAGAGCCCGCATATGGGACTCGACATCGCAGCACCAACCGGCACGCCGGTCATGGCGCCCGCCGCCGGCATCGTGACCTTCGCCGACCCTGCGCTGTATCTGACCGGCGGCACCCTGCTGATCGACCACGGACACGGTCTGAGCAGCGTATTCATCCATTTGAGCCGGATCGACGTGGCAGTCGGCGCGCGCATCGAGCAGGGCCAGCGCATCGCAACGGTTGGCGCGACCGGGCGCGCCAGCGGCCCCCACCTGCACTGGGGTTTCAACTGGTTCGGCGAGCGCCTGGACCCTGCCTTGCTGATCGACCGCGCGGCGGATTGATGCGAAGAGCGCCCGCCCGCAGGCTGACGCACAGCATCAGTCGTGCAGCGGGATCATGCAATCGCTGCCGGCCACGTAGCCACCGGCAACACCCTTGGTCGTTACCGCAACCGCATCGTGCGGGTGCAGGCTCTCGTGGTGCGCCGCGCGGGCCCAGAAATCCAGCACTTCGGGGTCGGCATTGAGCGCTGCCTGGATGCGCCGTGCGGCGTCCTCGCAAAACATCAGATTGGCGCCATTGAGGCGCGCGAAGGCCTGTTCGTCCTCGCGCTTTACCGCTGCCTGGACCGGGGTGCGCAAGGCGCCCTCGACCCGATCGATCAGCGCGAGCAGCGCAAAGTCGTCGCGCGCGGGATCCAGCCGCACACGCAACGAAGCCGTGCTGCGCTGGCTGTGCGGCGTGGCCACGATGCCCTGCTCACTGCCCAGCCACGCCAGCACGCGCTGGTAGTCGAGTTCTTCCTCGGCCGGAAAATCGCCGAGGAACTTTTCCTGGATCAGCTGGCGCGCCAGCGCGGCCGAACACGGACAGGTGCTCGAATACTGGACCTGCAGGGCAACTTCGAGCGAGTACTCGCCGCGGTCGAGCAAACCGCTGACGGCCACCGGGTACGAGCGCCAGCCGGTGTTGTCCGACACCAGTGCCGGCCGGCGCAGCATGTGGTCGAATTCGACCCGCACCAGCGCGCGCGACGACAGGTCGCCGTGCGAGGCGAGAAAAGCCTCGAGCAAGGCACGCAGCGAAGCGGGCGTCAGCGGGCCTTCGCCAAGCGCACGGTCGACATGCAGATACAGCCGCGACATGTGGATGCCGCGCACCTCCGGCCGCTGCAGATCGACGAAGGCGCTGACCCGCGCGGGCGCGGTGACGATGCGGCCATCCGGCTGCTGCAAGCTCAGTGGAACCTCGATGCGGTCCATGCCGACCCAATCGAGGCGTCCGGCTACGGTCGCGCGTGCCTCCTTGGCGATATCCGGCATCACGCGCGCCACCTTGGGAAGTCTGCCCATGGAACCTGATTCCTTGTCTGCGTTGTAGCCACCGGCAACAGCAGCTGGTAAGCGGCTGGGTAAGGTAGATGGGGCCTCGTGGATCGGGTGTCAATGCGCGGCGCGGCAGAAACCACATTTGCGCGCGAGGGGCCACAGGGTCGCCTGCAGCGCGCAAGCCGGGCGTGGTGTTGGCTCATGCTCGCCGGTGGTCAGCCGCGACGACCGACCCGCCACAACCCCAGTACGAGCGCCACGCGTGGCGCACCGATGCGCGCTTCGACTGCCGCCTGCGGCGCGGCCAGCAGGCGCCGGGCCCAGATCCGTGCCGCGGCAACCCGCGCACCGTCGATACCACGCAGTGCCGCGCCATCTGCACTGGCGAGCACGGCTTGCAATGCAGCGAACACGGCACGCGCCGCGTGCACCGCGCCGGCGCCGTCCACGCCACCTGCGCGGTCGATGCGTTGCGCGGCCAGCAGCTGCAGCGGCAGCAGCGCGCGCTCGGGTCGCGCAAAGCGCGGCCAATCGCGCGCGGCTGCCAACAGGCGTGCAGCGCCAACCGCCTGCGGCGTGGGTCCGATCGCCCCATCTTCGATGCCGACCGCGCGGCGCGCACGCAGCACACCCTCGGCAGCAGCGCTCAGCGGTTCGAGCAGATGATCGAAAGATTCGATCGAGTCGCACCGCGCCAGTCGCCACACCGACGCCGCCACCTCGCGCAACGGCGCGGCCGCAGCCGCGCCGTCGTCCAGTGCGTGCAGTTGCCGGGTCAGCGGATGGCGCGGCGCCTGCGCCAGCTCGTCGAGCCACCACGCCAGTTTGGCCTGTGCGAGCTGGGTCTCTTGCAGGCCGAACAGGCTCGCATGCAGCGCATGCGCGATCGCTTCGATCGCTTCGACCCGCGGATCGCGCGCCTGCGCCACGAACAGACGCGCCAGACGCAGCTCCGGCTCGGCGTCCAGCCACTGCGCGATGTGACTGGCGTAAGCGGAATCCGCAGCACTCATCGCGGCAAGCCGAGCAGCGGCAGCAGCTGCTCGATCGACCCGATCCGCGCCACCGTCGGGTGCGACTCGCGCGCGGCGGCACTGCCGTAACCCCAATCGACCAGCACCGGCAGCGCTCCGGCATTGATCGCCGCATCGATATCGCGGGCGTCGTCGCCGACCATGGCGGTGTGACTGGGGCGCGCGACGAGTTCGCGGCAGGCGTGCAGCACTGGAGCCGGATCCGGCTTGCGCGTCGGCAGGCTGTCGCCGCTGAGCACGCAACCTGCGCGACGGGAGAGACCCAGCGCCTCGAGCAGCGGAGCGGTCAGCCACGCGGGTTTGTTGGTCACGATGCCCCAGCCCTTGCCTGCCGCCTCGATGGCGCCGAGCACGGTCTCGACGCCAGGATAGAGTCGTGTCTCGATGCAGATCCGCTCGCGGTAGATGGCGAGGAAACGCTGCAGTGGCGCGCTATCGGCCGGATCCCAGTCCGGCATCGCCGCGCGCAGGATCGCGCTTCCGCCCAACGACACCATCGGACGCAAGCGCTGCGCCGGAGCCGACTCCCGCCCGATCTCGCGCAGCAGCCGATTGGCAGCGTCGATCAGGTCGGGTGCGGTGTCGGCGAGGGTTCCGTCGAGGTCGAACAGCACGGCCTCGACCAGGATGGCGCCCGTCAAGCGGGCTTCTCCGCGTGCACGATGTAGTTGATGCTGGTGCCGCTGGTCAGCGCGGCGCGGCGCAGGATCGGGTCGTAGCGCAGGCCCGCGATATCGCGCACCACCAACCCGGCGCCGCGCAGGGCGCGCGCCAGTTCGCTGGGCCGGATGAAGCGGTCGTAGCGGTGGGTGCCACGCGGCAGCATGCGCAGCACGTACTCGGCACCGACGATCGCCCCGGCGAACGCGAGCGGCGTGCGGTTGATGGTGGAAAAAAACGCCTGGCCGCCGGGGCGCAGCAGCTGTGCACAGGCCTGCACTACAGCCTCCGGGTCAGGCACGTGCTCGAGCATCTCCATGCAGGTGAGCGCTGCGTAGTGGCCCGGTCGCGCCGCGGCGTGCTGCTCGGCGCTCTCCAGCCGGTAGTCGACTGCCAGACCCGACTCCAGCAGGTGCAGGCGCGCTACTGCGAGCACCTCTTCGCCGAGATCGATGCCGGTAACCTCGGCAGCTTGCGCGGCCAGCGCTTCCGACAGCAGGCCGCCGCCGCAACCGACATCGACCACGCGCGAACCCTTGAGCTTGCAGCGATCCGCCACGTATTGCAGGCGCACGGGATTGAGGTCGTGCAGCGCGCGCGATTCGCCCTCCGGGTCCCACCAGCGGGGCGCAAGGCGCGCGAACACCGCCAGTTCGGCAGCGTCCGCATTCGCCGGCGCTGCCGCCGCGACGAGCGCGCGATCGGTCTGCGGATTGTCCATCGTACTCATGCGTTGCCTGCCAAAAAGCGTTGCCAGCGCTGCGCGCGGCTGCGCAGTTCCGCGGTATCGAGGAGAGCGAGCACGCCATCGGCCAACTGCCGCCGACCGGCGATCCAGACATCGCTGACCTGGCGTCGGTTGCCCGCGTACACCAGTTGCGAAGCCAGATGGTAGAACGGCACCGATTCGATCTCGTCGAGTCGCACCGCGATCAGGTCGGCCTGTTTGCCGGCCACCAGCGAGCCGATGCGCTCGCCCATGCCGATCGCCTGTGCGCCGTTGAGCGTGGCCATGCGCAGCGCGGACGCTGCATCCAGCGCGCGCGGGTCGCACGCCACGCCCTTGGCCAGCAGCGCGGCGGTGCGCATCTCGCCGAACATGTCCAGATCGTTGTTGCTCGCGCAGCCATCGGTGCCCAGCGCCACGTTGACCCCGGCAGCCTGCAGCCTGGCCACCGGGCAGAAGCCGCTGGCGAGCTTGAGGTTGGATTCCGGGCAGTGCACCACGCTTACTCCGGCGCGCGCGCAGGCCTCGATTTCGGAGTCGTTGAGCTGGGTCATGTGCACCGCGATCAGCGAACGGTTCAGCAGGCCCAGGCCCTGGATGCGCTGGATCGGTCGCACACCGTGCTCACGGCGCGAATCCTCGATCTCCTGCGCGGTCTCGTGCAGGTGCAGGTGCACCGGCACGTCGAGCTGGTCGGACAGCATGCGAATGCGCTCGAAGCTGGCATCCGACACGGTATACGGCGCGTGCGGTGCAAAGCTCGTCGAGATCAGCGGATCGCGGCGGAAGTCGTCGTGGACCGCGGTGGCCTTGTCGAAGTACTCGTCGCGCGAGCTGGCCCACGCGCTGGGAAACTCGATCACCGGCAGGCCGACCATCGCGCGGAACCCGAGTCGCTTGTAGGTCGCAGCGATCACGTCGGGGAAAAAATAGTTCTCGCTGCAGGTGGTGGTACCACCGCGCAGCATCTCCGCGACCGCCAGCTCGACGCCATCGCGCACGAACTCCGGCCCCATCGCGCGCGCTTCGGCCGGCCAGATATGCCCCTTGAGCCAGTCCATCAGCGACAGGTCGTCGGCCAGCCCGCGCATCAACGTCATCGGGTTGTGCGTATGGGCGTTGACCAGACCCGGCAACAGCGCATGCTGCGCCAGTTGCACGGTCTGGGCGGCACGATACTTGTCGCGCGCCGCCGTGATCGGCAGCAGCTCGACGATGCGGTCGGCGCTCACTGCCACCGCATGGTCTTCGAGCACCACGCCGTGCGGCTCGACCGGCAATACCCAGGCGGCTTCGATCAGCAGGTCGATGGTTATCGCAGCGGACGTTTCCACGCGGAATCCTTCGGAGCGGGCGCAGTCCGGCCGAGCGCGGCCGCCGTGTCCGGCGGCCGCCGGCCTACTTCACCCGCGATACGTACTCACCGGAACGGGTATCGACGCGGATCGCTTCGCCCTGCCCCACGAACAGCGGCACCCGCACCACCGCGCCGGTTTCGAGCTTGGCCGGCTTGCCGCCACCCCCGGAGGTGTCGCCGCGTACGCCGGGATCGGTCTCGGTAATGGTCAACTCGACGAAATTCGGCGGGTAGATGACCAGTGGTGCGCCGTTCCACAGCGTCACCACGCAGGTTTCGTTGCCCTTGAGCCACTTCGAGGCGTCTTCCATCGCGGGCGGATCGGCCGCGATCTGCTCGTGGGTCTCGGGGTGCATGAAGTGGTAGAACTCACCGTCGAAGTACAGGTATTCCATGTCGGTATCGACCACGTCCGCGGCCTCCAGCGTGTCGGTCGACTTCATGGTCTGCTCGACCACCCGGCCGTTCTTGAGGTTGCGATACTTGACCCGCGTGAAGGCCTGGCCTTTGCCCGGCTTGACGTACTCGGTATCGACGATCGTGCACGGGGATCCGTCGACGATGATCTTCATGCCGTTCTTGACGTCGTTCATGCCATAGCTGGCCATGCGAAAAACTCCTGATGCAAAAAAGCCGCCTCGATGAAGCGGCTAGACTAAGGGGGTATCCACCGAGGAGGCCGGCAGCGCCGGCCAAGTTTCCCATGATAACCGCAAGCCTGCTGGACGCGCAGCCCGCGCGCTGGCAGAACGACTGGCGCGAGTGCGTCACCGATCCGCTGGAACTGTTGCGGCTGCTCGATCTGGAGCACATGACGCGGCGGATGATGGTGCCGGCCGCAGGCGAGTTCCCGCTGCGGGTGCCGCGCGCCTTCGTGGCCCGCATGCGCCGTGGCGACCCGCTCGATCCGCTGCTGCGGCAGGTGCTGCCGCTCGATGTCGAGCGCGAAACGGTTGCAGGCTTTGGCCACGACGCGGTCGGCGATCTGGCCAGCCGCGAGGCCGCCGGAGTGCTGCACAAGTACGCCGGACGCGCCCTGCTGATCGCCACCGGCAGCTGCGCGGTCCACTGCCGCTACTGCTTCCGGCGCCATTTTCCCTACGCCCAAGAGGGTGCAGCGGCAGACCGCTGGCAGACCGCCATCGCGTGGCTGCGTGAAGCCACCGATATCGAGGAAGTACTGCTGTCCGGCGGCGATCCATGGTCGCTGTCGACGCTGCGCCTGCACGAGTTGACCGATGCGCTGCGCGGCTTGCCACACATCCGCCGCCTGCGCGTGCATACGCGCCTGCCGGTGGTGCTGCCGGCCCGGGTCGACGACGCCCTGCTCGACTGGGTGCGCAACCTGCATCTGCCGCTGGCGGTGGTGATCCACAGCAATCACCCCGCCGAGCTCGACGCCAGCACCGCGCAGGCCTTCGCACGGCTGCGCGTGGCCGGGGCGACCCTGCTCAACCAGTCGGTCCTGCTGCGCGGCGTGAACGACGATGGCGAGGTGCTGGCGCGCCTGAGCGAGACGCTGTATCAACAAGGGGTGTTGCCCTACTACCTGCACCAGCTCGATCGCGTCGCCGGCGCGGCGCATTTTGCGGTCGACGATGGCACGGCACGCAACCTGCTGGCCCACTTGCGCGCACGGCTGCCGGGCTATCTGGTGCCGCGCCTGGTGCGCGAGGTCGAAGGCGAGCCGTTCAAGGTGCCGCTGTGATGGCCGCATGCAGCGCAATCGGTGGAATTGCCACCGGGCTTCGGGTACAAGGCTCAGGTTGCTAGACAGGACGCTCATGGCGAAGCAGGACCCCATCATCCGGCTGTTACTGGTCGAAGACTCGCCCGAAGACGCCGAGCAGGTCGTCAGCCAGCTGCGCAACGCGGGCATTGCGGTGCGTCCGCTGCGCGCGGAATCGCGTGAAGGCCTGGTCGAGCAACTGACCAATCAGGACATCGATCTGGTGCTCGCCAGCGCGCGCTCGAAAATGGCCACGCCCGCCGAAGTGGTCGCCATGGTCGAACGCACTGGCAAGGATCGCCCGGTGATCGCCATCGTGCAGACCAGCAGCGACGAGCTGCTGCTGCAGCTCAACCGCGAACGCATACGCGCCTTCGCCCTGCGTGGCAACCACGAACACCTGCTCGCCGTGGTCCGGCGCGAAGCCGCTGACCTGAGCGACCGCCGCGCCCTGCGCCGAATGGATGCCGCGCTCAAGGAAAGCGAACGCCGTTGCGAAGCGCTGATGGATTCCTCGCGCGACCCGATCGCGTTCGTCCACGAGGGCATGCATGTACGCGCCAATCGTGCGTACCTCGAGATGTTCGGCTTCGTCGACTTCGACGAAATCGAAGGCATGCCGATCCTGGACATGATCACCGGCGAAGCTGCCGAAGGCTTCAAGGCCCTGCTCAAGAAGCTCTCGCGGGGCGACAAGCCGCCCGCGCAGCTGCAGGTGCGCGCGCAGAAGTCCGACGGCACCGCCTTCGACGCGGTGATGGATTTCGCCGCGGCGACCTTCGAGGGCGAGCCGTGCCAGCAGATCACCTTCCGCCAGCAGCAGTATGTCGGCGCACCGCCGCCGGATTCCGATCTGGTAACGGGCCTGCACAACCGCCAGCATCTGCTGCGCGAACTCGACAGCGTCGTCAGCGAAGCGGCCGCCGGCCGCAGCGACCTCGCCCTGCTGTACATCGAACCGGACAACTACCGCGACCTGATCGACACGGTCGGACTGGGCAACGCCGACCTGCTGATGGCCGACATGGCTGAAGTGCTGCGCCGCCATGCCGGCAACGACGACGTCGCCGCACGTTTCGCCGACAATACCCTGATGCTGCTGCTGCGCCGCTGCAGCCATGATGAACCCACCAGCCGGGCGCAAGCGCTGCTCAAGGCCTTCGAGAACCACATCTTCGAGGCCGGCGGACGCTCACTGCCGCTTCCGGTCAGCATCGGCGGCGTATTGATCGGTGAAAAGATCGCCAATGCCGACGCCATCCTCGCCAGCGCCGCCAAGGCGCTCAAGCAGGCACAGGACGCCGGTGGCAACCAGGCCCGCATGCACGATGCGGCAGCGCAAGACAAGGCCGACTACGCCGCCGAACAGCAACGCCTGGCCCAAATCCGCAGCGCACTCGAGAACGACGGCTTCGTGCTGTTCTATCAGCCGATCATCAGCCTGCACGGCGCCGAGGGCGACTATTACGAGATCCTGCTGCGCATGAAAGCCGCCCATGGCGAGCTGCTGCCGGCGGAGTTCTTCCCGGTCGCCGAGAAGCACGGGTTGCTGGTGCAGATCGACCGCTGGGTGATCGGTACCGCAATCCGCGCGCTGGCCGAGCGCGAGAAGGCGGGTCATCAGACGGTGTTCTTCATCAAACTCACGATGGCCTCGCTGGAGGACAAGGCGCTGCTGGCCTGGATCGCACAGCAGCTCAAGGCCAGCCGCATCTCGGGCGACAAGCTGGTGTTCGAGATGCCCGAGAGCAAGGTCACCACCAACCTGCGGCCGGTGCGCGAGTTCCAGAAGGGCCTGGCCCAGCTGCATGCCGCATTCGCCGTGCAGCAGTTCGGCAGCGGACTGAACAGTTTCCAGCTGCTCAAGCACATCGACAGCAAGTACCTCAAGATCGACCGCACCTTCATGGCCGAGCTGCCCAAGAGCCGCGAAAATCAGCTCAAGGTGAAGGAAATCTGCGACCAGGCCCACGCCCACGGCAAGCTGACCATCGCCGAGTTCGTCGAGGACGCAGCAAGCATGTCGTTGTTGTTCGGCTACGGGGTCAACTTCGTGCAGGGCAACTTCCTGCAGGAGCCGGAGAAGATCATGACCTACGAGGTCGGCAACTGACCGATAGCCCCGCGCTGCGCGCCCGGCGGCGTTGTCACCCGCCGACCCAGAAAAAAGCCCGGCTTTCGCCGGGCTTTTTCTTTTCGGACTGCCATGCCGCGAATCAGACGGCGCGCTGCAGTGCGGCGATCCGGTCATCCAGAGGCGGGTGGCTGGAAAACAGCTTGCCGATCCCGCCGCTGATGCCGAACGCAGCGATCTCTTTCGGCAGGCTGGACGGCTCATGGCCCGCCTTCAGGCGCGCAAGCGCGGCGATCATCGCATCGCGACCTTCCAGCGAGGCGCCGGCCGTGTCGGCTCGGAACTCGCGCCGTCGCGAGAACCAGGCGACCACGATCGAGGCGAGGATGCCGAACACGATCTCCAGCACCACGACCGAGAGGAAGTACGCGATGCCCGGACCATCCTCGTTCTTCAGGATCACGCGATCGATGAAGTTGCCGATGATGCGCGCGAAGAACATGACGAACGTGTTCACCACGCCCTGGATCAGGGTCAGGGTGACCATGTCGCCATTGGCTACGTGGCCTATCTCGTGGCCCAGCACGGCCTCGACCTCGCGCCGGTCCATCTGCCGAATCAGACCCGTGCTGACCGCCACCAGTGCACTGTTGCGGCTCATGCCGGTGGCAAAGGCGTTCATGTCGGGCGAGTCGTAGATCGCCACCTCCGGCATGCCGATGCCGGCCTTGTCCGCCTGACGACGCACGGTCGACACCAGCCATGCCTCGACTTCGTTGCGCGGCTGGGTGATCACGTGCGCGCCGGTGGCGCGCTTTGCCATCCACTTCGACAGCGCCAGCGATACGAAGGCACCGCCAAAGCCGAACAGGCCGCACAGGATCAGCATCCCGGTGTAGTCGATGCCGTACTGCGCGGTAAAGGTGTTCAACCCGAACACATTGAAGATAATGGATGCCACGACCATCACCGCGATATTGGTCGCAAGAAACAGGAATATCCGCATGCTGGTTCGCTCCGTTGGGTTTTCAGGCTCGTGCGTCGCGGATCGCGCGCAGAAAGCCGCTGCAGTCGAGAATGTATGGCATTCGCCGCGAAATTCAAGCGCCGTCGACGGTACCGCAGCGATGTGCGCAAACCGTCAAGGCGCGCCAGTGAGCACCCGCGGCGACTCTGCCTACCGCGGCCGCTTCGCGCCCTCGCCCACCGGCGACCTGCACCTGGGCTCGCTGATCGCCGCACTCGGCAGCTGGCTGCGCGCACGCACGGCCGGCGGCACCTGGATCGTCCGTATCGAAGACCTGGACCCGCCACGCGAAGTTCCCGGTGCTGCCGTGCGCATCATCGAAACGCTCGCCGCATTCGGCATGCACTCCGACGAACCGATCGAGTACCAGAGTGCGCGCACCCCCTTGTATGCCGCGGCACTCGCAAGACTGCAGGCCAGCGGGTTCGTATTCGCGTGCCGCTGCAGCCGCAGCGACATCGGCGCTGGCGGCATCCATCGGCGATGCAGCGAGGCCGCGGATGCTGCGCGTGCGCCGGCATGGCGGGTGCGCGTGCCCGAAAGAACGCAGCACTTCGACGACATCCTGCAAGGCCCGCAAAGCCAGGACCTGGCGGCAGCGGTCGGCGACTTCGTGGTCTGGCGGGTGGAGGATTGGCCGGCCTATCAGCTCGCCGTGGTCGTCGACGATGCTGCGCAGTCGATCACCGAGGTGGTGCGCGGCGCCGACCTGCTCGATTCGACAGCGCGCCAGATCTACCTGCAGGAACTGCTCGGGCTACCGACCCCGGCCTACCTGCACCTGCCGCTGGCGCTCGATGCCGAGGGACACAAGCTGTCCAAGCAACACGCAGCACTACCGGTAAACCCGCAGCAACCACTGCCAGCACTGCGCGCCGCGCTCGATTTCCTTGGCTTCGACATGGCCCTCTTCGATGGACTCGAATCGCCGCAGGCGCTGCTGGCGCTGGCCTGCTGCATATTCGATGTGAGCCGCATCGCGGCGGGCTCGGCCGGCCGATCGCCAGCCCCGCCATGATCGCAAACGCCACCGCAGGCGCGGATGCCCACGGCGCATCGCCGGGGATGGCACAATGCGCGGGTCGAGCCTGTCTTCGGCTGTCGACAAACCCTGGGAGGGGATCGAAATGACCACACGCGTTGCATTGGTCACCGGCGGCACCGGTGGCATCGGTTCCGCCATTTGCCAGCGACTGGCGCGCCTCGGCCACCGGGTGGCCACCAACTATCGCGACGAGGACAAGGCGCGCGCCTGGCAGGCGAAACTGCAGGCGCAAGGCGTTGCAGTGACCATCGTACCTGGCGACGTCGGCTCGGAGGACTCGGCAGCGGCGATGGTGCATGCAGCGCAGGCGGCGCTCGGCCCGATCGAGATCCTGATCAACAATGCAGGCATCACCCGCGACGGAACCTTTCACAAGATGACTTCCAGCCAGTGGCTGGAGGTGATCAATACCAACCTGAACTCGTGCTTCAACGTGACCCGACCGGTAATCGACAGCATGCGCGAGCACCGCTGGGGCCGGATCATCCAGATCTCGTCGATCAATGGGCTCAAGGGTCAGTACGGGCAGGCCAACTACGCAGCGTCCAAGGCCGGAATGCACGGCTTCACGATCTCGCTGGCGCGCGAGAACGCCAAGCTCGGCATCACCGTCAACACCGTCTCACCCGGCTATGTCGCGACCGACATGGTGATGGCGGTGCCCGAAGAAGTGCGCGCCAAGATCGCTGCCGACATTCCCACCGGCCGCCTCGGCACCCCGGACGAGATCGCCTATGCGGTGTCGTTCCTGGTCGCCGAGGAAGCGGCCTGGATCACCGGCTCGAACCTCGACATCAACGGCGGCCACCACATGGGTTGGTGAGTTTTTGTATTCGCGCGGCTGGCACGCAGCCGCCCGCGCGACTTCATGGTATTTTCATCCAATGGCCAAGACCCGCGTCATCAAGAAGTATCCGAACCGGCGTCTGTACGACACCGAGATCTCGAGCTACATCACCATCGAAGATGTCCGCCAGCTGGTCATCGACGGCGACCCGTTCGAGGTGCGCGATGCCAAGTCCGGCGAAGACATCACCCGCTCGGTGCTGCTGCAGATCATCTCCGAGCACGAAGAGCGCGGCCAGCCGATGTTCTCGACCACCCTGCTGTCGCAGGTGATCCGCTTCTACGGCGATTCGCTGCAGGGCTTCATGGGCAGCTACCTCGAGCGTTCGGCGCAGACGTTCCTCGATCAGAGCCACCAGTTCCGCAGTCAGCTGAACAACCTGATCGGGCAGTCGCCGTGGACGATGCTCAACGAGCTGACCGAGCGCAATCTCGACGTCTGGAAGACGATGCAGGCGCGCATGCTGCAAGGCACCGCACCGCCCAAGCCGGCCGACAAGCCGGCGCCGAAGCAGGCCGACAAGAAGTAGCGCCCGGCGACCGCTGCCCGGTTTGACAGGCCTGCAACTCGACACCTAAGATCGTCGTTTGCTGCATCGCAGCATCCGCCGCCGGGCATCCGGTCTGGAGCCCAACATGATCCCTCGCGTCGCGATCGTCACCGGTGGCATCGGTGGTCTTGGCATCGAAATCTGCCGCCAACTCGCGGACTCCGGTCGAATCGTGGTGGCCGCCGATCTTGCAGCGCGCGAGGAACGCATCGCACAGTTCCGCACCGAGGTCTCGGACCATGCGCAGCGCATCCACTTCGAGCCGGTTGACGTGGCCGACTTCGACAGCTGTGCGGCACTGGCGGCGCGGGTCGCAGACACCCTCGGCCCGGTCGACATCCTGGTCAATGCCGCCGGCATCACCCGCGACGCCACCCTGCGCAAGATGAGCCCCGAGCAGTGGCGCGCGGTACTCGGCATCAACCTCGACGGCGTGTTCAACATGTCCCGGCAGCTGGTCGAGGGCATGTGCGAGCGCGGCTACGGCCGCATCATCAACATCTGTTCGGTCAACGGCCAGACCGGCCAGTTCGGGCAGACCAACTACTCGGCAGCCAAGGCCGGCATGCATGGATTCAGCATGGCCCTTGCGCGCGAGGTCGCGCGCAAGGGCGTAACCGTCAACAGCGTCTCGCCGGGCTATTGCCGCACTGCACTGGTGGCATCGATCCCGGAGTCGGTGCGCAACGACATCATCGCGCGCATTCCGGTCGGCAGGCTCGGCGAGCCGAGCGAGATCGCGCGGGTGGTCGACTTCCTCGCCGCCGACGCGGCGGGCTATATCACCGGCGCCAACATCCCGGTCAATGGCGGCTACTTCATGGATTTTTGAGCGCTGGGCCGGCACGTTCGCGAAAGCCGGCCCCCGCACCGCTAGACTAGGCGATTGCGGATCCCATCGCGGCGCAACAGCCGACCGATCCGCGCTCCTCGACAAGCCACGAGATGGAATTCTTCCACGCCCTGTTCGACGCGCTGCGACTGGTAGCGCTGCGACGCCCATCGCATCGCTGGCGACGCATCGGTCCCGGCCAGTTCTGGCTGGCCGCAGTCCTGCTGCTGCTGGTCAACCTGTTGGAGTCGATGCTGTCGGTTCCGGCACCGCGGGTGTTCGACCTCGACGCCCTGCGCGGGCTGTCGTTTTTCATCCTGCTGGCGCTGCTGGTCAGCTGGATCGCCTGCGTTCGGTTGCAGCGGCCGGCGCTGTTCTGGCCGTTGGCGACCCTGGTCCTGCTGATCGAGACCCTCGTCGGCAGCGCGGTGCTGTTGATCGACAACAGCGTGCTCGACGCCTGGTGGCCGAACCGCAATCCGGACACCGACCATAGCGCACTGCTGCTGTGGCTGGCGTGGACCCTGCTCGCGATTCGCCGCATGTTCGACCACATCGAGCCGCTGCGGCGCTGGCCGGTGCGCAGCCTCGCGGCGATTGCGATCACGGCGGCGATCACGCTGCCTGCATGGTTCATCGATCGCGGGAGCTTCTTCTACCCGGCCGATTGGGACGCAGCGCTGGCGGAGCCGGAAGCACCGCAGCCACTGAGCTTCGATCCGGAGGAACTGATGGCCGCGCAGCCTGCGCGCCTGGATGAGGCGCTCGCGCAGCTGGCGCCGCAGCGCCCGGGCGTGATCGACCTCTATGTGCTGACCTTCGGCAGCGACGGCAGTGAGCGCGTGTTCCGCAACGAAGCGCTGTACGCACAGCAGCTGTTCGCGCAACGCTTCGGTGCCAGCGGCCGCACGCTGGCGCTGGTCAACGATCCGCAGCTGGCCGGCGTGCTGCCGCTGGCCACGCGCAGCAACCTCGGCCGCGCGATCGGCGGGATCGCCGCACGCATGGATCGCAGCGAGGACCTGCTGCTGCTGTTCATGAGCACGCATGGGGCCGAGAACCACGAACTGCTGGTAAGCCTCGATCCGCTGCCACTGGCACAGATCGACCCCGACTGGCTGGGTGAGCGCCTGCGCGACAGCGCCATCGCGCATCGGATGGTGGTGCTCTCGGCCTGCTACTCCGGGGGCTTCCTGCCCGCGCTTGCCGATCCGCAGACGCTGGTGTTGGCCGCTGCACGCAGCGACCGGGCCTCGTTCGGTTGCGGACCCGATTCGGACATCACGTTCTTCGGTCGCGCCTGGCTGCAGGAGTCGCTGAACACGCAGACCGATCTGCTGGCTGCATTCGAGACCGCCAAGCGTGCCATTGCCGAACGCGAAAAAGCCGCGGGCTACGATCCTTCGGAACCGCAGATCGGCAACAGTCCGCAGGTCGAGGCGCAGCTGCAACGGTGGCAGCAGGCGCTGGTTCCGGGTGAACCGGTGCCCTTCGATTCCGACGCGCTGGCGCGCGACGCGGCCGCAGGATCGAGACAATAGGCGGCTGATCGTGGGATGACATGGATCGCGTTGCCGCGGCAAGCACGTAGTCACGACCGAAAGCAGACAAGCGGGCGCTGTCCGGACAATTGATTGTCGGCCGCGCGATGCCTCCAATCGCTGCACTCGCGAACCCCCAGGCTGCGCACCCGCATCCACCGGTTGGCGCACCCGCGAAGCCCTGAACGTGGTGCCAGGCCCGCTCCCGTCGCACCCGCGAAGGCGGGTGACCAGTGACTTTCGCTGTTGCCGGATGCTCACCATGCTGCCACGCACGCTGGATAAACTGGCTGGCCATGCCGATGCGCAAGGTTTCGTTGCGACAACGGGCGAATCGCAGATCTCCGGTTGCTTCTTCAACGTGTGTGGCGACAGCCGAAGGCACTGGGCACCCGCCTTCGCGGGCGCGACGTAGAATTGCCTCGCGGGCTTGACGGGACGGCGCCGATCGTTCGCTTTCGGGGTGCGACGAAGAATTGCCTCGCGGGCTTGACGGGAAGCGCCGATCGTTCGCTTTCGGGCTTGCGACGAAGAATTGCCTCGCGAACTTGACGGGACGGCTCCGATCGTTCGCTTTCGGGGTTGCGACGAACCACTGCTTCGCGGGTGCGATGGCGAAGCGATTCGCGAGTGCGATGGCAAGGCGTTTCGCGAGCAGCCTCGCTACGCCACGCGATGGCGCCGCTCCAACTCGGCGATCACCGCGGCCAGCGGCAGTCCACGCGCGCGCAGGACCACGGTCAGGTGGAACAACAGATCGGCCGCCTCGCCGACCAGTGCCGCATCATCCTGCACTACGGCAGCAAGCGCGGTCTCCACGCCCTCCTCGCCGACCTTCTGCGCAATGCGCCGGATGCCGCCCTCGAACAGCTTCGTGGTGTAGCTGCCGGATGGTCGTTCGCGCTCGCGTGCGGCAACCAGATCATCGAGCGCTTGCAGGAATGCGAAGGTCGGCGCGGGCGCCGGGTCGAAGCAGGTCGCCGTGCCACGATGACACACCGGTCCCTGCGGTCGGGCCAGCACGCGGATGGCATCGTCATCGCAGTCCTGCGCCAGATCGACCACATCGAGGAAGTGCCCCGAGCTCTCGCCCTTGGTCCACAGGCGCTGCTTGCTGCGCGACCAGAAGGTCACCCTGCCGCAAGCCAACGTGGCCGCGAGCGCCTCGGCGTTCATGAATCCGACCATCAACAGCACGCCGCTGTCGGCGTGCTGGATCACCGCCGGCACCAGGCCGCCGGACTTTTCGAAATCGATGCGTGCGGGATCGAATGCGCTCATGGTCGGATCGGCAGGCCGTGGCGTCGCAGGAAGGATTTGAGATCGGGGATCTGGATCTGCCCGGAGTGGAACACGCTGGCGGCCAGCGCGCCGTCGACATCGGCCTCGCGGAACACCTGCAGGAAATGCTCCGGCGCGCCGGCACCACCGGAGGCGATCAGCGGCACCTTGCACAGCGCACGCACCGCGCGTAGCTGTTCGATGTCGTAACCATTGCGCACGCCGTCGCTTCCCATGCAATTGAGCACGATCTCGCCCGCGCCGCGCCGCTGCACTTCGACCACCCAGTCGAGGGTCGATCGCTGCATCTCGCGCGAACGGTCCGGATCGCCGGTGTACTGGTGTACGCGCCAGCCGTCGGCGCTGCGCTGACTGTCGATGCCGATCACGATGCACTGCACGCCGAACTCGGCGGACAGCTCATCGATCAGTTCGGGGCGCTCCAGCGCGGGCGAGTTCACCGACACCTTGTCCGCGCCCGCAGCAAGCAGGCGCCGCGCCTGTTCGACCGAGCGGATGCCGCCAGCGACGCAAAATGGAATGTCGAGGTGCCGCGCGAGGCGCTCGATCCATGCCACGTCCGCACCGCGGCCCTGCGGGCTGGCCGTAATATCGTAGAACACCAGCTCATCGGCGCCAGCGTCGCGATAGCGCAGGGCCAGCTCCTCGATGCCGCCCATCACCACATGGTCGCGAAAACGCACACCCTTGACCACGCTGCCGTCGCGCACGTCCAGACACGGAATGATTCGGCGGGTCAGCATGCGAGCAACTCGGCGATGCTCATCCGCCCTTCCAGCAACGCCTTGCCGACGATCGCGCCTGCCGCCCCTGCTGCCCTCGCCCCACGCACGTCGTCGGCGCCGCGCACACCACCCGACGCCTGCACGGAAAGGCCCGGATACTTTGCGCAGATCAGCTGATACAGGCCGATGTTCGGCCCCGCAAGCATGCCGTCGCGCTCGATGTCGGTGCACAGCACGTGGCGCGCGCCATGGCGCAGCGCGAAGAAATCCAGCAAGCGTGTCAGCGGAATCCCACTGCCGTGGGTCCAGCCCGATACCGGCAGCTCGAACGCGCCGCTCTCGCCGGCGCGAGTGTCCAGCGCGATGCAGATCCGCTCGCCACCGAACTCGAGTACCCACTCGGCAACTTTCTCCGGCTGCTTGACCGACACGCTGCCCACCACCACCCGCGCTACACCGGCAGCCAGCAGTGATCGCACGTCGTCGGCACAGCGTACGCCGCCACCGGCCTGAACCGCGATGCCATCCACGCGTGCAAGACGCTCGATCACGGCGAGCTGGGTGAAGCGACCCATGCGCGCGGCATCCAGGTCGACCACATGCAGCCAGTGCGCACCGGCGCTGGCATACGACTGCGCCAGCGCGACCGGGTCATCGCCGTAACTGGTCTCGCGCGCATAGTCGCCTTGCACCAGGCGCACCACGCGGCCCTCGCGCAGGTCGATCGCAGGATAGGCGGTGAAGCTCATAGGGCCACGAAGTTCCTGATCAGTTGCGCGCCCACCGCGGCCGATCGCTCGGGGTGGAACTGCGCGCCGTAGAAGTTGCGGTGCTGGACCAGCGCCGAAAAAGCACCACCGTAGTCGCACTGGACCAGAGTCGCGGCCGACACCGGGGCGCGATAGCTGTGCACGAAGTAGGCGTGCGGATCGTCGCCGAAACCGCCGGTGAGTGGCGATTCGCGCAACGATTCGAGCTGGTTCCAGCCCATGTGCGGCACCCTGCCGCAGAGGGCCGGATCGAATCGCGTCAGGCGTCCGGGAATCACGCCCAGACAATCGACATCGCCCTCGTCGCTGCCATCGAACAGCAGCTGCATGCCCAGGCAGATGCCCAATACCGGACAGCTCAGCTGCGTTATCACGCGATCGAGTCCGCGTTCGCGCAACTGGCGCATCGCGGGCGCTGCGGCGCCAACCCCGGGCAGGATCACGTGCGAGGCACTGGCGACGACCGCCGCATCGGTGCTGAGGGTCGCGGCCACTCCGATCCGCTGCAGTGCTGCCAGCACCGATCCGAGGTTGGCCACGCCGCTGTCGATCAGCACCAGCGCGCGGTCCGAGCTTGCGTTCACAGGCTGCCCTTGGTCGATGGCAATTCATGGCCCTCGCGGCGGATCGCCATGCGCAAGGCGCGCGCGGTCGCCTTGAAACAGGCTTCGACCTTGTGATGGTTGTTCTCGCCGCTGACGCGCAGCTGCAGGTTCGCGCCCAACGACTCGCACAGCGAGCGGAAGAAATGCGCCACCATCTCGGTCGGCAGATCGCCCACCCGCTCGCGCTCGAAGTTGCCCTCGAACACGAAGTACGGGCGCCCGGAGAGATCGAGCAGGGCCTCGGCGCGGGTGTCGTCCATCGGCAGCACGAAGCCGTAGCGCGCGATGCCGCGCTTGTCGCCCAGCGCGCGCTTGAGCGCATCGCCGAGCGCCAGCGCGCAGTCCTCGATGGTGTGGTGCTCATCGACATGGGTATCGCCAGTACAGCGCAGGCGCAAGGCGAATCCGCCGTGGCGTCCGATCTGTTCGAGCATATGGTCGAAGAATCCGATGCCGCTCGCCACCTCGGCGGCTTGCTCGCGATCCAGATCCACCTCGACCTGCACGCGGGTTTCCTTGGTCGCGCGTTCCACCCGCGCGATGCGCGGCGCATCGGCGATCAGGTGCGCCAGGGTCGGCCAGTCGTAATCCGCAGGGCCCAGCTTGAAACCCCGCACGCCGAGATTGCGCGCCAGCTCCAGGTCGGTATCGCGGTCGCCGATCACCGCGCTCGCCTGCATGTCGAGATCGCCGGCACGCAGGTAATCCATCAGCATGCCGACTCCGGGCTTGCGGGTCGGTGCGTTGTCGGCCGGGAAATGCGGATCGAAGTGCATCGCCGCGAAACGGATGCCCTGCGAGGCGAACAGCTGCTCCATCAGGCGCTGCGGCGGCTCGAAAGTCTCGCGCGGAAAGCTCGCCGTCCCGAGGCCATCCTGGTTACTGACGATCACGAACTCGAATCCTGCATCGCGCAGCTTGAGCAGGGCCGGAACAACGCCATCGACGAGCGCGAGCTTGTCGAGGCTGTCGATCTGCTGGTCGGGCGGCTCGACGATCAGGGTGCCGTCGCGATCGAGGAACAGGATCCTGCGACGCGCGCTCATGGCGTCACCTGCTGACTGGCGAGCGCGGCAATCAGGGCATCGTTCTCGACCGCAGTACCGATCGATATCCGCAAGCATCCGAGCAGACCGGGCTGATGGCCGACCTCGCGCAGGACGATGCCATGCTCGATCAGCTCGCGGTAGGTGCGTGCCGCATCGTCCAGGCGTACTACAAGGAAGTTGGCCTGCGACGGGAACACTTCGCGCACCTGCGGCAACTCGGCCAGTGCCCGCGCGAGGCGCTCACGTTCGGATTGCACGTTGCGCACGCGCATGCGGGTCGCGGCCAGTGCATCCGGCGCCAGCGCCCGCTCTGCGGCCTCGACGCAAGGCTGCGGCAACGGATACGGGGCCATGATCCGCCGGCACAGTCCGATCAGCGCGGGGTCGGCGATCAGCACGCCGATCCGCGCGGCGGCCAGCGCATGCGCCTTGGACAGGGTGCGCAGTACCGCGATATTGCCATCGCGCTGTGCGGCCTGCGGCGCGAACGACTCGACGTCGGAGTATTCGGCATAGGCTTCGTCGACCACCACCAACGCGTTTCCGGCCAGCGCCTGCGCCAGTCGCAGCACGTCCGCACGCGGCACCACGCCGCCGGTCGGATTGTTCGGCGTACACACGTAGACCAGTCGGGTATCCGGCTCGACTGCCGCCAGCACGGCATCGATGTCGAGGGCGAATCCGTGCCCGGCATCGAGCGGCACGCGGATCACCTTGGCGCCCTGCACGTCGGCACACACCTGGTACATGCCGAAGGTCGGCGGCGAGATCAGCACGCTGTCGCGCCCGGCGCGGCAGAACGCGCGGGTCAGCAGGTCGATCGCCTCGTCGCTGCCGCGGCCGACCAGCAGCGCTTCCGGCGCCACGCCGTACAGCGCTGCCAGCTTGTCGCGCAAGGCCTGCGGCTGCGGATCGGGATAACGATTCAGACGCCCACTGGGATCGCCTGCCGAGGCCCACGGAGACTCGTTGGCATTGAGCAGGATGCGGCCACCTGCTGCCTCCATGCGCGCCGAGGAATATCCCTTGATGGCCAGCAACTCCGGCCGCGCCCGCGCGAGCATGCTCATGGCTGGGCACCGATCGCGGTCAGCCGCAGCGACACTGCGCGCTCGTGCGCGTCGAGTCCTTCTGCGCGCGCCAGCGTCATCGCACACGGGCCGATGCCCACCAGCCCTGCCCTGCTCAATTCCTGCACCGTGATCGCCTTCTGGAAGCTGGCCACCGAGACGCCGCTGTACGCCCGCGCATGACCATAGGTCGGCAACACATGATTGGTGCCGCTGCAGTAGTCGCCGACCGACTCCGGCGTCCACGCGCCGAGAAATACCGAGCCGGCGTTGCGCACCTCGGGCAACCATGTGCGCGGATCGCGCACCTGCATGATCAGATGCTCCGGCGCATACAGATTGGACACCACCAGCGCCTGCGCCAGCGAATCGACCAGGATTGCGCGGCTGGATTGCAGGGCCTTGGCTGCAGTGTCGCGGCGCGGCAATTGCAACAGTTGCTCCGCGACAGCGAGCAATACCGCCTCGCGTAACGCCGCGCTGTCGGTAAGCAGGATGACCTGCGAGTCCGGGCCATGTTCGGCCTGCGATAACAGATCGGCCGCCACGAAGCGCGGATCGGCATCGGCGTCGGCGATCACCAGCAGCTCGGACGGACCTGCGGGCATGTCGATGGCCGCACCCGCGACATCCTGCGCGACCTGCTGCTTGGCTTCGGTGACCCATGCATTGCCAGGCCCGAACAGCTTGTCGCACTTGGGCACGCTGCCCGTGCCATAGGCCATCGCCGCGATCGCCTGCGCACCGCCAAGCTTGAATACCGCATCGATGCCGCAACGACGTGCGGCATACAGCACGGCAGGATCGACCCGGCCGTCCTTGCGCGGTGGGGAACACATCACCACCTGCGAGCAACCGGCAATCTGCGCGGGCACCCCGACCATCAGCGCTGTCGACGGCAGCGGCGCGGAGCCGGCAGGCACATACAGCCCGACGCGGTCGATCGCGCGCAGTACGCGCTCGCAGCGCACACCCGGTGCGGTGTCGATCGCCACCGGCTGCATCATCGCCGCGCGGTGAAAGGTTTCGATCCGCCGGCGGGCGTCATCGATGGCGCTCTTGAGGTCCGCGGCCAAGCCAGCTTCGGCGGCGTCGAATTCCTCGGCACCAACGCGCAGCTGGTCGAGCTCGACGCCATCGAAACGGCGGGTCAAGGCGCGCAGGGTGGCATCGCCATCGGCGCGTACCTGCGCGATCAGGCGCGCTACGTCCGCTGCCAACGTGGCCGATTGCGCCAACGCCGGACGCGCCAGTGCCGCTCCTTGATCGACAGCCGCCAGTTGATTCCAGTCGATGCGGATCATGCGAGCATCATCTCCACCGGCAGTACCAGCAGCGAGCGGGCGCCCTCGCGCTGCATCTGTTCCAGGTGCGCCCAGCTGATTGCACCCAGGCATACGGCCTGCACGGCGACCTGATCGTCGTCGCCCTCCAGTGGCGTGATGCTGGGCCGCGGATTGCCGGGCAGGATGCGCGCGATCGCATCGACCGCGGTGCGCGGCGCATGCAGCATGACCAGCTTTGAATCCTTGACTGCGAGCACGCCATCGAGGCGGCGCAGCAACAGTTCGAGCAACTCTCCGCGTGCATCGGCGAGCACCTGGGTGGTGCCGGCGAGTACCGCCTCGCTGCTCAATACGGTCGCGACCTCGCGCAACTGATTGGCGACCAAGGTGCCGCCGGATTCGACCAGATCGCAGATCGCATCGGCGGTGCCCAGACGTGGCGCGATCTCGACCGAGCCGTTGAGCACCACGGGTGCTGCCTGCACCCCGTGTTCACCCAACCAGCGTCGCAACAAGTTGGGATAGGTCGTGGCGATGCGCAGCCCGGCCAGATCGCCCGGCGCCTCGTAGCGATCTTCTTGCGGTACCGCGATCGACAGACGACAGCGCCCGAAGCCCAGCGCGCGGATCTCGGCCACGCCTGCCGCGCTGCCGCCAGCTGCGAGGTCCAGCTGCTGTTCGGTCAGCACGTTGCGTCCGACGAAGCCCAGATCCGCCACACCTTGCGCGATCATTCCGGGGATGTCGTCATCGCGTACCAGCAGCAAGTCGACCGGGAGCGTCTCGCCATAGCAGAACAGCTTGTCGCGACTTTGACGGAACTTCAGTCCGCACTGGCTGAGCAGACCCAGCGAGGGCTCGGCGAGGCGGCCGCTCTTCTGCACGGCAATCCGCAGTCGATCACGTTGGTTCATGCTCTTCTCCGCGTCACGCGCTGGCGCGACGACGCTTGTTGCGGCGGGCGCCGAGCGTGCGCTCGGCGGCGGTCAGATATCCACCACTACCCTGGGTCAGGCAACGGGCCACGCGTCCGATGGTGGTGACACTGACCCCGGTGTGCTCGTGGATCTCGCGATACGGCATGCCCTGCTGCAGGAACGGAATCACGCACCAGCGATCCGACAGCGCCTCCAGTTCGGCCGGCGTGCACAGATCGCTGAAGAAGGCGCGCAGCTCGTCGACGGAGCGCAGGCTCAGCAGCGCCTCGTAGAGCCCGACCTCGGGATCGAGATCGTCGTCGGGTTGCACCGCCCTGCGCTTCATTCGTGCCTGTGCCCAGCCATCTCGGAGCGCATCTTAGCGTACTAATGCGTTAATACACAATGCTGCAATCGGCGACCGCGGCAGGCCTGCTCAGGCCTTACGCAGACCGCCCGCCCGCAGCAGAGCGCAAACCCGCCGCACCTCGGCATCCATCGGCCGATCGCGCTGCATGAACTCGACCTGCCCACGCACCATCGCGAGCGCTTCACGCACCGCCGTGCCGCCGTGGAAATCGTCGGAGGCTGCCAGCGCCGCACACAGCGCCTCGACTTCCTGCATGAACTGCGCATGTTCCGGATGCCCGGGCTCGGGCGCGCCGACGATCTTGCGCGCGAGCAGATCGACCCGCCCGCGACGCGCCACAGCGCGCGCGGCATTGAGCATGTCCTGCCGGTACTCCAGCGCCTGTGCGGCGGTATACAGCTCCAGCGCGATCACATCCGACAGGTCATCGCACATCGACAGCACGTGGCGCGCCTCATTGGCGCCCATCGACACGTGATCTTCGGCATTCGCGCTGGTCGGGATCGAATACACCGAGGCAGGGTGCGCGCGGGTGGCCAGGTCGTTGACCAGCGCAGCAGCGGTGTACTGCACGATCATGAAGCCGGAATCGGTGGCATCCTCGTTGCCGATCAGGAATGCCGGCAGGCCATCATTGGTGGCCGGATCGACCAGCTTGTTCAGGCGACGCTCGGAGATCGACGCCAGCACCGGGATCGCGGCCTTCAGATAGCTCATCGCCAGCGCCAGCGGCATGCCGTGGAAATGCCCCGCACTGATCACCTGATCCTCGATGAAGCGCGGATTCTCGGCGTCCGCAAACACCAGCGGATTGTCGGTGACTGCATTCAATTCCACATCGACCACGCGCTGCGCCTGCGCCAGCGCGTCGCGGACCGCGCCATGCACCTGTGGGATGCAGCGCAACGAGTAGGCGTCCTGCGGCTGGTGCTTCTTGCCGCCCTTGAACGGCAGGAACCGCGAGTAGAAAGCCTCGCGTCCGTGGCGCTGACCCGGCGGCACCCAGTCCCACGCAAGATCGAACCGATGCCCC
>JBBRFN010000005.1:0-47833 GCA_038224265.1 Lysobacterales bacterium
CGGCTGCGACCTTCAACGGTCCGTGACTGCCGCCGGCGTTGAGTCCGCGCATGCGCGATACCAGCCAGCCCAGAACGATGATCAAGCCGATCACCAGCAGCAGGCTCATCGCCACACTGGCGAGACCGGCCGTTCCGGACGGCGCTGCGGCGCCGCCGGTTGCAAGGGTTGCGGGCATGGTCGACCTACTTCAGGCGCTTGATGCGTTCGGCCGCACTGATGACGTCGGTCAGGCGCACGCCGAAGCGTTCGTTGACCACCACCACCTCGCCCTGCGCGATGAGCGTGCCGTTGACGTAGACGTCGAGCGGCTCGCCTGCAGCGCGCTCGAGCTCGATCACCGAGCCCTGGTTGAGCTGCAGCAGATTGCGGATCGGTATGCGTGCGCGCCCGACCTCCAGCGACAGCTGCACTGGCACATCGAGAATCACATCGATGTTCATGTCGCCGCTGCCGGGACCGGCCTTGAGATTGTCGAAACGTGCGGGTGCCGGACTGCCTGCTGCAAGCAAGAGCGAATCGTCGGCTGCGGCGGCTGATACGCGTCTGTTCATGCACTTGCCCCTCGGGCGGGAGAATTCGAAGTCGATTGCGACATGCTGAGCGGGTTGCCGAGCTTGACGGCCTTGCGTCCATTGCTCAGCCCGAACTCGGCGGCGAACATCGGCACTTGCTCGATCAGAAGCTCGGCGTTGGCCGGCATATCGAACGGAATCACGTCGCCAGCACGCAAGCCCGACAGGTCGCGCAGGCTCATGTTGATTCGGCCGAGCACGGCGCTGAGATCGACCTGCGCTTCCTGCAGCTGGTTGCGCAACGAAATCGGCCAGTGTTCGTCCTGATCGCTGCGATCGCTCTGGATACCGGCTTCGAGCTGGGCGCGGAACGGCTCCAGCATCGAGTACGGCAAGGTCACGTGGATGTGCCCGGAGCCGCCCTCGAGTTCGATATGGAAGCGGCTGACCACCACGTACTCGCGCGGCGCGACGATGTTGGCGAAGTGCGGGTTTACCTCGTGCTGCACGAATTCGAGCTCCAGCGGCATCACCGGCGCCCACGATTCGGCGAGATCGGCATACACCTGCTTGAGCAGGATCTGGATCACGCGCTGTTCCATCAGGGTGAACTCGCGACCCTCGATCTTGGCCGGGAAGCGGCCATCGCCGCCGAAGAAATTGTCGACCAGGGTGAAAACCAGGCGCGGTTCGAACACGATGAGCGCGGTGCCGCGAAGCGGCTTGATGCGGGTCAGCGACAGGCTCGACGGCACCAGCAGCGAATGCAGATAGTCGGCGAACTTGAGCATCTCGACCCCGCGCACCCCGATCTCGGCGGTACGGCGAAGCATGTTGAAGATGCCGATGCGGAACAGGCGCGCAAATCGCTCATTGACCATCTCGAGGGTCGGCAGCTTGCCGCGCACCAGGCGTTCCTGGGTGGCGAAGTTGTACGAGCGCGCCTCACCGGGCGCGGCACGCTCGTCGTCGGTCTTGACCTCGCCCGAATCCACGCCATGCAGCAGGGCGTCGATTTCGTCCTGGGACAGCAGGTCGGCGCTCATCGTCGGTCGGCGTCGCTTACTGGGTGACGAAGCTGGTGAAGTACAGCGCTTCGATCGCGTCTTTGCCGGTTTCTTCGCGCATGACCTTCTGCACTTCGGTCAGTGCAAGCTGGCGCAGCGCTTCGCGACCATCGCGACCTGCAAGGCCCTCGGCGGTCTGCTGGCCGAACAGCATCAGCAGGTTGTTGCGGATCACCGGCATGTGCAGCTTCAGATCGTCCAGCGCTTTCTCTTCGCGGGTCATCACCTCGACCGAGACCTGCAGGTAGCGGCTCGAATCGGGCGCTGCGAGGTTGACCACCAGCGCGGGATCGAGGGCCAGATACTTGGCCGTCTTCGCGGGCGCCTTGCCCTCGCTGTCATGGCCGGCGTCTTCGCCTTCGCTCGCGTCCTCCGAGCTTTCTGCTGCCGCGTCCTTGCCGGCGGTCGATGCCGCAGCGGGCTTGCCGACCAGAAACCAGGTCACGCCACCGCCTGCAGCACTTGCAGCGACGACGGCACCAAGCACGATCGCGATCATCTTGCCTTTGCCGGACTTCGCCGCTGGCTCGGCGGCACCTGCTTTCGCAGGTTCTTTCTTGGCGGACATGTGCGGCTCCCGAATGGTTGCAGGACAGACTGCAAAGCCCATGCCACGCGGCGGAAGCCCGGCGCCACCGCGTCGACACGGCTACTGGCGTTGTTCTGTCACCGGGGCCGACGAAGTGCTGACGGTAGGCGTGGCGGAGAACCGCCACCCTCGAAATCACGCTCAGGCGAATTCGTCGAGCAATCCGCTGCGGGATACCGCTGCCGGAGCGCTGGCGAGCACGCCCTGCTCCAGGCCGCCACCATCGTTCGACAGGCGGAAGCCGTCGCTGTCATGGGTGCGGCGCTCGCCGCTGCCCTGCTGGCCGACGAATGACTGCCCCAGGTTCAAGCCTTCGCTCGACAGCAACTCGCGCAGGCGATGCATGTTCGAAGTCAGCGCTTCACGCGCTTCCGGGGTAACGGCACCGAAATGCGCGTGCACCTTTTCGCCGTCGAAGCGCAGCGTGATCTCGATCGGGCCAAGTTCGTCCGGGGTCACGCGGATCTCGGCCTGCGACCATTGCTCGCGGCTCATCGTGACCACGCGACTGGCCAGTTCATTGCCCCACTGTGGACTGTTGAACGGCACCACGATCTGCGGCAAGGCGCCATCGGCGCGCAGCGCCTGCGCGCCGCCTTGCGGCATGCTCGCGCCCGCTGGTGTGCCAAGACCCGTGCCGAAAGCGGCGCTATCGACTGGCGATGCAGTCGCGGCCGTCGGCGTGTTGATCTGTCCGCTCGCCAACGAGGATTCATCAGCGGATGCGAGCAGCGGCGCCGACTGAGCCACTGCCGCATCCAGCGCGGTCTGCTGGGCGATCGGGGCGGGCAAGCCAGATGGCAATGCGAATCCAGCGACCGCGGTCGTCGTTGGCAGCGGCGTTGCGACGGGCGCGGGCGTGAGCGCGAGCAGGTCGAGGATTCCCGCACGCGAACCCGGCGTGCCATCGGCATCCGGCGTGGACTCGATGCTTGGCGCTTCGTTTGCACCCAGCGATTCCGGCGCGCCCGCCAAACCACCAGCTGCCGGCGCAAGACGCAGCGCCAGCATCGCGGCCAGCAATTGCGATGGCGACTGCGGACCGCGCAGCGTTGCCTCGCGCAACGATTGGATGCCGCCGAGCGCGCTGGCGATTGACGCTTCGGGCAACTGCGCAGCTGGCGTGTCGGCCGGCACAACCGTGGGTGCGGGCGCTGTCCTGACCGACAGCGCGTCGAGCATCGCCGCGAACAGCGCGCCCGGAGCGGGCACCGCAGGCGGCGGCAATGGCGCTGCCACTGCGACCGCTGTTGCAGCGACATCGAGCATGCTCGCTGCGGCCGATTCCGGGCCGGATTCCAGGCTGGCATCGCCTATTGGCCTTAACATCTCGTCGAAGCTGGCTCCGTCCGTTTCCGCAGCAGCGCCATCAAGCTGCCCGCCGGAAGGATTCACCTGCGCAAGCGATGCGACTGCGGCGAGCGGGGCACTGGCAGGCAACGCATTCATCATTCGTGCTGTTCGCGGGTCATGAAGCGGCGCATCGCGAGATCGTCCAATTCGCGCTGCTGGCGCAGGTCGGCGCGTCGCGCCACCTCCGCGCGACGCGCGGCGGCGAGCTTCTGCAAGGCCTCCGATTCGCGTCGCGCGCACACCAAAGCCTCTCGCCCGCGTTCGGCGACTAGTTGCGCATGCTCAACATGCTGCTGCTGTTGCTTGGCGACATCGTCGACGCGCGCGGCGAAGGCGCGACGGTTGGCCAGCAGTGCGGCGTCGGTGCGGCCGGCCGGAATCGCGTGGTACTCGCTCGCGAATCGGCCAAGGTCGCCGAGGCGGCTGCGCTGCCGGTCGAGCTGCCCGTTCGATTGCGCGAACGACTGCGCTGCGTCCTCTACCCGGGCGGCGGCACGCTGCAACAAGGGATCGAATCGTCGTGGGTCCATGGCACCTCCTGCACTGCAAGTCGTGCAAGAGCCGGGCCATCGTCGATCCCGTTGATTTCGCGGGCGAAACCGTGTCGCGGCGACGGTGGTTTGGCAGCCAGCGGCGAGAAGCCGTCAGGCCCGCGGTTGCGGCAAGACCGCGCGCATCAGGGCGACGCTCAGGCCAGCACCGCATCCATGGCGGCACGGCTGTCGAGCAGCGAGGCACTTTGCGCCACGTCCTGCAGCAGCAGCTTCTGCACCATCGGCCAGCGCCGGATCGCCTCGTCGATGCGGGGGTCGGAGCCGCGCTGGTAGGCGCCGAGTGCGATCAGGTCGCGATTGGCGTTGTAGGACGACACCAGGGCGCGCACTGCGCGGATGCGTTCGCGCCACGCCGCGTCGGTGATGTCCGGCACCACGCGACTGACCGACGCCTCGATGTCGATCGCCGGATAGATGCCGCTGTCGGCAACCGCGCGCGACAGCAGTACATGACCGTCGAGGATCGCGCGTGCGGCGTCGGAGATCGGCTCGTTGTGGTCGTCGCCCTCGGTCAGCACGGTGTAGAACGCGGTGATCGAGCCACCGCCCGGACCACCATTGCCGGCGCGTTCGACCAGCTGCGGCAGGCGCGCGAATACGCTCGGCGGATAGCCGCGGGTGGTCGGCGGTTCGCCGACCGACAGCCCGATCTCGCGCTGCGCCTGGGCCACGCGCGTGAGCGAGTCGAGCAGCAGCAACACGTGCTGGCCCTGGTCGCGAAACCATTCGGCAATCGCGGTCGCGCGCCACGCACCGCGCAGGCGCGCCAGCGGCGGCCGATCGGCCGGCGTGGCGACCACCACTGCCCGGCGCATGCCGGCCTCACCAAGCGTGCGCTCGACGAAGTCGCGCACTTCGCGACCGCGCTCGCCCACCAGTCCGACCACGATCACCTGCGCCTCCGTATAGCGCGTCATCATGCCCAGCAAGGTCGACTTGCCGACGCCGGAGCCGGCGAACAAGCCAATGCGTTGGCCGCGCCCGATCGGCAGGATCGCGTTGATCGCGCGCACGCCGACATCCAGCGCGCGGGTGATCGGCTCGCGCTGCAGTGGATTGATCGGGCGTCCGCCCAGCGGCACTTCGGCATCCACGCGCGGCGGCGGCCTGCCATCGAGCGGAACGCCTTCGCCGTCGATCACCCGACCGAGCAGGCCGGCACCGACACCGATCGCGCCCTCGCCGGCCACCGGGATCACGCGGGCGTTGGGCAGCAACCCGTGCACATCGGCCGTCGGCATCAGGAAGGTGCGATCGCCGGAGAATCCGACGACCTCGGCCTCGACCCAGCCACCGCGCGCGGCAACCCGGCAGTTCGCGCCGACCGACAGCTCCATGCCGACCGCTTCGAGGGTCAGGCCGACCACGCGGCGCAAGGTGCCCTCGCGCTGCATCGGGCCGTGTTCGGGCACTGCATCGAGCAGATTCTTCAGGCGCTGCGCATGGGCGGCGCTGCGTGCGAGCACGTGCGGATCATGCATCGCGCGCGCGCCCGGCGAGGGCTGCGGCGATGCCGGCCAGTCGGGTGTCGACGGTTGCATCCAGGCGCAATACCTCGCCATGCACGCGCACATCGCCCGGCAGCAGGGTCGGATCGCCGATGAGCCGCGGCAAGGTGCTGACGCCGCCTGCTTCGAGCGCCAGCTCCACCCGCGATACATCACCCGGATGCAGGCGCAGTTCCACCACCCGTTCGTTGGCCGCGGCAGCCATTGCCTCGCGCACCACTTCCATCATCGCGCCGGTATCCCATGCCAGCTGCACGCGCGAAACCGCGCGCGCGATCGCAACCGACAGTTCCATCAACTGCTGCGCGACATCCTGTTCGAGTTCGGCCAATGGCCGCGAGAACGAGCGACACAGCGCGGCCAACTGGCGTTGCTCGACCCGTGCGGCGGCCATGCCGTCGGCATAGCCGTGCTCGCGGCCTTCGTTGAAACCCTCGTCGCGCGCCACTCGCACCATTTCATCGAGCGCCTCGATGGTAGGTGCCGCTCGCTCGGCCAGCTCGCGCGGCAACCAGGTGGTCGCGAGGGATGATTCTTCGCGGTCGAACAGGGAATTGCTCACGTTGGCGATGGCTCAGACCATCTTTTCGGCGCCGGCGCCGCCGACCTGGATCGCGCCCGACTCCTGCAGCTTGCGAACGATGGTGAGGATCTCCTTCTGCGCGGACTCCACGTCGGACAGCTTGGCCGGACCGCGCGCCTCCATGTCCTCGACCAGCATGTCGGCCGCGCGCTTGGACATGTTCTTGAGCATTTTTTCGCGCACCTTCGGCTCGCAGCCGCGCAAGGCCAGACCCAAGCGGTCGCCGGGCACTTCGCGCAGCACGCTCTGGATGCTGCGGTCGTCCATCTCGCCGATGTCGTCGAACACGAACATCAGGTCCTGGATTCGCGTCGACAGCTCGTTGTCGACCGCGCCGATGCTGCCGAGGATCTGCTGCTCGAGTGCGGTATCGACGAAGTTCAGAATGTTGGCGGCAGCCTTCAGCCCTCCGACCGAGGACGCTTTCTGGGCCTGGTTGCCGGTGAACTGGCGCTCAAGAATGTCGTTGAGCTCGTTGAGTGCGTTGGCGGGGATGCTGTCCAGAGTCGCGATGCGCAACATCACGTCCGGCCGCACGCGCTCGGAGAGGTTCTTCAGCACCTCGGCCGACTGGTCTGGATCGAGATAGCTGAGCACGATGGCGATGATCTGCGGATGCTCGTTGCGGATCAGGTCGGCGATCGAGCGTGGCTCCATCCACTTCAGGTTCTCCAGGCCGCGCGAGTTGCGCCCATGCAGGATGCGGTCGATAAGTCCGCTGGCCTTGTCAGCACCAAGTGCCTGTACCAGCACGTTGCGCAGGTACTCGTCCGAGCCCAGACCGATCGAGCTCTGGTTGTCGAGCTCGCCCGAGAACTCCGCCACGATCTGTTCGAGCTTTTCGCGCGACACTCCGTTGATGGTCGCCATCGCGGCGCCCAGCTTCTGAACCTCCTTGGCGCTCATGTGCTTGAGCACCTCGGCGGCTTCCGCTTCGCCGAGGCTCATCAGCATCACCGCGGCACGCTGGGTGCCGTTGAGTTCGTCGGCCTTGATGTCAGGCATCGTTGCCGACCCAGTTCTTGACCACCTGAGCTACACGGCGCGGATCCTGCTGCGCGGCCTGCCGCGCTTGCGCCAGGCGTTGGTCGTGCGGATTGCTCGGTGGTGCAAGCATCTCGGCGGTCTGCGCGCGCTCGCCCTCGAGCACGGCCATGCCGTTCGAGCTTTCGATGGTGGCCAGCAGCGGCTCGGACTCGCGCGGTTGGGCGAGATTGCGCAGCAACGGACGCAACACGCCGAACACCAGCACCAACACGACCAGCGTGCCCAAGCCGATACGCGCGTAGTCGCGCATTTCCGGCTGCTGCCACAGTGGCACGGCTTCCGGCGGCGGCAGCGCCTCGGGGCGCGCAAACGGGGCATTCATCACCGACACGGTGTCGCCGCGCTCGGTATCGAAGCCGACCGCCTCCTTGACCAGCTTCTCGACCTGGGCCAACTCTTCGGGCGTGAGTGCGCGCAGCGCCGGCGCAGTCGCGGCAGCAGCAGGATCGGCGGCGGGATCGGCGGTAGTGGCCGCGGCCGCCGCTTGCGGCGGGACGTGGTCGACCAGCACCGCTACCGAGACCCGCTTGACCCGTCCGGCGGGCTGGCGGGTGTGGCTTACCGTCCGGTCCATTTCGAAGTTGCGGGTTGCGCTGCGCGAGGAGTTGCTGGGGTTGGCCTCGCCTCCTGCAACCGCATCCGCAGTGGTCGGTGGCGCGGCTTCCGGCGGCTGGTTGCTGACCGCGCCGGGCACGCCGCCGGGCTTGCGGGTTTCGGTTACCGCCTCCGACACCTGCTCGCTGCGCAGCCGCGTATCTGGTGCAAAGGTTTCGCGCGCTTCTTCGGTGACCGCAAAGTCCATGTCGATCGCGACCTGGGCGCTGACCCGGCCCGGACCGGTCAGCGGCTCGAGCAGGCGCTCGATGCGCTGCACATAGGTCGTTTCGACGCGGCGGCTCTGCGCGAACTGCTCGGCGGCGAGTTCGGCATCGGTGTCGCCATCATTGCGAGTCAGCAGGCGCCCGCTCTGGTCGACCACGGTCACGGCCTCGGGCGATAGTTCGGGAATGCTGGATGCCACCATGTGCACGATCGCCGCGACCTGGTTGGGTTCGAGCGTGCGGCCGGGATACAGGTCGAGCAGGACCGAGGCGCTGGCCGGTTCGCGCCGCGAAGCGAATACCGAGGCGCGTGGCAGAGCCAGATGCACGCGCGCACTGCGCACCGGACGCACGCCGCCGATGGTTCGCGCAAGCTCGGTCTCCAGTGCGTGCTGATAGCGCGCGCTTTCCACGAACTGGCTGGCACCGAAGCCCTGGTCCTGCTGGATCATCTCGATGCCCATCCGCGAGCCGGCCGGCAGGCCTTGCGCGGCAAGCTGCATGCGCGCGGACTGCAGTGCGGTCTCGGGAACCGTGACGCTGCCGGTTACCGGATCGAGCAGCACCGGCACTTGCGCGGCGCGCAGCGCATCCAGCACTTCCGATGCGTCCTTGTCGGCAAGTCCCGGATACACCGGCACGTAGTTCGGCTTCTGGGTCCAGAAGAAAACGTACAGGCCCAGCGCGATCGCCGCGGCAATGCCGGCCAGCAGCGCGAGCTGCCGTACGTAGGGCAGATCCTGCAGCCGCGGTTTGGGTCCAGTGAGGGCGAGTGTTTCGGCCATGGCTATTTTGCTACGCGTCCGCTGCCTGGTGATGTTCGGAATTCGGGATCAATTGCGTGTGGCATGCGCACGGCATGCGCCTGGCGCGCAGGCCGAGGCACTACATCGGCATGTTCATCACGTCCTGGTATGCCTGCACCACGCGGTTGCGCACCTCGACCAGCGCGCGAAACGACACCTGCGACTTCTGCATCGCCAGCATCACGCTCGGCAGGTCCGCGCGCGGATCGCCGAGCTGGAAGCCTTCCTGCATTTTTGCCGCCGCGCCCTGCGCGCTGCTGACCTTCTCGAGCGCACCCTTGAGCACATCGCCGAATGCCGGCATGCGCACCGAGTCCGCAGCGCCGGTGGCCGCTGGCGCATTCATCGGCGCCAACGGTTTCAGAGCGGCAGTCTGCTCGCGCAGGCTGCGGATCTGTCCCAGGACGCTGGCGATGTTGACCTCGCTCATGGCTGCATTTTCCGCGCGCTCAAGATTCTCTGCCGATTACCGATTGCAAGGTGTGTGCCGCGCCCGTTGCGGCGATCAGGCCACCTCATCCATGCCCGCTTCGTCGCCGCGTCCGAGACCGTATTTGCGCAGCTTCTCGACCAGCGTCGTGCGCCGCAGGCCGAGCAGTTGCGCTGCGTGCGCCACCACTCCGGCGGAACGTTCGAGCGCGGCCTTGATCAGGGCGGTTTCGATCCGCGCCATGTGTTCTTTCAGATCCAGTCCTTCCGCGGGCAGCTCGTCCAGACGCGCACCCGCAGCCGCCTGCGCGATGCCGACCGCCGTGGCGTCGCTCGCAGTCGAATGGAAGGCAACACTCGGCGTGCCATCGTCTTCGACCCGATAGCGTGCCGGCAGATCGCTGGCCCGCACGCTGCCGGATGGGTTGAGCACCGCGAGGCGCTCGATCAGGTTCGCGAGCTCCCGCACGTTGCCCGGCCATCGGTACCGCGACAGCGCGGCGAGCGCATCGGCGCTGAATCGCACCCGCCCGCGACCGTTCTTCTCCAGTTGCTGGGTCAGGACGTCGACCAGCTCCGGCAGGTCCGCCAGGCGCTCGCGCAGCGGCGGCATCTCCAGCGGAAACACGTTGAGTCGATAGAACAGGTCTTCGCGGAACGCGCCCTTCTGGATGTTCTCTTCCAGATTGCGGTGGGTGGCGGCGATCACGCGCACGTTGCAGCGGATGGTCTGGTTGCCTCCGACCCGTTCAAAGCTGCGCTCCTGCAGCACGCGTAGCAGCTTGACCTGCATCGGCATCGACATGTCGCCGATCTCGTCGAGAAACAGGGTGCCGCCATCGGCCATCTCGAAGCGCCCCTTGCGCGCGGTGATCGCGCCGGTGAATGCGCCTTTCTCGTGGCCGAACAGCTCGCTTTCGAGCAGCTCGCCGGGAATCGCACCGCAGTTCATCGCCACGAACGGCTTGCTGCGTCGCGAGGATGCATCGTGGATGGCGCGTGCAGAGACTTCCTTGCCGCTGCCGGACTCGCCGAGGATCAGCACCGTCGTATCGAAGGGCGCGACCTGCGCGATCAGGCGCCGCAGGCGCTCGATGCCGGGCGCGTGCCCGGTGGGCCCGCCGAGGCTGCTGACCACGCGCGCTTCTTCATCGAGGCGCTTGATGCTGGCCCGACGCAACAGCTCGGACAACAACGGGTACTTGATCGGATAGTCCAACGGCCAGAACTGCGCGCTGTTGAGACCGAACTGGCTGGCGCCATCGTGATGGTGCTCGGGCATGCCGAGCACCGGCGGATGCAGCGGATCGAGCTTGAGCCAGTCGAGAAAGCGCTGCCAGGTAGCAGGATCCGGAATCCTGCCGAGCACCACGGCAGCCCAGTCGCGCGGCGCGTGGCGTTCCAGCGACAGGGCGCCGACATCGGCCAGCACCTGCGGAACATAGTCGATGAAATCGAGCAGCTCCGCGGTGCGCGAGGCACGCTCCGGATCGGCGTCGAGCACCAGCACGCGAGCCTCAGACATGGCGCTCGTCCCCGGCCAGCTTCTCGAGGATCGGAACCACTTCCTGCACGTAGAACATCTTGCTCACGAAGCCATCGGCGCCGGCGCTGGCGGCGTGTTCGCGATGCTGCGGATCATCGAAATGGCTGGCGATCACCACGAACGGCGGCTTGGTCTGCGCCTTGATCAGGCGCGTGGCCTGCAGCCCGCCCATCTCGGGCATGGCCAGGTCCATCAGCACCGCATCGGGGGTGAGCTGTTCGGTCAGGCGTACCGCCTCCAGCCCATTGAGCGCACGACCCACCACCGATACCCACGGCAGGTTGCGCAGCTGGCGCTGGGCGGCGTTGAGGAATCCTTCGTGATCATCGACAAGCAGGACGCGGAGCTGACGCATGGTGGCGGTTTCCAGAAGAGGGCGCATGGACGGCGCGGATCAGGCGTAGGCGACGGCGGCTACGGTTTCGCGGCGGCGCTCCTTGGCCGCAGCGATGTGCAGCACGTCGCGGTATTTGGCCACGGTTCGCCGCGCGATGCGAACGCCCTGGCGCGCGAGCAGGGCAGCGATGGTGTCGTCGGCCAGTGGCACGGCCGGATTCTCCGAATCGATCAGGCGCTTGACCATGGCGCGGATCGCCACGCCCGACACCTCGGCACCCTGCAGGCGGTTCGAGAAGAAGAACTTCAGTTCCAGGGTGCCGCGCGGGGTTTGCATGTACTTGCCGGTGGTGATGCGCGACACGGTCGACTCGTGCATCCCGATCGCGTCGGCCACCTCGCGCAGGGTCAGCGGCTGCATCGCCTCGGCGCCGCGCTCCAGGAATGCGCGCTGGCGCTCGACGATCACGGTGGTCACTTTCATCAGGGTCTCGTGGCGCATGGCCAGCGCGCGGACCAGCCAGCGCGCCTCCTGCAGCAGGTCGCGCAGGGTGCGCGACGAGGCGTTGTTCTCGCAGCGACCGAGCATGCCTTCGTAGACGCGGTTGACGCGCACGCGTGGGGCGATCGCCGCATTCAGCTCGACCTTCCAGCCGCGCTCGTCGCGGGTGACCAGCACATCGGGCACCACATAGGCCGGATTGCTGACCGCGAAGCGCTCGCCCGGCCGCGGATCGAGCGACAGGATCAGGCGCTCGGCGCGAACCACATCGTCGAGGTCGGCATCGAGCAGCTCGGCCAGGGCGCGGTGGTCGTGTTCGGCCAGTAGCGGCAGGTGGTTGAGCACAACGCGCATGGCGAGCGTATGCGCCGCGCTGCGGTCGTCCATTTGCGAGAGCTGGGCAAGCAGGCACTCGCGCAGGTCGCGCGCGCCGAAGCCGGCCGGGTCCAGTGACAGCATCAGCTGTCGGAGTTCTTCCAGACGGTGCGCCGGCAGTGCGCAATCGCGCGGCTGCAGTCCCGCCAGGCTGCCAGGCTCGCGCTCCAGATACCCGGCGTCGTCGACCTGATCGACCAACCACGCGGCAGCGGCACTCTCGCGGGGGTCGGTCAGCATCAGCTGCATCTGCATCAGCACGTGTTGGCGCACGTCGGTCACGGTTGCCGCGATGCGCGCTGCGGGACCTTCCTCGTCGTCGCCGGCATCACCGCCGCCGCTGGCGCCGGAATAGCCGGGTTCGCTGCCGATGCCGCCGTCCTCGACGCGGACCGCCACTACCGGCTCTGGCTCCGGGCTGGCCGCCTCAGGCGCATCGATTCCGTCATCGCCCGTCTCGCCGGCTTCCGGCTGCTCGAGCATCGGGTTGGCATCCAGCGCCTCGCGCACATGCGCTTCAAGCTCGGCGCCGGTCAGTTGCAGCAAACGGATCGACTGCAGCAATTGGGGCGTGATGTTGACCCCTTGGGAAAACTGAACCGCGAACGACGCTTTCATGGCATGGCCCCTGTGACCTGAAGTACGGGACCATTCTGTGCAGCCGGCGTCGGTCTTGTAATCAGGACGACTCCGACAGCTGTAGGGCGCAGCGGATGGCCGCGGTCGGGGCGATCCCTACAACGGCAAGCGGCTGGCGCCGGTTCGACGGCGCGTCGGGAAACCGCGTGGTGCCAGGGGCGGCTGCCTGAAGTCGCGTTTACGCGACCGCGGGGATGCAGGCGCCTGCCGGGGTGATGCCGCGGCGGACATAACGCTTGAATCGGCCCTGACCGGCGGCATGCTGTTGCGTGAAGCCGCTAAAAACGAAGGGCGCCTTGCGGCGCCCTTCGAGACTACAGATCGCGTTGGATCAGGCCTTGCGCACCACGGTCGCAATCACGCCGACGCCGAACATCAGCATCAGGGCGATCCACAGGCCTGCACCGCTGAACGTCGACACCGGCTGCGCGATGGCAGCGGTACCGAGCGGACAGTTCAGCGTGTACGTCACTGGCGTTGCCGTGCCACCACGATTCTCGCTGCAGGTCAGGGTACCCGTGGCGGCTGCCGCACCGCGGATGCAGGTGCCCGACAGCGTGGTGCCGCTGAGCGCGCCTGCGCCGACTGCCGTGATGGTCTGTGCGAATCCGGCGAACGGTGCGGCCGGCGCGGTGCAGGTCAGGGTGGTGGTCGCCGCCGCGCCGGTGCCGCTGCCCGCGGGAGTGCCCAGAGCCACCGTCACCGATGCTGCTGCCGAAGAACCGATCGTGCCGCCGCCGGCGAAGACCAGCGTGCTGCCCGAGGCTGGCGTATAGGTGAACACCGGTGCCGTCGCTGCACCGGCAATGGTGATCGCGGTGCCTGCGTTTTCATACACATAGCGCACGATGGCGGCTGGAAAGCCGGTGCCGGCGGTGGTGTTGATGGTGGCGTAGCCGTAGTTGACCGCACCGGTGGCTTCGTTCTGGAAGCGGAAGCCGAGGGTCTGCGGGCCGCCACTGCGGAAATTCGTGCCGAGGATCTGTCCGCCGGTACTGAACGTCGAGGCCGGACCGATCACGGTACCGAGGGCAAGAGGCTGTGGCGGCGCGGCTGCAGCGGGAATCACCGCGCCGGTGGACGGCGAGGTGGCCGGGAAGAAGAACGTCATACCAGTACCATTGTTGTACGGATTGACATCCCAACCCGGCACTGCAGCGCCGGCGGTACCGGACAGGCCGGTGACCAGATTGAAGTACACGCCGTCGATGTTGTCGCCGATCGGGATATTCACCGTGCCGCTGTCGATCACGGCTGCCTGCGAGGCCATCGAGGCCAGGGCGAGCAGCGAGGTACCCGCCATGATGGCCGAGCGACGGACAAAAGACTTGCGCAAACCAAGCTTGTGGTTGTTCATTGACTCCCCCGGGAGTTGATTCTTATGGAAAAACTGATGACCGCAGCACAGTTTTACTGCAACTTGCCCGCAATGTCCAAGTGTTCCTCCCTTCCGGCTGCGCTGACAATGCGCAGGCTTGCGCGCTACCCCACTGGACTTCCGAGCCGATGAGCCGACCCGTCCCGGGCCCCCGCCCCACGGCCCCGCCGTTGCCCGCAGAACGCTTGCGCGGCCTGCCGCCCGTGCCTGCAGCGGCGCTGCGTGAAGCGGTGGCACAGCTCGCGCGCGGCGCGCTGAACGCAGCGGAACTGCAGCTGTTCAGCGCCGGCGCCATCGCGCCATCGCACCCGGAAGTCCTGCGCTGGACCGGCGTGTTGCAACGCCAGCAGGGCCGCATGGCCGCCGCCCGCGAGTCGCTGGAAGGTGCACACGCGGCCAACCCGCAGGATGTGCCCATCCTGATCGATCTGGCCGCGGTGTGCGAGGCCGGCGCCGACGCCGTTGCGGCCCACGCCGCACTGCTCGCCGCCACTGCCGCCGCTGCCAGTCCGGAGAACTGCCTGGCCGTGGCGCTCGAATGCGATCGCCAAGGCTATGCCCTGGAGGCCGCCACGCTCGCCGACCGTCTGCTGACAGGCAGCGGCACGCACGTGGTGGCCCGCCTGCTGCGTGCGCGCTGTCGACAGGCGCTGGGCGATGCGACCGGGTCTGCGCACGACTATCGACAGCTCATCGCACAGCGGGGCGAACCTGCACGGGCCTGGTTCGGCTTGCTGGAGATCAAGACCGTCGACCTGCGACCGGGCGAGCTGCAGGCGCTCGAGCTGCAGGCGCGGGCCCCGGGTCTCGACGCGCACGCGCTGGCCATGCTGGAGTTCGCGCTCGGCCGTGCCTACGAGCAGTGCGGTCGGCTTGCCGATGCGGTGGCCACCCTCGAGCGCGCCAATGCGCGGATTGCCGCAGCGCAGCCATGGGACGCAGCCGGCCACGCGCGCCTGCTCGCAGCGGTAGACGCTGCATTCGCCGCACCCGTCGACCCGCAGGCCTCAGCCGCGGGGCGCGAAGTGATCTTCCTGGTCGGATTGCCGCGCTCGGGCACTACGCTGTTCGAGCAGATTCTGGCCGCGCACCCGCAGGTCGAGGGCGCGAGCGAACTGCCCTATCTGCAAATCACGGTGGACGAGGAATCGGCCCGGCGCCGCATGCCGTTTCCGGCCTGGGTGCCGCAATTGCAGCAATCCGACTGGGACCGCCTGGGTCAGCGCTACCTCGCACTGAGCGCGCGCTGGCGGGCCGAACGCCCGATCGCCACCGACAAGCTGCCCGAGAACTGGATGCTGGCGGCCGCCGCACTGCGCATGCTGCCGCAGGCCCGCATGATCGACTGCCGTCGCGACGCGCTGGAAACCTGCTGGTCGTGCTTCAAGCAGCTGTTCGCGCCAGGGCGGGTCGGATTCACCTACGACCATGCCAGCCTCGCGGCATACTGGCACGGCTACGTCGCGCAGTGCGCGCGGTGGCAGCAACGCATGCCGGATCGCTTCCGCACGCTGCACTACGAAGACCTGCTGGCCGACCCGGAAGGCTGCACCCGCCGACTGCTGGCGTTCTGCGGGTTGCCGTTCGACGCCGCCTGCCTGCGGTTCCACGAAGCCCGGCGCAGCGTGCGCACCGCCAGTGCATCCCAGGTGCGGCAACCGTTGCGCCGCGACACCGCACGCGCGACCGCCTACGGCGAACTGCTCGCGCCGCTACGGCGACTGCTCGATCCCTGAGGCCGCTTGTCTCAGCGCTCGATTTCGAGCCGATTTTCGATCGCGAACCGCACCAGATCGGTGCCGCGTCGCACGCCGAGCGTCTCCATCATGCGCGCACGGTGGGTCTCGACGGTCTTGACGCTGATATTGAGATCGGAGGCGATCTCCTTGGTGCTCTGGCCACGCGCGAGGCGGGCAAGGATTTCGCGCTGGCGCGGCGACAGCTCGCCCAGTTTGTCGCCGGGATCGCGACGCAGGCCGGGATTCATCATCCGACCGGACACCTTCGGGCTGAGGAAGGTCTGCCCCACCACGGCGGCATTCAGCGCAAGCTCGAGCTCGCCTGGAGCCGCTTCCTTGACCACGAATCCGATCGCGCCGGCAGACATGGCCTGTCGCACGTAGGAGGTGTCGGTGTGCATCGACATGATCACGACCGCGGTGCCCGGGTATTCGGCGCGGATCGTGCGGGTGACCGCAAAACCGTCGAGCACCGGCATGGCGAGGTCGACTACCGCCACGTCGGGACGGTGCAGCGCGACCATGTCGATCGCCTCGCGCCCATCGCGCGCCTCGGCGACTACTTCCATATCGGCGAAACCCTCGACGATACGACGGATGCCGGCGCGAACCAGCGTGTGATCGTCAGCTAACAAGACACGCACGGCGGCTCTCCCTGTACCGGCGCCAATGTAGCGCGCTTGCGCTGTGCGTGCACTTGCCGCGTTCAACGCGCCCCGCGGTGTCAGCGTGCAGGTGAAGCCTGGGTGGATGCTGCGCGACGCGCCAGCGCGATCTGGCGCCGATGGCGGCTGAACACGTGGCGCTCGAGCGCCGCCTCCAGCACCGGATCGAGGGCATCGAAGCGCACCCAAACGCTCACCCCCCGGCTCTCCGTGCGGGTGGCGATCACCCGTCCCGGAAGTTCCAGGATCTGCGGCAGTCTGGCGTCGGGCATGATCCGCAGGTGGCCGGAGGCCGCGGTCGGCGCTGCATTGGCGATGAAACGGGCACCGATCCGCGACCAGCGCACCACGCTGCTCGGCAGCGCGGCTTGGCGCTCCCGCAGCATTGCGCCAAACAGGTTCAGCAGCAGATCGACTTTTGCCTCGATGCGCGCCAGTTCAGCCGATTGCGGGTCGCTCTCCTCGCGCTCGCTCTCGCGCGCCTCGTCGAATAGCGCGAGCGACCGCAACAACCCGAGCGCCTGCGCCGCGGCGGCGGACGTGTCGATCGGGTCGACGCTGAACACGATCGGCAGCCGTTCGTCGCAACCGAGCGCGTCGCCGAACAGCGCGGCGTCGGCGTCGGCGTCCACGTTCAAGCCGCGCTGACGTAGGCCGCAGCAACCACGCGGGCGCGCCCGGCGCTGCTGACTTCATGTCCGGCCGCATCGCGCAGCTCGACCAGGCGTTCCACCGTGCGCTGCTGCGCCTCAATCAATACGCGCCAGCGCGGAACCTCGGCTGCGCGCGCACCGGCGCACAGCGTGCGCACCGTGGCATCGTGTTCGACCAGCATGCGCAGGGCTACGTCGAAGTGGCCCGCCTCGGCCAGATTGACCATGTCCTTGAGAGCTGCGCCAAGGCTCTCCGGCGTAACATCGGTCATGTGGATCATGGCACCACCCGCGACTGCGGCAATTGCGCCCATGCGCTGTCGATGGTTCCGATCAGGCGTTCGCATTCGTCCAGTCGCGCCACGTCGTCGGTCGCGTTGGCTTCCAGCAGACGTTGGCCGATGTATTCGTACAGGGCATCCAGGCGCTCGGCGATGGCGCCGCCGTTGCTGCGGTCGAGCGACATGCGCAGGCCATCGACGATCGCAGCGGCGCTGCGGATCGCCTCGGCCTTGCGCGCGCGCTCGCCACAGGCGATCAGTGCTCGCGCAAGACGGATGCGCTCGAGGGTTCCGCCCAGCAACTGGGCTATCAACTGGTGTGGATTGGCTTCCAGCGCGCGCGAGACCACTCCGGTCTGGCGATAGGCGGAAGCTGCGTAGGCTACGGGCATGGCATGGGCTCCGGGTTCTACTTCGGCAGTTGCGCGGCAAGGAAATCCGAGGTGGAGCGCAGTTGCGCGACCAGTCCGTCGAGCGCGGTGAACTGCGCGCGGTATCGCGTCTCGATTGCCGCCAGGCGCTCATTGAGGGAAACGCGTCGATCGTCGATGCCGCGCAGGCGCTGGTCGAGGCCCTTGGTGCGGCCCTCGATCGCGCCACCGCTTCCGGCCATCCGCTGTACGGTCGCATCGAGCTTTGCAGCCAATCCATTGTCGCCGGTAACCAGCGCCGCGACTTCGGCCGATCGCTCGTTGAGCGCCTTGTCGAACTTGGCCGCATCAAGGGTCAGGGTGCCCGCGACGGAGGTATTGATGCCGAGGTCCGCCAGGGTGCGGATCCCATCACTGCCGCCGCCGGTGCTGCCCACGATGCGGCGCAACTCCGCGGACACCGCGCGCGGCAGCGGATCGCCGGTCAGCGACGACCCGGTCTTGGTCGCCGCGTCGTAGCGGGTTGCAGCGGTCAGTGAACCGATGGTGGTGTTGTAGGCCGAGATGAACGCCTCGATCGACTTGCGCGCGCTATCGGTATCGCGCGCGACGCTCACGGTCTTGATCTCGCCGGGTGCGCGCGAGAGCAGGTCGAAGCTCACTCCGTCTACCGCACCCGTGAGACGATTGGTCGCCGAGCTGAAATTGAACCCGTCGACCCGCACCACCGCGTCGGCGGCCGCCGACTTGAGCTCGAGGTTGACCAGCGTGCCGGGGTTGTAGACCAGCGCATCCAGACCACCATCACCGCCGCTGCGGGTCACCGTGATCGCATTCGCGGCCCCGGTATTGCGCGCACTGATCACCAGCCGTGCGCCTTCAGCGGTGTTGAGCACGCTGGCAGTCACGCTGTTGTTGCCGCTGGCGGCGTTGATCGCGTCGCGAATCCCGGCCAGCGTATTGTTGCTCGAATCGATGTTGACCGAAAAACTCTCGCCGCCGACGCTGAGCGCCAGTGCGCCGGTACCGATCACGGAACTTGCTCCCGCGTACGCGGCGGAGCTCAGCCGCTGCGCGCTGGCCAACGACACCACTTCGACCTGGAAACTGCCGAGCGCGGCACCAGCGGTGGCGCTCGCGGCGACCACAGTCGGCGCGCTGCTGCTGGCCTTGCGCGGATCGAATGCAGTGGCGAGCTTCAATGCCTTGAGGCTGCCGCCGAGCTGCGATAGCGCGCTCTTGAGCGCGCCGAACGACGAGATCTGCGAGCGCGCAGTGGATTCCTCGCGCTGCAGGCGGCTTTGCGGACCGGCGCGCTCGGCTTCGACCAACTGGGTTACGAGGCCGGCGATGTCGAGGCCGGAGCCTACTCCTGCTGCGGAAATGGAAGGCATTGGCAACTCTCAGGCGCTGTCGCGGACGATGCCGGAACCGCTGTCGGACAGGCTCTGTGCTATCGCCAGTGCCTCATCGCTCGGGATCTGGCGCAGGATGTCGCCGGTTTCGGAATCGACGATGGAAACCACCACCCGATTCAGTTCCGGATCGACGCGGAAACGCAGGCTCGCAGTCGGCGGCGCGAGTCGCGCCAGATCGGCTTGCAGTCGCGCAGCATCTTCGGGTGAAACCTTGGCCGGCTCCGGGCGGCTCGCGACCGGCTCGGGCACCGCTGTTGTGCGCGGCGACGCCTGTGGCGCGCCCACCAGTGGTGGCACCGCCTGCGCGGGGCGCAGTGCGGCGATAGTGCTCGGTTGGATGGATGTGCTGGAGCTCATCGGATCCTCCACCGGCCCCCGACGGGCCGCGTGGTTCATGAATGCGGGAACGGGCGGCGCCTTGCGACGCCTCCCGCTGTCCGCAACCCCGGACATGTAGCAAGTCCGGTGCCGCCAACGCCGATGTCGGGCATCGGGCTGCGGCGAGCGGGGCGCTATCCTTGCGCCCCGGGTTGCGATGTCGCTTAACGCAGGAGGCTCAGGACGCTCTGCGGAACCTGGTTGGCCTGGGCCAACATCGCCACACCGGCCTGCTGCAGGATCTGCGCGCGGGTCAGCTCGGCGGTTTCCTTGGCGAAGTCGGCATCCTTGATGCGGCTGCGTGATGCGCTCAGGTTCTCCGAGGTCGTGCTCAGGTTCGACACCACCGAACTGAAGCGGTTCTGGATCGCGCCAAGATCGCCACGCGCGGAGTTGACCGCGGTCAGCGCATTGTCGATCTGACCGATCGCGAGCTGCGCACCGGTGAAGCTCGACACATCGACTGCCGTGATGCCGGTGGTGGTCGACGCGGTGCCAGTGAAGGCGTTGGCGACGCCGGCGACCGTGGCGCTGTTGGTGGTACCGGTGGTCGCAACGACCGCATTGCTGACGAGGGTCACGTCGCCGCTGACCGCGTCGTAGGACGCACCGACGCCGCTCTGCGACGACACGCGGTTGATCGCTTCGACCAACTGGCCGGCGCGTTCCTGCGCATTGGCAGCCGAATCGATCGCACCGACGTCGACGCCGTTGAGCACCAGACCGCCGGCTGCGATCGCGGTCGCGAAGCCGGTCAGCCCGGTGGCATTGAAGCTGCCGGTCACGCGGGTGAAGGCGCCGCCGATCGCCGCCGTCTGCACGTTCGCGATGCTGGCGATTTCGATCGTCTCGCCGGCATTGGCACCGACCTGGAAGGCGACTGCAGTGAACGAACCGTCGAGCAGCTTGGTGCCGTTGAACGAGGTCTGCTCGGCCACGCGCTGGATCTCGGACTTCAGCTGGGTGACTTCGGCGTTCAGCGCGTCGCGGTCGCCCTGGCTGTTGGTGCCGTTGGAAGCCTGCACGGCCAGTTCGCGGATGCGCTGCAGGTTGTTGCCGACTTCGGACAACGCGCCTTCGGCAGTCTGCGCCAGCGAGATACCGTCGTTGGCGTTGCGCTGGGCCTGGTTGAGGCCGCGGATCTGGGTGGTGAAGCGCTCGGAAATGGCGAGGCCGGCAGCGTCGTCCTTGGCGCTGTTGATGCGGAAGCCGGACGACAGGCGCTGCAGCGAGGTGGCCAGCGAGCCGTTGGTGCTGGACAGATTGCGCTGTGCGTTGAGCGAGGCGACGTTGGTGTTGATGACTTGCATGGCGGAATCTCCTAAGGGTCGGAACTTCGGGCGAACCGGGGTTGGCCCGGTTTCCGCAGGTCGCCGCTGGATGCGACTGGTCCCTGCTTGAAGTCGTTATCGGAGCGCCGTGCAGGAACTTTAGGCAGGATTCGGAAACGGGAATCGAGGCGAATGCAGGCGCAGCGATATGGCGCCTCGATCACATGCGGCAAACTGTAAACTGCAATTCAGGAGCACACGGAGGCATCGGGCGCGCTGACCAGAAAGCACTGGTCGCGAAGCTGCATGGCCGCAACTGCCACTGCCGCAACCGCCACTTGCACGAACATTCCTTTGTCGCACCCGCGAAAGCGGATTCCCAGCGAGATTTGCGGGATCCTCGCGAGGGGATGCATCAACCAGCCCGCGACAGCCTCGACAGCAGCCCCAACGACAGCCGCGCACGTCAGCGGGGGGTTGCCAGTGTTGCAGCGAGTTTGTTCCTCAGCGAATCTTGCGCGAAATCGATCGGGTAAAGTCGCACTGGCGCGACGCTCCGCAGGATGCTTCGCTCGCGTGACGGCTCCGGCAAGCTCGAAAGGCGCTGGGCACCCGCCTTCGCGGGTGCGACGAACGGGGATTGCGCGAGTGCGCCGCGCAAGGTAATTCTTCGAACTTGCGCGAAATTCAGCAAGACGCTTTGCGCGCGTGACAGCTACGGCACGTTCGGAAGGCGCTGGGCACCCGCCTTCGCGGGTGCGACGAACGGGGACTCAGCGAGTGCGGCGCGCAGGGTAATTCTTCGAACGCGCGCAAGATTCAGCAGGACGCTTTGCGCGCGTGACAGCTACGGCAAGTTCGGAAAGGCGCTGGGCACCCGCATTCGCGGGTGCGGCGATGGCGTATTCGCGAGCACGGGACATCTACCGGCGCAGGCACGAAACCCATGCATTCACATGCGCAATCCGATGCGCGTTTCGCGGTCGTATCGCTACACCGTTGCATTGCACGGGAACACGGCGCCCGCAATCCGCGACGCAGGCGGCGTAGAACGATCCGCGCTCAACCCAGATAGTTGAACAGCGACAGGTTCTGGATGCGTACGAAGCTCTGCTGCGCGGCCTGCAGCGCGGTCATTTCCAGATTCAGCTGACTGATCGCCTGCGCATAGTCGACATCGCGCAGCTCCGACAGCGTGGTCTTGAGCAGAACGCTGTTGGCTTCGCGCCCGGCGTCGGCTTGCTCGATGGTGTTCAGGCGCGCACCGAAGCCGGCACGGCGGTCGATGATGTGTTCCTGCGCGCGGGTCAGGTCTTCGATCCCGGCATAGATGGCATTGCGCTGGGTGGCGCGCTGCGCAGGCGTGACTGCCGGCGTTTCGAGCGCGTCGATGAGATTCTGGATGGTGCTGAAGACATCCTGGGTTGGCGCAGGCGAGACCGCAAAGATATCGCCGTTGGCCGGGGCGCCGTCGACGACGATGCGCACGCCGCGGAATTCGATCGGCTCGCCGGCCACGTAGGCGCCGGCGCCCACCACCGCATTGGCAGCATCGAGCACCTGATAGTTGCCGGCGTTGAACACGACGCGATAGTCGCCACCGTCCCACGCGCTCGGGTCGACCATCGCGGTTGCGCGCAAGGTGGCGGTGCCGGTATTGGCCGGGTCCTGGCGCACCACGAAGGTGCCATCGCCGGTGCGGATGCGCAGGAAGATCTCGCTGCCCGGGTCGACGTCTTCGACCGCAGTCTCCGGTGCCACTTCGAGCGAACGACGATTCTGGTCGCCCGCATAGCTGGCGCCGGAGATGCCGAAGGCGAATGGCGGCACCGCATCGGCACTGCCACCGAAGAGGTAGCGACCATTGCCGTCCGAGGTGTTCGCCGAGTCGACCACTGCGCGCAGCTGTTGGCGCAGTTCCAGTGCGATCGCGCGGCGCTGGTCGTCGCTGTAGGAACCGTTGGCGGCCTGCAGCGACAACTCGCGTACGCGCGACAGACGGTCGCCGACCTGGTCGAGGCTGGCGTCGGCCAGCTCCAGGCGATTGCGCAGGATGGTGGAGTTGCCGCTGAACTGCTCGAGCTCGGCCACCGCACGATCCACCGCCACTGCGGTCGACCAGCCCACCGGATCGGCCGCCGCACTCGACATGCGTAACCCGGTGGCCAGCTGCTGCTGGATGCGCGCAAGGTTCGAAGTGCGCTCGCCCATCCCGAGCAGGGCTTGCTGGAACAGGCTGGTCGTGGACACGCGCATGGCTATCTTCGCATCGCCGCGAGCAGCGACTGGAACACCGTGTCGGCCACCGCGATGACCTGCGCTGCGGCCTGATAGGCCTGCTGGAAGCGCATCAGGTTCGCGGCCTCCTCGTCCAGGTTGACCCCCGAGATGCTTTCCCTTTCCTGCTGGATCTGGGTGTCGATGGTCGACTGCGCCTCGCGTGCAAGATCGGCGCGACGCGCAGACGAGCCGATCTGCGCGGAGATCCCCGCCACATCGGAGGTCATGCTCACGGTGCCGCCATCGAGCAAACCGCCACTGCCCACCGCGGCCAGGAGGCGCGCGTTGCCGTTGTCCGACGAGCGCGGCGGCGTCGGTCCGATGCTGAAGGTATCGCCCGCAACGGCAGGTCCTTGCAGCGCAACTTCCCAGCCGTTGTAGCTGATCGGCGCGCCCTCGATGTAGGCAAAGGGTCCGGTGCCGTCGATGGTGTAGTTGTTGGCGTCGATGAACACGATGTCGACCGGCGCGCGCAGGTTGGGGTCGCTCGCATCCAGCACACTAGGCGTGCTGATGCTGGCCGAACCGGTATTGCCGACTGCCGCGCTGGTGCGCACCGGATTGGCGGCAGCGAGGCGGTTGGGATCGGTGATCTGCACCTGCATGCCGCCACCGGCGGCCGCAGTGGGCCGCAACAGAAAAGCGTCGGATGCGGCCGCCGCACCGGTGAGCACCAGCGATACGCCCTCGACCACGAAAGGGTCGGCGACGGTGCCGGTGCCGGTCATGCCGAGCGCCTGCCCAGTGCCTTGTCGCACGGCCGACCAGCTGGTCCCATTGAAGCTCAGCTCGATGGCGGCACCGTTGAGCGCGCCGACGCTGCTGACGCTGGCAGTGAACGTGGCGGTGCCGGTGTTGCTGTTGCGCGTCGAGACCTGAGGCGGGGTGACCGTGAACAGATCGCCGCCGAGATCGCCGTAGTAATCGACGCCCTCGCGATGCTGGGCGTTGACGGTTTGCGCGAAGGCCGTGGCCAGTCGGCCCAGCCGCTCCTGCGCCGGGTCGAGCACGTCGCGGGCGAACTCCAGCAGGCCACCGAGTTCTCCTCCAAGCCCGCTCGAACCGAGCAGGATGGGGCCGTTGGCCGTTAGCAAGGACAGTTCGCGCCGCCCGGGATCGTAAGGGTCCGGGGTCGCCGCCAGCGTCGATGCGGTGCGTCCGACGACCAGCGCCTGGCCGGTGTTGGTGAATACGTTGAGCGCACCGCCGTCCTGCGCGGCGACCGTTACCCCGATCCGCTGCGAAAGGCGTTGCACGACGGCATCGCGCTGGTCGAGCAGATCGTTGGGCGGGGCATTGCTGCCCTGAGCCAGAGCGCGCACGACCTCGCCGTTGAGGCGCGCGACCTCGCTGATGTCGGTGTTGATCTCGGCGACCAGGGTTTCGGCGCGGCGGGTGCTTTCACCGATCATGCCGTCGAGTTGGCCATCGAGGGTTCGAAAGCGTGCTGCGAGCACCTGCGCCTTGCCCAGGAAATCCGAACGCGCGGCACTGGATGCCGGTTGCGAGGACAGCGACTGCGCGGCGTCGAGGAAATCCGACAGCGGTTTGGCGATGCCGCTGGCCGGTTCCGAAACCATGCGATCGATACGCGAGGACAGCGACGACAGCTGGCTCAGGCGCCCCAGTTCGGAAGCCGAATCGCGCAGGCGCGAGATCACGAAGTCGTCGGCCAGTCGCTCGATGCGATTGATCTGCGCGCCGGAGCCGACAAAGCCCGGCCCGATGTCCTGCCCGCCACGCGAGCCCAGCAGCGCGCGCTGGCGGGTGTATCCCGGCGTATTGGCGTTGGCCACGTTGTGACTGGTCGTGGCCATCATGCGCTGGAATGCCAGCAATGCCGAACTGCCGGTACTGAGGATGTCGGGCATCTCAAGCGTCCTGGGTGGCGGCCAGCGGGAGCTGGGCCAAAGCGCGACGCAGGGTCGGGCCATCGGCGATGGCCTTCAGCTTCGCCGCGTACTGCGGGTCGGTGGCGTAGCCCGCGCGCGCGAGCGCGTCGGCAAATTTTGGCCCGTCATTGCCCGCCTGCAGTGCTTCGCCATAGCGCGGGTTGTCCCTGACCAGTCTCACGTAGTCGGCAAAGCTCTCAGCAACCGATCCATAGGCGCGGAATGCGGCGCGCTCGCGTTGCATCACGCCATCGCGGAATTCGAACGTGGACTGCTTGACCTCCGAGCCCTGCCAGCCGCCGGTGGCCTTGATGCCGAAAACATTGTGGCTGGGCTGGCCGTCGGCCCCGCGCATCACACTGCGACCCCAGCCGGTCTCCAGCGCGGCCTGCGCGACCAGCATGCGCGGATCGACGCCGAGTTCGGCTGCGGCTGCCTGCGCATGTGGCCAGACCTGCGCGACAAATCCCTCCGGCGTGCCGGCTTTCGCCTGCGACAGCTTGGCCAGTGCCACCTGCCGTACTTGCGTCGGATCGGCGACTGCCTCTTCGGGAAACCCGGCAATCGCGACCGGCGGCAGCAGACCGCGGGTGTATGGCGCGGTGATATCGCCGATCGCCGCCAGCTGTGGATCCGGAAAATACCCCGGTGCCTGCGGCAGCGTTGGCAGCGGCGGGCACAGTCCCACGGCCGGCGGCGAGGGGATCGCTGGCGGCAGGTGCAGCGGTGTGGTGGTTGTGGCCTTGTGCACCGCCATCGGCAGCACCGGCGGCGACAGCGCGAACGGCGTTCCGGCGCCGTCTGAACCTTGCGCCGGCGTGTCTGGCGCCGACGTTGGCGAGAGCTGTTTGCGCAGCATGTCCGCGATTCCCAGCCCACGACCCATGGTCATGCGCGACGCCAGTTCGCGATCGTAGAAGTCGCGGTACATGGTGTTCTGGCCCTCGAACAGCGGATCGCCCAGACTGGCCGTGCGCATGCTCGAGACCATCATTTCGGCGAACAGCGCCTCGAAGCGTCGCGCCACGGCATCGATGGCTTCCGGCTCACGGCGCGCCGCCGCCTGCGACAGCCTCGATAACCCACCGAGTTCCGACAGTGGCGAGATGGCGGGGTCGCGCTGCATGGCCGGCTCAGATCACTTCCAGCTCGGCGTGCAGCGCACCGGCCTGCTTGAGCGCCTCGAGTATGGCGACCACATCACCGGGCGCCGCACCCACCATGTTCACCGCGCGCACGATTTCTTCCAGCGACACGCCGCCTTCGAACACGAACATGCGGCTCGCCTCTTCGGTGATCTGCACATCCGAGCGCGGTACCACCACGGTCTCACCGGCGGCCAGAGCTTCCGGCTGGCTGACTGCGGCGCGCTCGGACACCGTGACAGTGAGCGAGCCATGGGTGACTGCGGCGCGCGATACGCGCACCTGTGCGCCGATCACCACCGTGCCGGTGCGTGAATTGATCACCACCTTGGCCGCAGCGTCGGCAGGCGTGACGTCGACGGATTCGATGCTGGCAAGGAACGCGGTGCGCGACGACGGCTCGGATGGTGCATCGATCGCGATGCTGCCGGCGTCCATCGCGCTGGCCGTGCCCGGCCCCAGCCGCGCGTTGATCGCATCGGCGACCCGCTGTGCGGTGGTGAAGTCGGCGCTGTGCAGGTTGAGGGTCATCGGCCCGCCGGTAAATGCCGCCGGCGCTGGGCGCTCGACGATCGCGCCATTCGGAATGCGCCCGGCGCTGGTGATGTTCACCGTGACCCGCGAGCCGTCCTGGCCCTGCGCGCCGAAACCGCCGACCACGAGATTTCCCTGCGCGATGGCATACACCTCGCCGTCGGCGCCACGCAGCGGCGCCATCAGCAGCGCACCACCACGCAGGCTGCCGGCATTGCCGATCGAAGACACCGTGACATCGATGTTCTGGCCCGGCCGCGCGAACGCCGGCAACTCGGCCTGGATCGCCACCGCCGCCACGTTCTTCAACTGCGGGTTGACGTTGGGCGGCACGGTTACACCAAGCCGATCGAGCATGGTCTTCAGACTCTGCACGGTGAATGGCGCCTGGCTGGTCTGGTCGCCGCTGCCGTTGAGGCCAACCACCAGTCCGTAGCCGATCAGCGGATTGCCGCGCACGCCTTCGAAGCGCGCGATGTCCTTGACCCGCTCGGCCTGCGCCCACGGCGAGATCAGTGCAGCGAGGCCGGCGAGCGCCATGCCAAGCAGCAGCACGCGCGCGCGTCGGCCATGCGAGCGCGCCGCCGGCTGTGCCGGCACGGGTACGATGCGAGTCGACTTGAAGCTCATGGGCAGGCGGCTTGTGGCGGCGATCAGAAGGGCGAGACCACGTCGAAGAAGCGCTGCATCCAACCCTGCGCGCTGGCCTTGGCAAGACTGCCGCGACCGGAATAGCTGATCCGCGCCTCGGCGACGCGACTCGATGAGATCGTGTTGTCGGGTGCGATGTCGGCGGTACGCACGATGCCCTGCAGGCGCACCAGTTCATCGCCCTGATTGAGCTGGATCCACTTTTCACCCTGCACCACCAGATTGCCGTTGGGCAGCCGCGCGACGATGGTGGCGGTGATCGAGCCTTCCAGCCGGTTGCTCTGGGTGGTGCCGCCCGAGCCATCGAAAGCGCGCGAGGCCGAGATATCGGTTTCCAGGATCGCGCGACCATTGAGGGTTGGCACGCCGCCGAACAGGGTCGGGCTTGGCAGCGAAGTGGTCGAATCGCGACTGGTGCTGGTCGTGGCATTCGAGGCTGCGTTGGTGCGCTCGCTGAGATTGATCGTCAGCAGATCGCCGACATCGCGCGCCTTGCGATCCTCGAACAGCGAAAAGCCACCACCGGCGTTGTAGATCGCGCCGCTCGTGGACGGCGTGCCGGGCACCATCTGCACCTGCACGGTGGCCATCGGCGGCGGCTGGCTGGGTGTCGTGGCGCAACCAACCAGCAGCGCGGTCGCGCCGAGCATGCAGGTACGCAGCACACCGGCGAATACTTCGCGAAACGATGCGGTCGCGTCGCCTGCGCGCAGCTCTTGATCGTGCACGATGCGCATGGGCTTGCGCTCAGACCGACTGGTTGAGGAACTGCAGCATGCCGTCGGTCGCAGCGATCGCCTTGGCGTTCATCTCGTAGGCGCGCTGGGTCTCGATCATGCTGACCAGTTCTTCGACCACGTTGACGTTGGAGCTCTCCAGCGTGCCCTGCTGCAGCACCCCGAGACCGTTGACACCTGGCGTGCCGGTCTGTGCAGGTCCACTGGCGCTGGTTTCCAGGTACAGATTCTCGCCGCGCGCCTGCAGGCCGGCAGGATTGACGAAGTCGGTCAGCTGCACGGAACCGACCTGGGTCGATGCGGCCTGTCCCGCGACCTGAACCGACACCGTGCCATCACGGCCGATGGTGACGCTCTGCGCGCCCTGCGGGATCTGGATCGCCGGTTGCACCACATAGCCGCTGTTGGTGACCAGTTGGCCCTGGCTGTCGACCTGGAAGCTGCCGTCGCGCGTATAGGCCGTGGTGCCATCGGGCAGCAGCACCGGAAAAAAGCCGCGGCCGTTGACCGCAAGATCCAGCGCGTTGCCGGTATTGAGCATGTTGCCCTGATCGAAACTCTTGGCCGTGGCGACCACGCGTACGCCGGTGCCGGTTGCCAGTCCCGTCGGCAGCTGGGTCTGCTGCGAGGATGCTCCACCGGGCTGGCGCACCTGCTGGTACAGCAGGTCTTCGAATGCGGCACGGCCGCGCTTGAAGCCGGTGGTGTTGACGTTGGCGAGATTATTGGACACGACCGACATGCGCGTCTGCTGCGCATCGAGTCCGGTCTTGGCGACCCACAGGGCCTGGTTCATCGTTCAGCTCCGCTATGCGCGCATTGCGCGGGGTCAGGAAATTCAGCGATTGCGGGCGAGCCGCCGGGCGTACAGGCCCGGCGAACGCCAGAAGCTTTGCCGCGAAGAATCTGTCGCAGCGATGTCCTGCCAGACCAGGATCCGCCAACCGTCGAATTCGATCCGCTGGCATGCGATGTTGGCGACTGCCGATCCGCAGCTGACCGGCGTGACCGGCCCGGTGTGGTCGTATCCGTTTCGCTTGGCGTGATTCATGGACTTGCCTTTCGCCGTGGTCTCAACTCATGCGAAGCAAGGTTGATGCCGCGCGCGCGTTTTCTTCGGCGGTCTTGATCACCTTGACCTGCATCTCGAACTGGCGCGACAGCGAAATCATCTGCACCAGCGCCTCGGCGGCGTTGACGTTGCTGCCCTCGAGGGTGCCGCTGGTAAGCACGCCGCCGGCGGCGGCTGCGACCTCCTTGCCGGGGGCTGCGCGGAACAATCCATCCAGCCCGCGCGTCAATGCATCGCCGCTAGCTTCGACGATCTTCAGGCGGCCGACGGTTGCGATGGTCTCGGGCCCCTGCCCCTGCGGCACGATCGACAGCGTGCCATCGCCGCCGATGGTGAGGCTCTGGTGCGGCGGCACCGCGATCGGACCGCCTTCGCCGAGCACCGGCAGGCCACCAGAGGTGACCAATTGACCGAGCGAGGTGAGCTTCAGGTCTCCTGCGCGCGTGTAGGCTTCGTTACCTGCCGCGTCCTGCACGGCAAGCCAACGATCCTCGCCGAGCGCGATATCGAGCTGGTTGCCGGTGGTCTGGCTCGGACCTTGCGAAGCGTCGAAACCGCCATCGGCGATCAGCGCATTGAAGCGGGTCTCGAAACCCGGACCCTCAACCTGAACTGCCTCCTGCTTGAGCAATTCCGCCTTGAAACCAACCGTGCCGACATTGGCGAGGTTGTGCGAGACCGCAGTTTGCGCCTTGAGCGTGGCGCTGGCGCCGGTCATGCCGATGTAGAGGGCTCGATCCATGCTTGCGGGTGCCTGGTGGGATTCGGTGGTTTCGACCCAGGGCCCAGGGCCCAGGGCTCAGGGCCCAGAAAAGCTGCGAGTGCGAGTGCGCTGCTCTACTGGGCCCTGGGCCCTGTGCCCTGGGCCCTGCTTGTCAACGAATATTGATGATCGTCTGCTGGATCTGATCGGAGGTCGAGATCATCTGCGCGTTGGCCTGGAAGTTGCGCTGCGCGGTGATCATGTTCACCAGCTCCGCGGTGAGGTCGACGTTGGAGGCCTCCAGCGCGCCGGCCTGGATCACGCCGAACGATGAAGTGCCCGGTTCGCCGCGCACCGCCTCGCCCGACTCGGTGGTCTCGCTGAACGAGGTGTCGCCGAGCTGCTGCAAACCCTGCGGGTTGGCGAAACGCGTCATCACCACCTGCCCCAGCGGAGTGCTCTGACCATTGGTGTAGCGCGCGGCGACCACGCCTTCGGGCGACACCGAAACACCGACCAGGCGACCGGTGGCGTAGCCGTCCTGGGTCAGACTGTTGACGCCGAAGCGCTCGCCGCGCTGGGTGGTGGCCGTAAGATTCAACTCGATCACCAGGTTGGCCGCTCCGTTGGCCACCGGCGGCGTGCCGGAGGTTGGCGTATGCGGCGGTAGCGTAATCAGACCGTTCGCAGGCGTGGTCAACACGCCCTGGCTGTCGAAAGTCAGCGCCTGCGCGCCGCCGACGGCCGCGCCATCGATGTAGGTGTGGGCGTTCCACTGGTTGGTGCCGGTCTTGACGAAGTACATCGTTTGCACGTGCGATGTTCCGAGCGAATCGAAGACCGTGACCGACGTCGAGTGGTTGTAGGAACGCGGCTCGGTCGGATTGAAGGGTGTGATGGTCGGCACGGTGGCGTTGGCCGGCAGGGTCAATCCGATTTGTGCGCTGGTGGTGGCGCTCGGCGCGCTGTCGGTGGTCGCCAGCTGCAGGTCGGTCAGGCGCCCGCCATCGAAGCGATCGGGCAAGCCTGCCACCGGTGGAAACACCTGCAGCCGTGCACCGCCCGCATTGACCACATAGCCCTCGCGGTCGACGCCGAAGGCACCGGCGCGCGAATAGACCGTAGAGCCGTTGTCGTTGAGGGTGAAGAACCCGTCGCCCGAGATCGCCATATCGAGGCTGTTCTGGGTAAAGTCGACATTGCCTTGGGTGAATTGCTGCGACACGCGGTTGAGCGCGACGCCGCTGCCGATCGCGTTGTTGGCGACGCCGAAGGCCGACACCGCGAACACATCGCCGAACTCCGCGCGCGAGCGCTTGAAGCCGGTGGTGTTCACGTTGGCGATGTTGTTGGCGGTGATGCGCAGGTCTTGGCCGGCGGAGTTGAGGCCGCTCAAAGCGACACGAAAGGGCATGGTCGGCTCCTGTTGCTGGTTGGGTCGTCGGAAATCGGATTCGCGCGCTCAGCCGAAGCGACGCACGCTGGTGATCGGAAAACTGCCGAGCCCGGCGAGCGCGAGCAGCGCGCCCTCCGGACCCAGGGTGACGCTGTTGATGCGCGACGACAGCAGGGTCGGCGCGGACTCGCCGTTGACCGTCGCACGAACGGTGTATTCGCCCGCAGGAACCCGCGCGCCGGCATCGGTCTTGCGGTCCCACGAAAACTCGGCCAGACCCGCAGGCTGGCTACCGAGCGGGATCGTGCGCACCACCGTGCCGGTGGCGTTGACGATCTCGATCGTGACCGCACCACTGGATGCCACGTCCACCGCGCCGGATATCTGCGGCTCGCTGGTGGCGTTGGCAGCGGCAGCATCGATGGTCAGTGCGTTCGCCCCGACCAGCGCGGAGGTGCCGACCAGTCCTGCCGCCGACAGCGCCTGCGAGCCGCGCATCGAATCGACCAGGCCGACGAAACCTGCGCTGAGCTTTTCGATGCCCGATACGGTGGAGAACTGTGCGAGCTGCGCCACGAATTCGGCACCCTTCTCGGGGTTGAGCGGATCCTGATTGCACAACTGCTCGAGCATCAGGCACAGGAAATCGTTTTGCCCGACTTCGGCATTGCCCCGATTGGCTGGCTGCGGATTGTTGATCCCGATCGCGGAGTAGATATCGGCGGGGTTGGTGGTTACGGGTGTGGGCATGTGCAGCGGCTCCTGGTTATCCGGCGCGGGCTCAGCGACTCATCGCGCCGATCGTGCGCAGGGTCAGGTCGCGCGCGGTGGTCATCACCTCGACATTGGCCTGGTAGCTGCGCGCGGCGGAAATCATGTTGACCATCTGTTCGACCGCATCGACCGGCGGCGCATAGATGTAGCCATCGGGATCGGCGAGCGGATGGCCGGGTTCGTAGCGCTTGAGGGGTGCTGCGGTGTTGTCGGCAACCTCGCGTACGCGCACGCCCGGCAGGCTCTGGCCATCGGACACCGCGATCGCCTCGAATACCGGTTCCTTGGGCTTGAACACCGTATTCGGATCGCCGGTGACCGATTGGGCGTTGGCCAGATTGCTGGCGACGGTATTCAGACGCACCGACTGTGCGGCTAGCGCCGAACCTGCGATATCGAAGATCCCGAAGCTGCTCATCATTCGCCTCCTTTGATCGCGGTCTTGAGGGTGTTCATGCGCCCCTCGATGAAGGTCAGCGTTGCCTGATAGCGCATTGCCGCCTCGGCGAACTTGGCGTTCTCGGTCGACAGCTCCACGGTGTTGCCGTCTTGCGCGGGCTGCAGCGGTATGCGGTAGACCTGCGTGGCCGGCGCGCCGGCGCTGATCTGTGCGTTCAGATGCCCGGGCGCGGTGCGCGCCATCTCCACGCCGGCGTCGGTAGTGCCGGCGGCGCGCTGCAGGGCCTGCTCGAAGTCGATGTCGCGCGCGAGATAGCCGGGCGTATCCGCATTGGCGATGTTCGAAGCGATCTGATCGATCCGCGCCCGATGCAGCGACAGTGCGGTGCCTTGGATGCCAAGCAGGTTGTCGAGGGGTCCGGCCACTGCGGTTTTCGCCTGCGACGCGTGTGATGCGTCGTCGGAAACCATCGAGGCAAGGGTTGTGCCAGCAGCGCCGGGTCCGTCGCCGAATGCGGCGACAGACCCGATGGGCAGGACCTGTGCCGGAAACTCAGCGCAGGTCCGCAGTGGTGACGATCAACAGCCTCAGGCGGCCGCCTCCACCGCGGAAACGTGTTCCAGCACCGTGGCCGCAAGCTCGTTGGGCGTGTACTTGGGCACGAAGCGATCGGCGCCGACCTGCGCCACCATCGCGTTGTTGAAGATGCCCGACAGCGAGGTATGCAGGATCACGAACAAATCGCGCAGGCGCGGATCGCGGCGAATTTCCGTCGTCAGCGTATAACCATCCATGTCCGGCATTTCGATGTCGGAGATCACTACGGAATAGCGATCGGTCAAACACTCGCCGCGATCTGCGAGGTCCTTCAGATGGCGCAGCGCCTGACGGCCGTCCGGCATCTGGGTGCATTCGAGACCCAGCTGATCGAGCACGCTGTGGATCTGGTTGCGTGCGACCCGCGAGTCGTCGACCACCAGCACCTGCGCACGACCTTCGCGCCGCTTGCCCGCGCGCGCGATCAAATCGGCCGACACCGTGATGCTGGCGCCGTTGACGTCCGCCAGCACTTTCTCGACATCGATGATCTGGATCAGCTCGTTCTGGTAGCGGGTAACCGCGGTCAACTGCGTCGCGCGCGCGCCGACATCCGGCGGCGGCAGCACGTCCTCGACCGCGATATTGACGATGCGATCGACTGCCGCAACCAGGAATCCCTGCACGGTGCGGTTGAATTCGGTCACCACCAGATAGCCCGCGTCCGCAAGCTCCGCCTCGGGGTGTCCGATGGCGCGGCCCACATCCAGCACGGGCAACGTACGGCCGCGCACGTCGGCCACACCTACCACCTGTGGATGGCGAGTCGGCAACGGCCAGATGCGTGGGCGCTTGATCACCTCCTGCACCTTGAACACGTTGACCCCGAAGCGCTGCTTGCCGCACAGGCGGAACAGCAGCAGGGCCAGGCGATTGTGGCCGGCAAGCCGGGTCCGCTGGTCGATGGTGGAGAGAAGACGGCCGCTCATGATGTTCTCGTCATCGGCAGCCGACCGACAGAACTTGAGGGTTGCGGCGGAATTTGTCTGGCCCGCGCGGCACGTGCCTTGCCTGCATGGGAATGTCCCAGGAACATCCTGTCCATGATCCGCTCCCTACTCATCATGATGCTGTGCGCCGCCCTGCCTGCAACGGCCGAAGACACCGTGCAGCCGGTGGCCGCGATCCGCACGGCAGCCGAGTCGGCGATCGCCGGGGGCCCTGGCATGCAGGTGCAGGCCAGCATCGACGAGCGACTGCGGATGCCGCGCTGCATGGCGCCACTGACGGCGATGCCAAGTAACGCCGCAACCGTGGAGGTGAGCTGTTCCGATCCTGCCGGCTGGAAGCTGTACGTGCCCGTGCGCGTGAGCCGCAGCGGCTCGGTGCTGGTTCTGACCCGCCCGGTTGCCGCTGGCATGCCAATCCCCGCCGATGCCCTGGCGCTCGAAACCCGCGATCTGATGCGGCTATCCGGCAGCGCGCTGGACCGGCCGGAACTGGCCGTCGGTCGGATTGCCCGCCGCGCGCTCAGCGCCGGCACGGCGCTGGGCGCCAGCGATCTGTCGCTGCCGGCCGCGGTACGCCGCGGACAATTGGTGACCCTGGTGGCGCGCAGCGGCGGACTCGAAGTCCGCGCCAGCGGCAAGGCGATCAACGATGGTGCGCCCGGCGAGCACGTGATGGTGGAGAATCCATTGTCGCGCCGCCAGGTGCAGGGGGTGGTGCAGGACAGTGGCGAGGTCTGGGTGCAATGAGCGCCACCCCAGTTGCCGCACTTTCCATCCTGAGGGGCCGGCGAACGCCGGCAGCCGCGCCAATCCGGGCTACAGTTGTGCCGGGACGTGCCGATACCAGCCACGTACCGCAATCGTGGAGCAAGCTATGAGCACCAAGATCGAAGGCCCCCGTCTGACCCCGTTGCCGCCGACCTCTGGCGTCGATCCCGCTGCCGGGCGCGCACGCGCCAGCGGCGAAGACAAGGTTGGCGCTGTTGCCGCCAGCGACAGCGTCCGTCTGACCGATGTCGGCAACGAACTGGCGGCAGTCTCGCGCAGTGCCGGAGAACCGGCGCCATTCGATTCGGCCAAGGTTGCCGCCGTGCGCGCCGCACTGGCCGACGGCTCCTACCGCGTCGATGCGCAACTGATCGCCGACCGTCTGCTGGCGGCTGAAAAGGATCTGCCGCGGTGAGCGGCGCGCTCGATCCTGGCCTGCTGGATGCATTTGCCGCAGCGCTCGAGGCCGAACGGCGCGCGCTGCTGGCACGCGACGCGGATGGCCTGCGCCAGGCCTGCGCTGCGAAGAACGACTGCTTGCGGGGTCTGGCGCAAACGGATTCCTCGCATTTCCTGCCCGGCCCGCACGCCGAGCGCCTGCAGGCGCTGGCCGACATGAACCGGGCCAACGGCGAGTTGATAGCCCGCCGCCGGCGCGACGTCGAATGGACGTTGTCGCGGATGGGCCGGAGCGACACCGCGGCGGCCTACGATCCGCAAGGCGTACTGGGCAGCACCACCAGCGGCCGCAACCTCGCCCTGGCTTGAGACCTGGGCGACCGCAAGTCCCCGCGGTCGGCAACCACCGACCGCCACTCGATGCGTTGAAATAAACAGCAGGCTGGACCATGCTCCCGCAACGGATGGATACCACTCAGCCCGCAAGCACTGTGCTCGAGACCGATGCACTGCTCGACGCACTGTCGCAGCACGTGCTGCTGCTGGATGCCAGCGGCAAGATCACGCGCGGCAACGGCGCCTGGGCGCGTTTCGCGCGCCAGCGCGGACTGGCCCAGGAAGCCTGGCTAGGCAGCGACTTCGTAAGCATGTTCGCGCAGATGGGCGCGATCAGCGCGAACCGGGTCGACGCCCTGCGCCAGGGCATCGCCGAACTGCAACCGGGTCGCGCCGGATTCAGCACCGATGCCTGCTTCAGCAGTGCCTCACTGACCCAGTGGTTCACGGTCGACATGCATGCGCTGGCCGACGGCCGCCGCATCGTGGTGCAGCACGATGTCACGGAGCTGCGCATCTTCGACCATGCACGGGTTCGCTTCGAACAGATGGTGGACGCCTCGACCGATGCGATCCTGGTGGTCGATGGCGACGGCAACGTGGGCTATGCGAACGATGCGGCATGCCGCCTCGCTGGCGCCCTGCCGCGCGAGGGCAACAGCGCCGTGGCGAGCCTGGTCGATCGCACCGCGCTGGCGATTGCCGGCGCCAGCGGAGCCTGGCGCAGCGAGGTGATCATCCGCACCCTCGATGGCGCCGAGATCCCGGTGGTACAGGACGTGCGCCGACACGATTCGCCCGACGACGACAGCGCCTACTACACGGTCATGCTGCACGACATCAGCGCGGAAAAGTCGCGCGAGGAAGAGCTGCAGAATCGCAACGTCGAGCTGCAACTGGCCTACTCGCAACTGCGCGGCGCGCAGGACCAATTGCTGCAGTCGGAGAAAATGGCCTCGATCGGACAGCTGGCGGCCGGGGTTGCACACGAGATCAACAATCCCATCGGTTACGTGCATTCGAACATCGGCACCCTGAAGGACTACACGCGCAACCTGTTTTCGATGCTGGCCAGCTACGAGAACATGCTGGCCGACGCGCCGCTCCCGCCGGAACTGCGCAAGTCGCTCGACGAGCAGCGCGAGCGTTTCGAGATCGACTATCTCACCCAGGACCTGCCCAGCCTGCTCGACGAGTCGGCCGAGGGGATCGAACGGGTGCGCAAGATCGTGCAGGACCTGAAGGATTTCTCGCACGCCGGCCAAGGCGAGGAATGGCAGGTGGCCGATGTGCATCGTGGACTCGACTCCACCCTCAACATCGTCTGGAACGAGATCAAGTACAAGGTCGAGATCATCAAGGACTACGGGCCGCTACCGCCGCTGGAGTGCATTCCCTCGCAGATCAACCAGGTATTCCTCAACATCCTCGTCAATGCCGGACACGCGATCCGCGAGCGCGGCACCATCCGCCTGTCGACCGGCGCCAGCGCCGAGACCGGCTGGATCGAGATCGCGGACTCCGGCGAAGGCATCGCGGAAGAAAACCTGCAACGGATCTTCGATCCCTTCTTCACCACCAAGCAGGTCGGCCAGGGCACCGGGCTTGGTTTGTCGTTGAGCTACAGCATCATCAAGAAGCACGGTGGCCGTATCGAGGTCAGCAGCAAGCTCGGCCAGGGCACCGCGTTCCGCATCCTGCTGCCGCTGCGCCAGCCCGACCAAGGGGCCGCGCGGCCCTAGGGAGTCGCTCGCACGCCGGGTTGTCACGCAGTGGTCGGGCGCCGCTCGGACTGCGTGCGGAATGCCTCGCGGATCTCGCGCCGCAATTCTTCGTCATCCCACGGTTTGGTCAGGAATTTGTAGATCGCGCCACGATTGATCGCCTCGGTTACGGTGCGCAGGTCGGTGTAGCCCGACAGCACCAGGCGTACGGTGTCCGGATACAGCGCGCGAACCTGGCTCAGGAACTCCGTGCCGCTGATGTCCGGCATGCGCTGATCCGAAATGACCACGTGCACCTCGTGCCGGCCGAGCATCTCGAACGCCTCGCGCGCGCTGGTGGCGCTCAGTATCTTGTAGCCGTCGCGGCGCAGCAGCCGGGTCAGTGCACGCAGGATGTTTTCCTCATCATCCAGCAGCAGCAAGGTGCGCTCTTCGGAATCGCTCACGAACGACTCGCGTGCGAGGAAGCGCCGGCCGAGCAACTCGCCCGCCAGATCGGCACGTACGGGGCCGGCGAAGAACAGACCCTGGAACTGGTCGCAGTGGTTGCGGCGCAGATAGCCCATCTGCGCGGCAGTTTCCACGCCCTCGGCCATCACCGTCATGCCCAACTGGTGTCCCATCGCGATGATCGCCCGCGCGATGCCCGCATCGCCGGAGTCGCGCGTGATATCGCGCACGAAACTCTGGTCGATCTTGAGCTTTTCGATCGGGAACCGCTTGAGGTGATTGAGCGATGAGAATCCTACGCCGAAGTCGTCCAGCGCCATATGAACGCCCAGGTCGCGCAGCGCGTTCATCGTCTCGATCATGCGCTCGACGTTTTCCATGATGCTGGACTCGGTCAGCTCCAGCTCGAGGTGGTGCGCAGGCAGACCTGCCGCCTGCAGTGCTGCACGCACCTCGGCCACGAAGGTCGGGCGCTGCAGCTGCAGTGCCGAAACATTGACCGCCACGCAGAAATCATGGTGCCCTACGTCAAGCCACTGCCGCGCCTGCGCGCAGGCATGCTCCAGTACCCAGCGCCCGACATCGGCGATCAGACCCAGCTCCTCGGCCACCCGGATGAAACGACCCGGCGGCAGGAACCCAAGCTCCGGACTCTGCCAGCGCACCAGCGCTTCCAGACCGATGACCTGGCCATTGTGCGCGCTGACCTGTGGCTGGTAGTGCAACAGCAGCTCGCCTTTGCGCGCGGCATCGCGCAGGTGGCTGCCCAACGACAGGCGATCGGCCAGTTCCTGCACCTGTTCGTTGGAGAATCGTGCCACCGCATTGCGGCCGTTGCGCTTGGCGCGCGTCATCGCCGCTTCCGACTGGTTGAGCAGTTCGCTCGCACTGCTTGCATTGTCGGGAAACGCGCTGATACCGACGCTGGCGGTCAGATACACCGAATACGGCGGCGCTGCGACCGGCTGCTCGACCGCATCGCGGATGCGGTCGGCCAGCACCGTGCCATCGCGGTCGTCGGCAGCGGGCGTGTACACCACCACGAACTCGTCGCCGGCGATCCGCGAAACCCGGCCATCCTCCCCGACGACCGCGCGGATGCGCTGCGCCACCGCGCGCAGCGCTTCGTCGCCGACCGCATGACCCATGCTTTCGTTGACGCTGTGGAAACGATCGATGTCGACGTACAGCATCAGCACGCGGCTACCGGTGCGCCCGGCATCGGCCACCGCGGCGCGAGTCGACTCCTCGACGGCGATGTAGCGCGGCAGACCGGTGACGTTGTCGTGGGTCGCCATGTACGAGATCTCGGCCTCTTGGCGCCGGCGCTCGGTGATATCGACCTGGATGCCGACATAGTGGGTGATCTCGCCACGCTCGTTACGCACTGGCGCCAGATTCAGGTGATTCCAGAACAGGGTGCCGTCCTTGCGGTAGTTGCGCAGCACGACATCGGCACCGCGACCTTCGGCTATCGCGGCGCGGAGCTGGTGCACTTCCGGTTGATCGGTGTCGCTGCCCTGCAGGGAGCGGCAGTTGCGCCCCAGCATGTCGTCGAACGAGTACCCGGTCATGCGCTCGAAAGCGGCATTGATGTACACCGTGGGCATGTCGGGGCTGCGCGCGTCGGAGATCAGCACGCCGTTGGTGGTGGATTCCATCGCACGCTCGAGCACGCGCAGTTTCTCTTCGCTGCGATGGCGCTCGGTGACATCGCGCAGCGACACCAGCTTGGCCAACTGGTCGTCCCAGACCGTTTCGCTGACGCGCGACTCGATCGCGTGCGCATGTCCGTGGTTGGTCGGAACCTGCGCTTCCGAGAATTCCATTTCGAGGACTTCAGGCAGCGGGAAGGACCTGCCGATCAGGACTTCGGGTGCAGCATCGAACAGCAAACCGGCCGCAGGGTTGGCGAACACCATGCTGCCGTCGGTTGCCACCACCAGCAGGGCGTCGACGGAATCGGTAAGCACGTTGCGCAGACGCTGTTCGCGCTCGCGGATCGCGTTCTCCACCCGCAGTCGCTCGGTGACGTCGAGCCCCAGGACCAGGCGCGCCTCGCGGCCGTTCCAGACCATGCCATGCGAAGTCACCTCGACGTCGATGATGCTGCCATCGCGCTTGAGGTGGCGCCACAGACCGGCCTTGATCAGGCCACGCGGACGACGGGCGCGGTAGGCATCGAAACTCTCCAGCTCGTCGACCGGTCGAATATCCCTGGCTGTCATGCGCGACAGCTCGTCGCGACTGTAGCCGTAGTGATCGATCATCGCCTCGTTGACGGCCAGAAATCCGAGGGTTTCGATGTCGTAGACCCAAAGCGGCAACGGGCTGCGATCGAACAGCACGCGATAGCGCGCCTCGCCGTCTTCGACCGCCTGATAGGCGCGCGCGCGGTCCAGCGCGTAGCGGATGGCACGCGAAAGGCGCTCCGGATCGAGGTCGCGCTTGGCGAGGTAGTCGGCGGCCCCGGCGCGCAGTGCTGCCGCATCGACCTCGGGATTACCCTGCCCCGTCATCAGGATCATCGGCGCGCGATTGCCTTGCGCAACGCAAACCCTGATCAGGTCGATGCCGCTTTGGGCGCCAAGCAGGAAATCGACCAGGTACACCTCAGCCTGGGCCGCCATCACTGTGCGCAGCCCATCGGCGTAGGTCGGTGCCCAGGTCACGGCAAAGGAAACGTCGGCAATCCGCGCTAGCGCCTCGGCGACCAGAATGTAGTCGTCCTCATCGTCGTCGATCACCACGACACGAATCGGGTCGGCGCTCATTCCAGCTCCCGCAGCGGCAATGGACCAAACCAACGTGCCACGCGACGAACCACCCCAACCAGCTCGTCGAAGCGCGTCGGCTTGGTGGCGAAATCGCAGGCTTTGAGCTGGATGATCCGGGCACGGTCCTCGTGCGCGCGCGAGGTGGTCAGTACCATCACCGGCAGGTCGCTCAGCAACGGGTCGGCGCGCATTTCTGCCAGCGCTTCGCGGCCATCCTTGCGCGGCATGTTCAGATCCAGAAGCACGACCCGCGGAAACGGATACCGCGTGCGATCGGCGTACTCACGCTCACCGCGAAGGTACGCGAGCAATTGCTCGCCGTCGCCGACGAACTGCAGATTGCACTCGACCTGCGAAACGCGAAACGCCTCCTCGGCGAGCAAGCGATCGTCGGCATCGTCCTCGGCGATCAGTACCGTGTGGAGCGGTGTCGCACGCATTTGCATCGATTGAATCTCCGTGACCACGCCTAAACCGCACCATTGACCAATATGTGGTCCCGCTCTCGCAGCTGGCGAACCGCCTGCGACTGTTCCGACGGAAGGTCGACAGTGAACACCGCGCCGCGGCCCGGACTGCCGGTCGCGCGTACGACGCCACCATGACGCTCCACGATCTTGCGTACGATGGCAAGCCCCATGCCGGTACCTTCGTACTCGCTGCGCCCATGCAGCCGATGAAAGGGGGCAAAGATGCGTTCGGCATGGTCGGATTCAAAGCCGATCCCGTTGTCGACCACCTGCAGGCGCCAACCGTCGCCAAGCCCGCCTTCGACGCGGTCCAGTTCGATCGGCAGCGCATTCACCTCGACCCGCGGCGGCTGGCCAGGCAGGGCGAACTTCAATGCATTGCCGAGCAGATTCTGCAACAGCTGCCGCATCTGGGTCGGATCGGCCTGCAGACTCGGCATGCTGCCAACCACGATCTCACCGCCGCTGCTCTCCAGCCGCGCCTCCAGATCTCCGATCACCTCGCGCAGGACCCGCGCGAGGTCCACGACGCGGAACGACTCGCCGCGGGTACTTACCCGCGAATAGGCCAGCAGATCGTCGATCAGCGTTTGCATCCGCCGCGATGCCGCATCCATGCGCTGCAGATAGTCCACGCCTTGGGCATCGAGCCGATCCGCATAGCGGGCGATCACGCGGTCGCTGAACGCCTGCACCTTGCGCAACGGCTCCTGCAGGTCGTGCGAAGCGACGAAGGCGAAGTCCTGCAACTCGGCATTGCGCCGTTCGAGGTCGAGCAGCGCGCGACGCAACTCTGCCGACAGTTGTTTGTGCTCGGTTACATCGCGCGCGGCGCAGTAGTACAGATCGCCAGGTCCTGCTGCCGCGTTCCATTCCAGCCAGCGCCACTCGCCGCCTGAATGCCGGCAGCGCAGCTCGACCATTTCGACCCGGCCGCCACTGGTCAGTCTGCGCATCTGGTCGCGCGCCTGATCCATGTCGTCGGGATGCACGTACTTCAGCAGGCGCTCGCCGATCAGTTGATCGACTGGATAGCCAAGCACCCGCGTCAGCGCCTCATTGACCTGGCGGAAGCAGCCGGCGCCGTCGGCCACTGCGAAAATCTCCAGTGACAACGCATAGAACTGGTCGCGCTCCTGCATCGAAGCCATCGCAGAGCGCTGATCGGTCACGTCGAGGGTCAGTGATACGCAGTCGACCATCGCGCCAGAGCTGTCGCGCACCACGGTCAGGCGCACATCCAGCCAGACCCAACGCCCGTCGGCGGTGCGGAATCGGAAAACGGACTCGATCTCGCGCGCACCGGCGGCGATCGCCGACAAGGTGTGCTGCCGTACGCGGTCGCGGTCGTCCGGGTGCACCAGATCATCGAACAGGACTCGCCCACTGGTGAAGTCGTCCTCCGTGTAGCCCCACTGGCTGACATTGCTGGAAACCAGCTGCGTCGGGATGTCCCGTGCAAGGTCGAAGCGCCACAGTACGGCGGGGCTCAGCGCGATCACCTGATGCATCTGGCGCTCGCTCTCGCGCGCCGCGCGCTCCTGGGTGATATCGAAACTCAGGGCAAGGCAGAAGTCGAGGCTGCCGTCCGGCGCGTAGACGACTTGCACATGGTCGTTGACCCACACCCAGCGGTCGTCGGCGGTTCGCAAGCGAAATTCGCGCACGATCGTGCTGGCACCCGCTTCGATCCGGCGCATGCTGTCGACGACGGCCACCTCGTGGTCATCCGGATGTATCAGGTCGGCAAAACGAAGGCGCCCGCTGGTGAAGTCGGCCGGCTGGTAGCCCCACCGCGACACGTTGGCGGTCACCAGTGCAGTCGACGGTGTGGCATAGGGATCGAAGCGCCACAGCACGGCCGGCCCGGTCTCGATTGCGCCGATCAGCCGCCGCTCTTCCTCGCGCGCCCGCTGGGCCTCGGTGATATCGAGCGTAATGCCCTGCAGATACAGCGCATTGCCATCGGGATCGCGCACGATGGTGGTGCGCTCGTCGATCCACAGCCATCGGCCGTCGGCGGCGCGCACGCGGTAGGTCGCTCGAATGCGATCGACCGCAGGGTCGGCGGCGGCGAGGGTGGAGGTCAACGCGCGTTCGACGTCTTGCGGGTGCACGAGGTCGGTGAAGGCCAATCGGCCGCTGGTGAAATCGGCGGGTTCATAGCCCCATTGGCGAACGTTGTCAGATACCAGCTGCAGGCTCGGACCCAGGTCCGGCAACCAGCGCCACATTACCGCCGGGCTGTCCTCGATGACGCGCATCAGCAGGCGTTCCTGCTCCTGCGCGCGACGCTCCTCGGTGATATCGCGGCCGGAGATGACGATACCGCTGGCGTCGGTGCGCAATGCGTTCCAAAGGATCAGGCGCACGCTCGCATCCTTGCAGATGTAGCGCAGCGCCACGGTATCGATGGCTCCCGCCACATCGAGGGTGCGCCGTGCAGCGATGGCCAACGGCAGGTCGTCGGGCAGGATGAAGTCGGCCATCGGGCGCGCGAGCATTTCCCCGGCGCTGTAACCGAGCAGTGCGGTAAAGGCGCGGTTGACCTGCGAGAAATAGCCGTTGCCCGAGGTGATGGCGAACAGATCGGGCGACAGCTCGAAGAATTGATCGCGCTGGAGCATCGCCTCGCGCCCCTGCTCGCGCGCGGTCACGTCGAGCGTAACGCCCTGCCAATAGCTCACCCGTCCATCGGCCTGGCGCACGATCGCGGTTCGCTCTTCGATCCATATCCATGCCCCGTCCGCGCGCCGGATCCTGTACACATGCTCGAATCGATCGCTGCCGCCGTATTCGGCCGCGCGCAGCGCGGTGCGCAGTGCCGCGACGTCGTCGGGGTGTACGAGGTCTGCAAACGACAGCCTCCGCGCCGAAAAATCGTCCGCGACATAGCCCCACTGCGCCACATTGTCGGTCACGAATTCGACCGGCCAACCGACTTCGGGCAGCCAGCGCCAAAGCACCGCGGGCGAGCCTTCGAGGACCCGTCGCATCAGCGCTTCGGACTCCGCGGCCTGCACCTGCGCCGTCACATCGCGCGCGCTGGCGAAGATCGTTCCTTGTTCAGAGCGAAGGGCGTTCCATTGCAACCAGCGTGAGCTGCCATCGGCGCATCGATAGCGATTCACGAAAGCATTGAGGGTGCCGCCAACGGCCATGTCGCGCGTCGCAGCCAGCGTCGCCTCAACGTCCTCTTCGACGATGAAATCGATCACGCGGCCGCTCAGCATCTGCTCACGGGTGTGACCGAGCATGCGCGGAAAGGCGTCGTTGACCTGGGTGAACTTGCCGACTCCGTCGCTGATCGCGAAGGCCAGCGGCGACAGCGAGAAGAAGCGGTCGCGTTCGAGCAGGCGCGCTTCGATCGCGCGCTGCTCGGTGACGTCGCGGGCCACCCCATACACGCCGACGATCGCGCCATCGACCACGATCGGCAGATTGGTGACGTCGACCTGGCGCAGTTGCCCGTCGCTGCGCACACCGACCGTGGCATAACGCGTGGTCTCGCCCTCGCGTGCGCGACCGAAGTGCATGCGCACCTCGGCGCGGCAGGACTCGACGATCATTCCATCATAGGGCCTGCCGACGATTACCTCCTGCGGGTAGCCGGTGATGGCCAGAACCGCCCGGTTGATCGCGGTGACGACTCCGTCCCGGTCCATCGCAAACACCGCATCCGGCTGGTTGTCGAACAGCGAGCGGAAGCGCTGCTCGCTGTCTTCGATGCGGCGCACCGCCTGCGCGCGCTCCACCGCGATCGCACAGATCGCCGCGAGGGTATCGAGTGCTGCGAGCTCGCGCGTACTGGGACTACGCGGGTCGCGGTGGTAGATCGCCAGCGTGCCGAGCGGCTCGCCAATGCGCGACATGAACGGTTGCGACCAACAAGCGCCCAGCTGATGGCGTGCTGCAAGTTCGCGAAAGTTCGCCCATAGCGGATCGCTCGCGATGTCGACCACTATCACGCGTTCACCGCGATGCAACGCCGTTCCGCACGACCCAAGGCCCTCGCCGATCGCGACACCATCGCTTTCGGCGCAGTACTCGGGCGGCAACGTCGGGGCTGCGGCCGTGCGCATGGTGCCGGTGGCCGGATCATGCAGCACTACCGACGCGATCGACCCAGGATGCAAGTCTTCGTAGAGTGCGGCGGTCCGCAGCAACGTCTGTTGCAAGGGTTCGCCGGTCGCGATCCCGCGCAATACCTCGCGCTGCTCGCGTTCGAACAGTTCGCCGCGGCGCGAATCGCTCACATCCTGCATGAACAGCGTCAGTCCGTCGCCCCTGATGTAGATGCGGCCTGCCAGCCACAGGCCCAACGCAGGCGAGTAGCCGTTGAACGACTGCGGCAGGCCATCGGCACGCGCAACCTGGCAGGCATGCTCGAGTTCGGTTCCCAGAAACAGCAGCAATCGTTCCTGTACTGGACTGCCGCTGGCGCTCTGGCCGCTTTGACCGAGCAACTCGCGGGCTTTGGCGTTGAGGAATGTCAGGCGCAGTCGATCGTCGAGCGTGAACACCGCGTCCGACATCGAGTCGAGCACGCGCGCTGCCTCGGCTTGCGAATCGGCCAGGGCTAGCTGCGCGGCCAACTGTGCGGCCGCCGCGCGCTCTGCGGTTTGCCGATCGCGATCGGCGGCATCGGCTCGTTCGCGGGCCAGTGCCGCAAGCCGCAACGCCGAGGCCAGCAGGACCGCAAGCGCGAGGCCGGCAATCAGGATCGTGCGCGGCAGCATGGAAGCTTTCGCGACAGCCTCGGGGCTGTACGCCAAGCCGACATCCCAAGTGGTCTGCAGGGTGGTCAGCCTGGTCGCGTATTCGTTCGCCGCCAGCTGCGAGCCCGACGTCGGCCGGTAGCGCAAGACGCTGCGCCCACCGGTAACGATATCGACATCGAACCCGCTGGTCGCGGTTTCCAGCGGTTCCTGCAGCATCCTTCCGTAGCGCTGGCTGCTGACCAGGAACCAGCGCTCGCCGTCCAGTTCAACCGGCACGACCATGAGGAAGCCGGGGCCGCGATCCCCCGACAATTCCAGCGGTGGCGACAGCGTTGGACGGTTGGATTCAGCGGCCGCGCGATATACGGCCAGACGCTGGGAATCCCATGCGAGATCGTCGCCAGGCCGGGTGCTTCCGGCACGTTCGGCGTGCACCACGAATCGCGCACGGTGGTCGGGATCTGCAAGGTGAATTGCCACCGAACCCGGATAGTCGCGCAGGAAGACATCGGCTTCCGAGCGCAGCCGCGCCTCTCGCTCGGGTGCAGGTGTCGCACGCATGATCGACCCGAGCCGCGATAGCGCCTCTACCCGACGCGAGACCGTCTCGCGCACCGCGCGCGATACCCGCTCCAGCGTCAGCATCGCGGTTTCCCGCCGCAAATTTTGCGCCTGCTGCTCGGCCTGCTGCCAGGTGAATACGGTGGCGGCGAGAATGATGGCGGCGGCCAATGAGGGGATCCAGATCGCCTTGACCCGCTGCTCGCGCAGTGCGGCGGAAGCCAGCCGAGTGATGCCGACCCCAAGACTGACCATGGCCAGCGATCCCATCGCGGTCAGCGGCACGGAGTTCGCTGCCAAGCGCGCGTCGAAGTGCAACAGCCAGCCCGATACGCCGAGCAAGCCGACCATCAGCAATGCCATGCCGCACACCCAGCCGACCATCCAGCCGAAACGCCGCTTCGAGTCGGCCAGCGTCAGCAGCATCAAGCTCGCGATTGCCAGCAGCACATAGGCCATCGGCACGGGAATCACGACTGCCGGCCCGACGAGGACCGTATGGTCGGCAAGTTCGCGTAGTTCCCCAGCGGTCACCAGCTCGGGTCGCAGCGCCGCCAACAGCAGGCTGCCGATTGCTCCGACCACCAGCAGTGCTCCGCACAAAAAAGCCCGCCGCATGCGCTGCAGCGACACAGCATGAATGGCGCCCGCGGCGAGCATCAGCATCAGCGACGAGCCTAGCGGCACGGCGGCCGTGGCGCTGCCCAGACGCGGCAGATCGACACTGCCGATCGCGGTGCCGACCGCAGCGGACAGTCCGAGCCCGGCGGTAATCCAGACCTCGACAGTGGCGCGCTGCGGCAGGCCAGCAGCGCGCACCACCATACGTGTACCGCTGGCGGCAAGCACCACTGCGACCAGCATGGATTGGGCCGACCAGCCGCGCCCACTGGCGAGCCCTATTGCGATGGCCGCCCCGGCAGCCAGCAATGCGGCACCCGCAGTTCCCAGCCACCAGCCGCTGGATGGCGCGCGGAAGGCCGCCAACGCTGCGAGCCTGCCGCAGCCCATGATCAGTGCGGATGCGGCAACGATGCGCGCCAACTCCTCGATCTGCGGATCGGCGATGGCTGTACGGGCAGCAAAGATTCCGCTAACCAGCGCGCCCAGCCCGGCCAGGCCCCGCAGCAGCGGGCCGGCTTGATCGGAAAGCACCACGGCAACTACCGCAGCGGCGGCGCACAGCACCGCCGGGTCGGCGCCGGAAAACGCCAAGCCCACGATCGTGGCCAGCACAGCGCCCAGATGGCGCTGGAACTGCGGGGCCGCCGTGGTGCTCACGACCGATGCTGCCAGCGGGCAGCCGGCCGATTTTCCGCGATGGCGATCATCGGATCCCGCTCAGAACTCGTTTTCATCGATGAAAATCGAGCCGTCATCGGCGCGGTCCACCTGGGTGATGCCCGGATATTGCTCCTCCAGCCGGCGTAGTTCCAAGTCCTGCTTACTGAGCTTGCCCTGCTGCATGCGCACCAGGTCGGCAAGACGCTGATTCTCGCGCAGCACCTCGTGGTACTGCAGGGCCTGGCGAATGGTCGCCTTGAGCTCGAAGTCGTCCCACGGCTTGCCGATGAAGCGGAATACCTGCACGCGGTTGATCGCATCGATCAGCCCCGGCATGTCGGCATAGCCCGACAGGATCAGGCGCGCGATGTTCGGCTGCAGCTGGATC
>JBBRFN010000006.1:0-45847 GCA_038224265.1 Lysobacterales bacterium
AGTTCTGTCCGACTGATCGCGCGTGGCCAGGTCTGAAAGATGGCGCGCCACAGGTGCAGGCGATGGCGACGCGCGAGGTAGAAGTCTTGCGCCGCCTGCTCGGTGAACCGATGATCTTTCTTCGCGTCGGTCGGGTCGTCCGAGTCGGTCGCGTCGGTGGATTCGCCCGGCTCTTCGAGCATGCCTTTCTTGCGCAGGATCGCCTCGGCTTCATCGCGCGCCAGCACGGCGACGAAGTCTTCCGCCTTGCGCCGCTCGATGAGGATCGGCTTGATCTTCTTGCCGAGTACTTCGCCCCAGGTGCGGCCGCCGTTGTCGTGCGGGCAAACGTCTGAGAGCGTGACCCATGCGTCGTGCTTCGGCTGTTCGAAAAAGTTGCCGAGTTCAGCCTTCGCGCGCTCGCCGCGGATGACGGTCAACCCCTTGGCCTCGGCCTCGGTGGCGCGCTGTTCCAGCGCTGCGGTTTTCTTGCCGGCGAAACAGGTGGGGTCGGTGCAGGTGTCGTGCTCGGTGATGTCGCCGAACAGCTCGGGCTGGTTGCCGGTGCGCTTGGGGCACTTGCTGCACGCTCCGGCGGCGGGCACCAGCTTGGCGTCGGCGGCGTCGAATGGTGCTCCCTGCAGGCGGAGCATGTAGCGCCGGCGGATGTGCTGCGCCGCTTCGGTGGCGCTCATCGCCTGGCCGTAATCGTCGGCGATGATGTCCTTCGCGGCTTCGAGCTGCAGGCTCGGCACGGGAATGCGAGCGACGAGCAGTGCGGTGACCGCTGTCAGATGTCCGGAGCGCAGGTACTCCCGAACGTCATCGCACAGCGCCGTGAGCTTGAGACGGCTGTAGACATAGGTGCGCGACTTGCCGAGCTTCTCGGCGATCTCTTCGACGCTGTAGCCGTGGGTGCGATGCAGGCGCTCGTAGCCCTCGGCTTCGTCGAGCGGTTCGAGGTCTTCGCGCTGGAGGTTCTCGATGCACTGGATTTCGAGGGCTTCGCCATCGCTCAGGGTGCGCACGACGGCGGGGATCTCGGTGAGGCCGGCTATCTGTGCGGCGCGCACGCGGCGATGGCCGTTGACGATTTCGAAGCGCGCGTCTCTGGTGCGCACCAGGATGGGTTGCAGCACGCCGTGCTTGCCGACCGACTGGGCAAGCTCGGCCAGCAGCGTCGGATTCATGCGCGTGCGCGGGTTCGTGGGCGAGGCGTCGATCAGATCGAGCGGCAGCAGCTCGGCGGCGGTTTCGCCTTTGAACAGGGCGGCGGCGGGGGCGGTCAAGGGGTTTCCTTTCGCGGGTTTATGGTATCGACGATCCAGACGTCGCGGCGGGCTAATGCCCACGTGCGCAGGTGAGTCGAGGACGTGAACGAATGCGCCAGCGCGACTGCGGCTTTCTCTATGCGCTTCGACGGGTACAGCTCGAGCGATCCCGAGTCGCGATATGCGCTCAGTGTGCGCACGTCGAAATAGATGAACAGCTCGTCGTCGATGCCGGCGACGAACCAGAACATCGCCGGCGCGCCGTTCTTCAAACAGGGGTGCACGCTGACAAAATCCCGCATGCCGACAAGCGCGAGATGCTCCGCGATGCCGCACTGGTAGACGTCGTCTTTGGCGGCCTTTGCGTAGGCGATGAATTCGTCACTCATCGGCCTGCCCCGGCTCTTCCGCCATCTGCCGCTTGCGGCGCGCGTCGACGCGCTTGCGCGTGTCGGCGATGGTGGGATTGAACGGCCCCGACTTGGGCTCGGCCACGGCGCACGGTGCGGGATTGCGCGCGGCCCGAACGGCGTCGTGACAGTCGGCGGCCGAGGGGCACGAGAGCATGCGGCGCACGACCTTGCCGCGATCGAGGATGTCGAAGCGCACGCGGATCGCGGCGCGCTCCTGCCCCGGTAGCGGCACCAGGCGCACGACGATGCCGTCGATGGTGATGGTCTTGTCGGCCGGCGGTGCCGCGGGGCGGTTGAGGTCAATGCGGTTCATGGCGCGGGCTGCGCGAGCACGTTGAGCAGGTGCCGCGCGGCGGCGTCTACATCCCGCAACTGGGGATGATCGAGCGCCAGGCGCAGACGTGCCTCGGCGTCGAAAAATCGCATCAGCCAGAGATCGACGGGGCGGTGCGCCAGAGGCGTATAGCTTTTCGCGGCGCACGCGAGCGCAATCATCATCGGCAGCGGCGCTTCCGGTTCGGTGCTCATGTGCCGGGCGTCCCTTCGCTGTCGTAGTCGTCGAGGTACTCGCGCCAGTACACCTTATGTTTCGGCGCGACTAGAAAGCCCCACGACTGGACCTTCGGGCCGGAGATGAACAGCGTCCAGCAGCTCTGCCCCTCGGGCACGACGAGGCGGTGCCACGAGCGCGCGCGCCGGAACAGCCAGGCGCCTTCGGGGCGCCATTGCATCTGCTCGCCGTCGTACATGCCATCGGAAAACCGCGGTTGCACCTCGAAGTAGCCGCCGCGCAGGATGATGGACAGGTACGGCCAGGGGTGGTCGTGGAACACGCGGCCGTCGTCGCTGCGCAGGATCTCGTGCACGCGCACGGCGAGGCCGAACCGGTTATAGGGCAGCAACCAGTAGCGGTTCATGTAACCGGGCAGGTGCCGATACGGGGTGCGCATGGCGCGCGCGATGATGCGATCGGCCAGGCTCATGGGCGCGCGCGCCGTGCGTGCTTGTACATGCACGTGCCGTCGGCATCAACACTGCGATCCCAGCCCGGCGGCGGTGTGGGGCAATCGCGGGCCTGGCTCTCGCGATACCACGACAGCGCGACGCACGCGCCGATCGCGAGCAGGACGACGAGCAGGATGAGCACCTCGGCGGGGCTCACGTCGAGGCGCCGCAGCAGCGGCTCGCGGCGAAAGATGTCATGCGCGAAGGTGCCGGAGTAGGCGGGGCGCTGGGCGCGCAGGCGGGCTAGACGGGCGTTCATGGGGTGAGATCCTTCAAAAGGGATTCGATGCCGTTGATGGTGTCGATGCACTGCTGGTGCAGCTCGTGCGCGCGCTCGCTGCCGGTCGGCCAGACGCCGTCGAGGGTGTTGCTGCAACGCAACGCGTCGGCCTCTTCGCGCAGCAGCTCGACGGCCTTGCGCAGGTGCGCGCGCGACTTGGTGTCGAGCCGGTTCACACGAACCAGCCGAGCACGGCGCCGAGGGGAAACATGTAGACGCCGATGGCGCGCAGCAGGTCGAGCGCAGTGAACGGGCCGAAGCCGCCGGCTACGAGCTTGATGAGATTTAACAACCAGCCGCCGCCGATGCCGATAACGATGAACAGCACGAGCGCCAAGTCGCCCGGCGCGCCGGCGCGCCTGCGTGCGCCGCGTGTCATGACCTGGCTCGCGCCATCTGTGCGCGGCGACGGGCGCATTCGCGCTTGCCCTGGTGGGGCTCATAGCGCGAACGGCCGGGCGATTGCAGCCGGCGGCGCGGTGCGGCGAACAGCGGCCAATCGATCGCGCTGGTCCCGCTCATGAAAATGCCCGAGGCCAGCGCCAGGAAGGCGGCGGCGCGCGCGTTGGTCGTGAGCCCTTTCATGGCGCCACCCCGCTCGCCGCGCGCTGCGCGGTGGGCGCATTCAGCATCTGCAGCAGGTTCGCGAGGATCAGCGCGTCCACCGGTGGCTCGTCGCTGGGCTTGCGCGGCAGGTGGCGCTCGGCGAGCGCCTTGAGCCCTTCGGTGAGCGCGGTGGACAGGATCATGTCGCGGTGCGCGTCGGGCGGCAGGGGCACGCCGTTGGCGCGGTCGCGCGCCTGGAGGGCGAGCAGGATGCGCGAGAGCAGCGCGTGATCGGCGGGGGTGATCCATACGGCGGCTTTGATCATGGTGGTGCCTCCTAGCAGCACAGGCGGATGAGCAGGGCGGCGAGCGCGATGCCGATCAACATCCAGCCGGCATTGCGCAGCTCGCGCGCGGTACGGTGTGAGCGATCGAGCCGGGAGTTCACGTCGTGATCTCCAGCAGGTCGGCGATGCGCGCAGGCGCGAGGCCGGCGTCGGGCTCGATCTTGGTGAGGGCGAACAGCGGATAACTGTTGAAGACGCCGTCCGCGTGCACGTTGCTTTTAACCACGGTTGTCGCGCACTCGCGTTTGCAGTAGGAGCACGTGGCGGTCTCGTCGACGAATAATTCGGCGACGCGATACTGCGTTCCGATGTGGCGCAAACCATCGGCGCAGACGCACCAGCGGTAGTCCACGCGCACGAGGTCGCCGACGGTGATGCTCATCCCGCCACCTCTTCACCCGGATGCCGGGCGGACAGGTAGTCGACGAGATCCTGCGCGGCGTCGCGCTCGGGCCAGCGGGTGCGCGCTTCGCTGATCACGCTGGTAAAGCGCCGCTCGTAGCCGGCGGCGTAGTGCTCGAAGACTTCGCGCGGCATGGCGGCGAGTTCGATCGGCCCGCGCGCAAGCCGGACGCGGCCGGCGAGCACGCACTGGCGGCGGATGAAGACGGGTGGTTCCACGCTGGCACCTCCTGCGCCCCGTGAGGTGGGGCGATGAGGCGAACAATTACACGTTACGTGGAGTCAGTCAAGCAAAATCACACGTTTTGTGTATTGTCTGAACGCATGCGCGCGGTGATGGTCGGCGCCTTCGCTCGGCCAGCGGTCAATAGCGCGTGCGCAGGTAGTCCCAGGTGATCGCGCCGAGGAAGGCAACAACGGCGAACATCAAAAGAAAGGCGGGGATTGCTGCGAGCGTGATGCGGATCCAGAGCGACACCAGGGTGCCGAACGGAACGTCGATGTCGACGACGATCACCCGCAAGGGGATGGGCGTTGCTTCGAGCGAGACGGGCACGAGGCGCCGCGATGGTTGATCTTGATCTTCGCTGGCCATGGAATGCTCCCGAGCAATGTGGCCGCCGCCGATGTTTCCGCTCGGTCGGCGGCCTGGGTCTCGTTATTGTTGGATGCCGGGCTTCGGGCGCGATCTCGCGGGGGCTATGCTGCCTTGTGGTCGTGTTGTTCCGGGTTTACGGCGAAGTTAGATTCCTTCTCCGCAACGCTGAATATGGTGGTTTGTCCGCGCTCGTCGGTGGTGCGATATAGATCGAGCAGCGATTGCTCTCTCGGCGATGGCGAGGCGTCTTCGACGGTGAGCAGGTAGGCCGGCGTGACCTTGAGCACGGTTGCCAGCCGCCGTGCGTAGTCAACGCTGATCATTCGAGTGCCTTGCTCCCAGTTCGACAGGCGGCTGACCTGAAGTCCTGGCACGAGTTCGCAGACATCCCCTTGCGAAAGGCCCAGTGCTTCTCGAGCAGCCTTGATGCGGCGGCCGGCTTCTTGTTTTGTAGACATGCGCCAACCGTAGCGAACGATCGGCGCGCAATCCATCGACGCTTTGTGTAAGCGACGACTTGCAGAATTACACGTTTTGTGTGATTCTGGATGCATGAAGCTTTCTGAGTACATCGCGAATCAAGGGGACGAACGCTGCGGCGAGCTGTTCGGCGTCAAGGTGCGCACGATTGGAAGTTGGAGACGCGGGGAGCGCACGCCGCGCCCGGCGCAGGCACGAAAGATCGTCGAGGCGACTAGCGGCGTCGTGACCATGAGCGAGATCTATGCGGCCGAGGAAATAGACGCCGAGGCGGCGTCATGAGTCTGGACGCCGCGGGCGTCTGGTCGCCGCTGCGCGAATCGCTCGGCATCTACCTGGCGCACCAGCGCGCGAGGTTCGAGCGCGCCAACCGGCCGCGCTGTGCCTGGTGCCAGCGTGGGCTCGACGGCGGCGCGTTCGTGCATCCCGTTGGCATTCTGTGCTTCGAGTGCGTGCCGCGCGTGATGCAGGCGTTGCGCAGCGCGTTCGATGAGCTGGGCGAGCATTTCGCCGCCGATCCCGCAGGGGTCGACGGTGTAACCGAACTCGAAGCGGCGACTGCAAGCGCCGCGGCGGGTGGAAGTAGCAGTGATGAGTGTAGTGGTAAGGCTAGTGGTATCTCCTCCGATCCCGCCCTCGCCGGCGGTTGTGCGCCCCGGGCATCCCTCCTCCCGCCCGGGGCGTTTTTTTTGGGCGCCTGAGCGCGGGGTCATATGCCAAACGATTCGAAGCTGACCGAAGAACTCAAGTTTCGCTTGCCCGAGCGGCTGTTTCTCGATCTGTCGCGGCTGGCCGAAGCGGATAACCGCTCGGTGTCGGAGTACATGCGGCATGTGTTGAAGCTCCATTGCTATGGACGTGCCCGCAGTGTCCACAAAGACGACGACGAGCGGTAGGCCCGTTTGTCCCACAAACGACCCCGCGAAATAAATCCCTGAAAGGACAACGGCATGCTGCTGCGTCCGCTGCGCAAGGATGACCCGGTAATCATGCCCAGCGGCGCGCGCGCCGTGGTGACTGAGTCGGCCGACACGAATGGCCGGGTGCTGGTGCGCTACGCGCAGCGGCCGGAATGGCAGCCGCCGGCGAACGTCGCGAAGGGTGGCGCCGGCAGCAATGGGATGCACGAGTGCCGGATCAAGGAAGATCTGTTGAAGTTCGCGGCGCGATCATGATCAAGGCGTCGGAGTTAATCGCAAAGCCGGCCGAGCGCTTGACCGCGCCGAGCGGTGCGCGCGCGGTGCGCGAAGAGGGCGAAGGCGCGCCCCGCGGCAAGCGCAAGTCGGGGCCGAAGACGCCGCCGCTGCACGAGCGCCCATGCCCGAAAGGGTGCGGGCGCTATCGGCATGTGTGGCCGAACGGTCGCATCTGCTCCTATTGCATCCCCTGCCAGCGCGAGGCCAACAATGCGAGCTACACGGCCGAGCGCCGCCAGGCGCGCGCGCGTGCGCTGGCGCAAAGCCGCGCATCGACCACGCCACGCCGCGCCGATGGCGCGATCGGCAATCGGTGCAGCCACGGCCGGTTCTGGTCGGATCGCTGCGTGCAGTGCGAAATCGTCTGGCAGCGAGCGGTGATCGAGAACGCGCAGGCGGCGTTGCGCGCGGCCGAGTTGGCGCTGCAGCGGCTCGAGGCAGAGGCGGTGACCGAATGATCCCGCCGACCGTGGGTGATCTCCTGTATGCGGCGACGAGATCGGATTTCGATATTCGATGGCTGCCCGGCAAGTGGGTCGAAGCGACCGAGCGCTACGACTACGCGCGCGACAAAACGCGCTGCCCCGTGTGCGGCGGCATCGGCATGCCGTGGCTCGGCTGGTTCCGGTGCGAGTACGGCCCGCATATCGCGCTGGTGGAATCGGGGCGCACGTTCGTGGGGGTGAACGAGAAATGAGGCGAGCGACGGGTGTAGCGCCGCGATGCTGACGGTCCTTTCTCTTGGCGCTGGCGTTCAGTCGTCAACCTTGGCACTCATGGCTGCGCGCGGCGAGATAACGCCGATGCCAGATGCGGCGATATTCGCAGACACGGGCGCCGAGCCGGCGGGCATTTACAAGTACCTCGACTACATCGAGGCGCTTCTGCCGTTTCCGGTCTATCGCGTCATGCACAAGGACGGGTTGCTCAGGAACATCGAGGAAAGCGCGAACGGTGTAGGGCGCTTCGCTGGAGCGCCTTTTTTCACCGAGGCTGATTCCGGCATCGGTGGGCAGATGCGGCGTTATTGCACTGGCGATTTTAAGATCGATCCGATACAGCAGAAATTGCGTGCATTGCTCGGCGCAGCAAAGGGCGAGCGCATCAAGGGCGTGCGGGCGACGCAGTGGATCGGCATAAGCACGGATGAGGCGCAGCGCATGAAGCCTGCGCGGGAGCGGTGGTGCGTCAACAGATGGCCTCTGATCGAAGCCAATATGAACCGCCGCGACTGTCTCGCGTGGATGGCAAGGCAAGGCTATCGCACGCCGACGAAATCTTCGTGCACTTTTTGTCCGTACCACGACGACCGGCTATGGCGCGACATGAAAATGAACGACGCCCCGGCGTTTGCCGAAGCTGTTCGCGTGGACGAAATGATCCGTAATGGCTTGGGCGGTATAAGCCAAAAAATGTACTTGCATCGGAGCAGGAAGCCACTGGCAGAGGTTGATTTCCGCAGCGCGGAGGACGTCGGGCAAGAGCGGCTTTTCGATGATGCCTTCGGCGAAGAGTGCGAGGGGATGTGCGGCGTATGACCCTCCCCACAATCCCCGCGCCCCTCGACTTCACCACCGCGTTCGAGCGCGTGGTCGCGCACTACGGCTGCACGGCTGACGAGCGCGAGATCATGCGCGCGGCTGCGCTGACCTCCTGGGAGAATTCGCGCCGGCGCACGGGCGCGGTCGACCATTCGCGCATCTGCTTTGCGGCGCTGGTGGCCGAGATCGACGCGGGCCTCGCGGGCCCGCCTGCCGCGCCGCTGTAGCCGGATGCCGGCACCGCTCGATTACGCGCTGGCCTACGCAGCGGCCGGGTGGCCGGTGTTCCCGCTCGAGGGCAAGCGGCCGCACGCGATGCTGGGCAAGGCCGGCGGGTTCAAGCTAGCGAGCCGCGAGCGCGAGACGATCGCGCGCTGGTGGGCCAAGGACGCGACGGCGAATGTCGGCGTGCCATGCGGGCCGGCGTCGGGCTTTTGGGTGGTGGACGTGGACCCGCGCAACGACGGCGACCAGTCGCTCACGGCGCTGCTCGATCAGTATGCGCACGGGAGTGATTCCGGGCTAGCCGCGGCCCTGGTGCAGCAAACGGGTGGGGGTGGCGTGCACTACCTGTTCGCCTGGGATGCGCGCGTGCGCAAGGGCAAGCTGGCCGAAGGCATCGACGTGAAGCGCGACGGCGGTTACATCGTGGTCGAGCCGTCGGTGACGACGTCGAGTTATGCGTTCGACGACTGGGACGTGCTCACCGGCGAGCTGCCGCCGTTGAAGCCGGCGCCGGAATGGCTGTTGCGCCAGGTGGAAGCGCCGCAGGATCTGCCCACGGCCGCCACGGGCGCGCAGGGTGCCCCGTGGAACGCGGATATGCGCCGGCTGCGCTCGGCGTTGGCGGTGCTCGATTCGCAGGATTACAAGACCTGGGTCGATGTCGGGATCGCGCTGTATCACGCATCGGCCGGCGCGGCGCTCGATGAGTGGATTCGCTGGTCATCATCCGCGTCGAATTTCGAAGAGGGCGCCTGCGAAAAGCGCTGGACTACTTTCGCGAAGGCGCCGTCGGAACGCGCCACCCTGGGCAAGATCTTCTGGCTCGCCAAGCAAGCGGGGTGGACGCCACGCAAATCGCGCCCGGCGCCGCCGCCCTCGAGCGCGCCGCTCGGTTCCGGGGATGCGCCGCCTGCAGAGGACAACGGGGGCGGGGGCGAATCCGACGACGATCCGCGCCAGGTGATCCAGTGGGTGCAGGGGCTGTTACCCGACATCGTGGACGAGGCCGAGGATGCGTTGATGCGCTCGGCCGAGGGCATCTACCAGCGCGGCCAGCGGCTGGTGCGTCTGGTGCGGCGCGAGTCGGCGTCGGTGCGCAATTTCAAGCGCACGCGTCCGGCCGACGTTGCGCTGCGCGAGGTCGAGCCGGCCTACCTGGTGGAAGCGCTGACGCGCGCGGCCACCTGGGAGCGCTACGACAAACGCGCCGAGCAGTGGGTGCGCATCAATTGCCCCGAGGCGGTGGCGAACACGTACATTGCGCGCGCCGGCCGCTGGCGCCTGCCGCCGCTGCTGGCCGCGGTGACGGCGCCGACGTTGCGCCCCGATGGATCGATCCTGCAAACGCCCGGGTATGACCCGTCGACCGGCACGTGGTACGACCCGTGCGGCTTCGATTACCCGGAGATCGCGGAATCGCCGACGATGGACGACGCCATGTCGGCGCTGCGCTACCTGCGCAAGGCGTTCTCGACGTTTCCGTTCGCCGACGAGGTCGACGAAGCGGTGGTGCTGGCGCTGGCGTTGACGGCGCTGGTCCGGCGCGCGCTGCCTTCGGCGCCCCTGGGGGCGATCACGGCGCCGACGATGTCGAGCGGCAAGACGCTGATCGCGGATCTGATCGCGATTCTCGCCTCGGGCGTGCCGGCGCCGGCCATGCAATTGCCGGAAACCGACGAAGAGGCGAAAAAGGTCGCGCTCTCGATCCTCATGATGGGCGACCCGGTGGTGCTGATCGACAACGTCGAGCGGCCGCTGCAGGGCGACTGGCTGTGCACGGCGATCACGTCGGAAACGTTCTCGGGCCGGATTCTCGGCGCAACGCAGATGGTGCACGTGCCCACCTGCACGCTCTGGCTGGCCACCGGCAACCAGCTCGCCATCGCCGGCGACCTGCGCACCCGCGCCCTGTTGTGTCGGATCGACCCGCGCATGGAAAAGCCCGAGCAGCGCGAATACACCACCGACATCAAGCTATGGTTTACGCAGCATCGTCCGAAGCTGGTGGCGGCCGGGCTCACGATCATGCGCGCCTTCATCGTGAGCGGCGAAAAACCGATCACGCACGTGCCCTATTGGGGCCGGTTCGCGGAATGGTCGGACATGGTGCGCGCGCCGCTGGTGTGGCTCGGCGAACGCGATCCGTATGCGTCGCAATCGGCGCTCGACGCCGAAGACCCGCACCGCACCGAGCTGCTGCAGGTGCTGGCGGCGTGGCATACGCGATTCGCCGACAACGAGGTCACCGTATCCGACGCGATCGCCGCCGCGAACGAGACCGAGGTCATCGACCCCAGAGCGCCGCCACTGCTCGAGGCGTTCAAGACCATAGCGGGGGACCGCGGTGGCACTGTCAACGCCCGGCGCCTGGGCCACTGGCTCAGGCGGCATACCGGGCGAATTCTCGACGGCAAGAAAATCGAACGAGGTCCGCAAAAGGACGGCTCGGGTCGATGGCGAGTGGAGCTGGTAACCCCTCGTTAGGGGAGTGTTGTTGTCGAGAACAGAAAACAGGAAAGGGGTTCAGGGGATGTAGGGGTTTGTTTCCATCTAACGCGGAAAAGTGGCAGACACATACAAATGCCAAAAAAGCCAAGTGAGCGGAAATGATCCCCGGAAACCCCGGAACCCCGTTTTAGGAAAGGGCGGGCAATGGCAGACGATGTCGAGGATGAATTCGAAAAGCTCTTCAATGATCAGCGGCGCAACCTTGAGCGATTGTGGAAGGCACTCGAGGAGCGGTATCCGTCAGAGTTAGCGAATGTTGGGGTGGCGCCTGATCCAGACACGGGGACGCCGATGTGTGTCTGTGGATTCAGTGGATCATTTCGCAGATTCAGAATCCTGGCGCCGACCGGTCGGCACTTGTATCGAGGAGTATTCGAGGCGATTTACCCCAAGCGGATCGGCGACCGGGTGTGGCGGCGGCATGCTTTCAAGGCGGGACTGCCCCGCGAAAACAAGACGGTGCGAAGTTGCGATCTTGAGGCGGATTCGGCTATGGAACTTCAGCCGCCGCAATCTGCGGGGGAAGCGAGGGCGGCGGCGGAAATGATGCGCGAGCGCGTTCCGCCGTTGAAATCGTCGGAGGAGCTGATGCGGAGCCGGGCCTTTTACGACGAATGCTCGGTCGAGTCGTGCGCGGAATCGTCTCTAGAAATGATCCAGCGGAACCCATTGCTTAGCAGTCGTGGGCACGGCCCGGATCGCGACGACGTGATCGACGAGGTGGGCTCATGATCGAATACGTGCACCGGCGCCTGGTGGCGTGGGGAGAGTGGAGTGTGAGCAGCGCCGACGGCGGGTTCGCCGGTACCGGGCAGTTCTCGTATCGGGAGCAGGTGCCAGGCGCAGCCCGCAGCGGCGAGGCGCTGTCGAAGATCCTGGCCAATTCGCCGGCGCTGGAAATGGAAATGGGCGTCGCCTGGCTGTGCAAGACCGAGGAACCGATCGGCGAGATAGTGCTCGACTTCTACCGGGACAATCCCGGGCGCAAGGCCGAAAGCATGGCCGCCGACCACTGCTGCAGCGTGCGCATGTTCTGGTATCGCATCGACAAGGCGCACGCCATGCTGCTCGACTGGATGCACGGGCGCGATGTGGGCGAGCACGAGGCCGCCCTGCTCGAGGCATGGGAGCACTACCAGGGCAGGTGCGTGCGGGTGGTCAAGGTGCCGGCACCAGCGCCCGTGCCTGAGCCCGAGAGCAGCGACAGATAACTGTTGACCCCATTGCACACTTCTATATTCTGCCCGCTACTTTAGTGTTTCTGTGTCCAGGCCACCGGACCCGCCCCAAGCCCGCCAACAAAGCGGGCTTTTTATTTGGTACCACGCCAACAGCATGGCCCGCAAAGCCCCTGCCCCTTGCCCTGTGTGCATGGTGCTGGTTCAAGGTGGCGGCCGCTGTGAGAAGCACCGCAAACAAGCGCGGCAGGTAGCCGATGCAGCGCGCGGCAACAGCACCCAGCGCGGCTACACCTGGCGCTGGCGCAACTACTCGAGGCAGTTCCTCAAGGACCACCCGCTATGCGAGTGCCCTGACTGCCAGGCCGGCGCCGTGCGCGCCACCGCATCCGAGGTCGTGGATCACAAGATCCCGCACCGGGGCAATGAAACGCTGTTCTGGGATAGCACCAATCACCAAGCCATGGCCAAGCGCTGCCACGATCGCAAGACCGCACGACACGACGGCGGCTTCGGCCATGCGTAGCGCATCGCAGCATACCCCCCCGGCAGCGGCGCGCGACCCCTGCCCCGTCTCGTCACGGGGCAGGGGGGGGTCGACAATTTCTCCCCCAAACCCCCACGACCGTCCCCTCAACCAAATTTTTGCGGGCGGGAGTTTCGGGAGGGGGGGTATAGCCATGGGTGACGCTGGGGGTGCCCATGGGTGAGCGCGGGCCGAAGCCGCTGCCGGCGAATGTGCACGCGCTGCGCGGGAATCCGAGCAAGAAACCGCTCGCCAGCCTGCTCGATGACGTTGTCCGGCCGGATGTCGCGGTGCCGAAATGTCCGATCCGTTCCAAGGCGTTTCGGACGGAATGGAACCGTATTACGAAGCACCTCAAGACACTCGGCCTGGTGTCCGAGATAGACCGAGCGATGCTGACGGGTTACTGCACGGCCTGGGCAGATCTCGAATGGGCCGAGGCGCGCATCGCCGCGCTCGATGCGCAGGACGACACCGGCGAGCGCGGCCGCATCTGGGATACCCCGAGCGGGTACAAGCAGATCAGCGTGCTGCAGCAGATCAAAAACCGCGCGCTCGAGCAGATCAAGAGCTTCGCGGCCGAGTTCGGCATGTCGCCGGCGGCGCGCTCGCGCGTGACCGCCAGCGATCCGCAGCTGTCGCTGCCTGGCGTGGACGACAAGCCAAAAGAGGGCGGCTGGGGCAGCTTCTAGACCATGGGCGACCGGCGGATCGATCACGTATTCGAGGCAATCGACTACGCGAACCGGGTCGTCGCGGGCGCCGTTCCGGCGTGTAAGTGGGTCAAGGCCGCGTGCCAGCGCCAGCTCGACGACCTGGCGCGGGCTGAATCCGAGCCCGACTACCCGTTCGAGTTCGACGTCGCCGCCGCCGCGCGCGCCATCGACTTCATCGAGCTGCTGCGGCACGTCAAAGGCCGCTGGGCCGGCGATCGCATCGTGCTCGACCCCTCGCAGAAGTTCAGCGTTGCGTGCGTGTTCGGGTGGAAGCGCAAGTCGGACGGCATGCGCCGCTTCAACACCGTGTACGAAGAGGTACCGCGCAAGAACGCGAAGACCACCAAGCTCGCCGCCATCGGGCTCAAGCAGCTCGTCGACGACAACGAGTTCGGCGCTGAGGTCTACAGCGCCGCGACCACGCGCGACCAGGCCAACATCGTCTTCGAGATCATGCAGCAGATGGCGCGCATGGACGGCGAGTTCCGCTCGCGCTTCGGCGTCGAGGTGCTTACGCACTCCATCCTGGTCAAGGACACCGCGAGCAAGTGCAAGCCGCTCTCGGCCGAGGGCTCGACCCTGGACGGCCTGAACGTGTCGTGCGCGGTCATCGACGAGCTGCACGCGCACAAGACCCGCGCCGTGCACGACGTCCTCGACAGCGCCACCGGCAGCCGCGGCCAGCCGCTGATCTGGAAGATCACGACCGCCGGGTCGAACCGCGCCGGCGTGTGCTACGACCAGCGCAACTACCTGACCAAGATTCTCGGCGCGGTGCTCAAGCGGCACGGCGGCATGGGCTACCGCGTCGAAGGCGAGACCGCCGACGATGATTCATTCTGGGGAATCATCTACACCATCGACGAGGGCGACGACCCGCTCGCCGAGGCCACCTGGCGCAAGGCCAATCCGCTGTATGGCGTGAGCGTCAACCCCGACGACATGCTGCGCATGGCCAACGTCGCGCGCACCCAGTCGGCCGCCCTGAATGAGTTTCTCACCAAGCGGCTCAACGTCTGGATCAACGCCGACGCCGCCTGGATGAACATGCTCGCCTGGGACGCGTGCGGCCGCCACGGCATCACCGACGCCGAGTTCGAAGGCGCCGAATGCACCGTTGGCCTCGACGCGGCGTTCCGCAAGGACCTGTTCGCGAAGGTCAAGACCTTCCGCCGTGACGGCAAGGTGTTCGCCTTCGGCCGCTACTACGTGCCCGAAGCGCTGCTCGAGCGCAAAGGCAACGAACAGTGGAAGGGCTGGGCGCACGACGGCTGGATCCGCACCACGCCCGGCGACGTGCTCGACATCAGCGCCGTGCGCGAAGAGCTCGACGACGACCTGCGCCGCTTCGATGTCAAGGCCATCGGCTTCGACCCGTGGCAGTTGACCAGCTTCGCGAGCGAGATGCTCGACGCCGGCGCGCCCATGGTCGAGCTGCGCCCGAACGTGCAGAACTTCTCCGAGCCGATGAAAGACGTCGAGCGCATGGTCATCGGCGGCGAGCTGGTGCACGCGTGCGACCCCGTGCTCGCCTGGATGATGAGCAACGTCGTCTGCCATACCGATGCCAAGGATAACGTCTACCCGCGCAAGGAAAAGGCCGAGCAGAAGATCGACGGCGCGATCGCGCTGCTGATCGCCGTCAACCGGCTGAACGCGCCGGCCGAAGAGCAAGACAAGCCTTTCATCGTGGCCCTCTGAGATGAACGTGCGCGAGATGATTGCCCGCTGGATCGCTCCGCGCGGCGCATTCGATGACGACAAAGACGACGACGACGCCGAGTTCGTCGTTCCCGGTGGCAAGAACGCCAACGCCAGCGGCGCCGTGCTCGCCGGCGATGCGCCGCTCGCACTGTCCGCGGTGTGGGGCTCGGTGCGCATCATCGCCGAGGCGATCGGCTCGATGCCGGTGCAGGTGATCGAGCGCCGCGGCGACCGGCGCGAAGTGATCGACGGGCACATCGCCTCGTGGTTGCTGGGTGTGTCGCCGGACGAAGAGCTGACCTCGGTCGACTTCATCGAATCACTCATGGCGCACGCGCTGCTGTGGGGCAACGGCTTCGCCAGCATCACGCGCGCGCTCAACGGCTCACCCAGCGCCCTGCACCTGCTGCAGCCGCACCGCGTGCACGTCAAGCGCACCGACGCCGGCGCGCTGATCTACGAGGTGCGCGACGACGCCGGCTACGTCGACACCGTGCCCGCGGCCGACATGCTGCACCTGCGCGGCCTGAGCTACGACGGGCTGATCGGCTACAGCGTCGTGACCTACGCGCGCCAGAGCTTCGGCATGGCGCACCGCATGGAAACCTTCGGTGCGAGTTTCTTCGGCAACGGCACCCACCCGGCCGGCGTGCTCACCACCGACGCCAAGCTCGACCAAGTGTCGGTCGACGCCATGCGCAAGCAGTGGGAGGCGGTCCACAAGGGCGCGCGCAAGGCCAACAAGACCGCCATTCTCGGCGGCGGGCTCAAGTGGCAGGCCATGACCATGCCCATGACCGACGCCCAGTTCCTCGAATCGCGCCGCTTCCAGGTGCTCGAGGTCGCGCGCTGGTTCCGCGTGCCGCCGCACATGCTGGCCGAGCTGGACCGCGCGACCCACGCCAACGTCGAGCAGGAAAACCTCGCCTTCGTCACGCACTGCCTGCTCGCCTGGGTGCGCCGGCTCGAGGCCGCGTGCAACCTCAAACTGCTCGGGCGCAATCAGCGCGGCTTCCAGCGCATCAAGATCAACCTCGACGGCCTGCTGCGCGGCGACATTAAAACGCGGTACGAAGCGTATTCCATCGGCCGGCAGAACGGCATCCTCTCCCCGAACGACTGCCGCCGGCTCGAAGACCTCAACCCCGTGCCCGGTGGTGACGACTACCACGTGCAGACCAACCTCGCGCCGCTCGACCTGCTGCGCGAGAAGGCGCAGGCCGAGATCGACAAACTCACCGCGCCGCCGCCCGCGCCGGTCGTGCCCGCCGCCGACCCGAACGCGCCGGCCGATCCCGCAGCGCCGGCCGATCCCGCGTCCGCTGCTGGCGCCGACGGCCGCAAGGCGCGCATCGACGAAGACGCGCGCCGTCTGCAACTCGTAACCGGAGCAAACCATGCCTAACTTCAGCATCCGCGCCGCTGGCAAGAAAAAAGCCGAGGTCTACATCTACGACACCATCGGCCAGGACTGGTGGGGCGGCATCAGCGCCAAGGCGTTTGCCGCCGAGCTGAAGGCCGCCGGCGCCATCGACACCATCCTGTTGCGCGTCAACAGCGAGGGCGGCGACGTATTCGACGGCCTGGCCATCTACAACGAGCTGGTACGCCACCCCGCGCGCGTTGAGGCCGACATCGACGGCATGGCCGCCAGCATTGCCTCGATCATCATCATGGCCGCCGAAGAGATCCGCATGGCCGATAACGCCATGATCATGATCCACGACCCGTGGAGCGGCGCCGTCGGCTCTGCGGCGGACCTGCGCGACAAGGCCGCGCTGCTCGACCAAGTGGCCGGCAACCTCGTGCGCACCTACGCCGCGCGCACCGGGCAGACCGAAGCGCAGCTCGTCGACTGGATGGCCGCCGAAACCTGGATGGACGCGCGCCAGGCGCTCGACCGCGGCTTCGCCGACCAGATCACCGAGCCGCTGCGCCTGGCCGCATCGGTCGGACGCGACGTGCCCTGGTTCCGCCACGTGCCGCACGCCGTGCGCCGCAACAGCGCAGCGCAGAACAAATCGCCGGGGGTGCTCAACGCACTGGCCGAGGCGCGCATCGCCGAGCGCACGCGCAAATTCGAAGCATTGAACACCTGAGCGCACGCATCACGCTTCACCCCACCACCGGCCGCGAGCCGGTTTTTTTTCGTCCACAGGAGTAACCCGACCATGAATCTCGCAGAGATGAAAGCCCGGCTCGCCGAACTGCACGAGCAATCCAAAGCACTCCAGGCCACGGCCGTCGCGGAAAAGCGCGACATGACCGGCGACGAGACCGCCAAGCTCGACAACGTGCTCGCCGAGTTCGACGCCCTGCATGCCGACATCCTGCGCGCGCAGCGCATCGAGGCGCAGGCCGCGACCCTGACCGAGCCGGGCGATCGCCCGACCGCGCCGACCCAGCCCTCGGCCGGGCCGGTCGGCAATCCGCAGGATCCGCCGCCGCGCCAGCGCCAGTCCGACGGCCTGCAGAACACGCGCCTGCCGAGCAACGCCGAAAAACAGCGCTGGGGCTGGCACAACCTGGGCGACTTTGCCCGTGCGGTTCATGCGGCCGCGCTCAAGCGCGACGTCGACCCGCGGCTCAACGCGGCCGCGCTGTCGACCTACGGCAGCGAAGGCGTCGGTGCCGATGGCGGCTTCGCCGTTCCGCCCGAGTGGCGCTCGCAAGTGATGCAGCTCGTCGCCGGCGAGGATTCGTTGATCTCGCGCACCGACCAGCAGAGCACCATGAGCAACAGCGTGACCGTGCCGGTGGACGAATCGACCGACTGGGCCAGCTCCGGCGGCATTCGCGCGTACTGGGGCAAAGAGGCCGCCGCGATCAGCCAGAGCAAGCCCGCGCTGCAGCCGGTCACCTCGCGGCTCAACAAGCTCTCGTGCCTGGTGCCGGTCACCGATGAGATGCTCGAAGACGCCGCCTTCATGAGCACCTACATCACCGGCAAGGCCGGCAACTCCATAAAGTTCAAGGTGAACGACGCCATCGTCAACGGCGACGGCGCCGGCATGCCGCTGGGCCTGGTCAACGCGCCGTGCAAGGTCACCGTGAGCAAGGAATCCTCGCAGCTCGCCGATACCGTCATCGCGCGCAACGTGCTCAAGATGTACTCGCGCATGCCCGCCGCCAACCGCGCGCGTGCCGTGTGGATCATGAACCAGGACATCGAGCCCGAACTGATGCAGTTGAACATCACGTTCAAGGACGCGGCCGGCACCGCGGGCATCGCCGCAGGCCAGGCGACCTACGTGCCGCCCGGCGGCATGGCCGGCTCGCCCTATGCCAGCCTCATGGGGCGGCCGATCATCGCGACCGAGGCGGCGCAGACCCTGGGCGACGAGGGCGACATCATCTTCGCCGACCTCAACGCCTACCTGACCATCGTCAAGGGTAGCGGCATCAAGAGCGACGTGTCGATGCACCTCTGGTTCGACCAGGACACCACCGCGTTCAAGTTCACCCTGCGCATGGATGGGCGCCCCTGGCTGTCCGCGCCGATCACGCGCAAGAACGGCAGCAACACGCTCTCGACCGTCGTCACGCTGCAGGCGCGCTAACCCACTGGCCACCCAGTCCGAAGCGTCCCGAGCGCCAGACCGAGCGCCGCGGGACGCTGCGGGCATTCGATAAAGGATACAAACAATGTTCACTCAACACCTCGGCGAGCTGCTCGCCGTCGTCGGCACCATCGACCCGCAGACCTGCGCCAACAGCGAAAAATTCACCGATGTGGTCGACATGAGCAAGTACGACCAGGTGATCGCGATCGCGTGCTACGGCGACATGGCGAGCGAGACCATCACCTTCCGCGCCGTTACCTGCGACAGCGGCGGCAGCACCCCGGTGGCGCTCAAGGCGCCGACCGCGCTGGGGGCCAGCGCCAGCGCCAACGACAACACGCAGCAGATCATCGTCGTGCGCTCGGCTGACCTCAACGCCAACGCGGAATCGGACCGTTACGTCAAGTTCGGTCTCGTGACCGGCGGCGCCAGCGGCGGCCCTGCGTCCGTGCTCGTGCTGGGCGTGCCGCATCAGGGCGTCGCATCGGCCAGCGACCTGTCGACCGTCGCCGAAATCAAGTACTGATTCGCAGCACCCCGCAGCCCACAAAACCCCGAGCCCTCGCGCTCGGGGTTTTCGTTTACGGACCCGCAATGCACCCATCCAGAATTCTGGCCCTCGCGCTGATCCTCGCGTGCGGGCTCGCGCGTGCCGCCGATCTCACCTTGAAGATCGAGGCGCACGATGCCGCCGGCGTGGTGACCCATTCCGGCACCGTCACCGTGCCCGCGGTCGCGGTCGAGCCGCCGCCGGTGGTGGACCCGCCGCCGGTCGATCCGCCGCCGGTCATCGACCCGCCGCCGGTCATCGACCCGCCGCCCGTCATCGACCCGCCGCCCGTCATCGACCCGCCGCCGGTCGAACCTCCGCCAGTCGTCACGCCGCCGTTCGTGGGCAATGGCCCGTACACGCCGCTCGTGCAGCCGACCTGGCTGTTCGCGGACCCGGGGCTCTACAAAGCCTGGCGCCATCCGGGCGGCGACTGGACCGACGCGCTCGGCGCGGCCCAGGGGCAAACGCCGTTCGCGACCTATCACCTGGACAAGGGCAACCAGTATCTCAACGTCGACGTGACCGACCTGGTGCGCGCGTTGATGGTGGACAACACCGGCATGCTGATCGGTGCGCGCAACATGCTCGGCAACGCGCCGAAGTTTGCGGCGACGGAAGACACCTTCGGCCGCCCGCCGAAACTGGTGGTGACGACGACGACGGGCACCTACCAGATCCCGGTCAAGCACGACTCGTGGCTGTCGGTGACATCGAACAATTCGCGGGCGTTCGAAACCTACTGGAGCGTCGGCGAGTTGGGCAGCAAGCAGGACGGCAACGCGCTGCTGACCTTCGATTTCTCCGGCGTGAGCGGCGAGGTGCAGGCCGCGGTGTTCAGCTTCTTCCCGGTCTACGTGTACGTGTCGTGCGACATGGTGTTCTACAAGCTCGCTACGCCGCAGATGCTGGTCAACCCCGCGCTCGAGCGGCCCGACCTGGTGCGCACCGACGGCCTGGCCGCCGCCGGCGAGGATGCGCTGCGCAGCAATCCGCACGTGCTCTTTGTGGGCAAGTACGACTCGCCCGAAATCGCGCAAGCGGACTTCTCCCAGGGCTGGGTGCACAAGCCGCCGCTGGCGAAGGCGATCACCTGGCCGCAGTTCGGCGTCGGCGGGATTGAGAGCTACAACGGCCCGCTCGGGCCGATCCTGCCCGAGACCGGCGAGCAGCGCTCGACCACGGCGATCAACACCCAACTGCTGTTCGCCAATCCGTCGCAGCGGCCCAAAGCGTTCGCGGCCACCTACGACAATCTCCCGACGCACCTGTTCGGGCGCTATCTGCTGTCGGTGTCGGAATCGGTCTGCGTCAACGACTGGCTCGGCAGCAAAGCGCCGATGTTCTCCGGCGCGCAGGCGAATTACGGCTTCACCCAGTGGCCCGCGAACCTGCGCGTGCCGCAGGATGCCGACTGGGGCGCGTCGCTCGACCTGATCGAGCCGTGCGTGCGCGGGCTGGTGGGCGTTACGCCCTACATGTACACGCAAGACCGGAAGTTCTCCAACCCGCTGCGCGGCGAGCCCTGGCCCACGGCGTTCGCACTCAAGCCCGGCCGCGCCGACCCGTACTGCATCGAGGTGGAATTGCAGATGAACACCCTGCAAAACCCGATCAGCGGCCCGGCCAATCGCGACGGCGTGATGCGCCTGTGGATCGACGGCGTGCTCGGGTTCGAGCGCACCGACATCCCCTTCGGCGGGCACTGGCTGGGCGCGAAGATTGCCTCCTGGATTCGGCTGTATATGCACGGCGGCAACGGCGCGCCCTACGGCGTCAACACCATCCGGATCGGCGGAGAAGTCATCGCCGATCGGTACATCGGCTGCCCGCCGCGCATCGCGCCGAGCGCCGCGAACGACGCGCACTACCGCGTGCTGCAGGTGGCGGGGCGCTGACGTGGCAACGCGCAACATCAGTTACGGGACGTACAGCGCGCTCACCGTCACGAACTTGCAGTCGCTCGCCTCGAGCGCGACCGCCGGGTGGCAGTCGGCGCGCATCAGCAACCTGAGCGACAAGGCGAAGAACTACGAGATCGTCGTCAAGATGCCGATGGCCAACACGGCGCCGGCGAACGATCAGGCCGCCTATGTCTACGCATCGCCGGCCGTGACCACCGACGGCGGCACCACCTGGCTGCACGCGGACCAGGGCACGACCACGCTGCCCAGCGGCAGCGAAGGCACGACGACCATTGCGACGCCGAACCAATTGAAACTGCTCGGCGTGCTGCGCTACACAACGCAGCAGATGACATTGCAAGGCGTGTTCTTCCTGTGCCCGCAGGCGCTCGCCGATGTGCCTGATGGGTTCTCGCTGATCATCGTCAACTACACCGGCGCGGCAGCGAGCACCGGGTGCGTCGTGGCCGTTCGGCCCATCTACGAGACCCTCGCTTGATGGATTCGCAAATCTGGACCCAGCAACCGTCGGGCCCGGTGCAGATCAATCGCGACTGGATCGGGCTCGAAGAAATCGGCGCGGTCTTCGCGCCGGCCTGGGGCAAGTTCGACCCGATGCGCGGCGTTGCCTATCCATCCTTTCAGCCGGTGATCGGTGTGGGTGGTCCGGCGTTCGGCGTGACCACCACGTCGACCAGCCTGCAGCTCGCCGCGGATGCCGACGACATTCTCGACACCACGAGCTGCACGCTGCTGGTGGTGCGCTCGCTGCGCTCGCTCAGTTACGGCAACGGGCCCTCGCAGGGCTATAACCTCTCCGGCGCGCAGATGGTCGAGGTCTTCTGCCCGTACAGCGGCGACGGCAAAATCTATTGGGACTTCGGCAACAACACCGGCACCGGCCGCGTCGCCACCGCTACCGCGCCGACGTTCAAGATCGGCGAGATCGACGCCTTCGCCTACGTCGCCGGCTCGCGTGGCCGCGAGATCTGGCGCAATGGCCGGCGCATTGCGAGCGCGCCGAGCGCTACCGCGACGCGCTCGGGCGTACTGGCCGGATTCAATATCGGCTTTGCGGCCAGCGCTACCGGCACCGCCACCCTCGAGAACATCTATTTCTTCGCGGCGCTCCGCACCCAGTGGCCCGAGGCCAAGCTGGCCAAGTGGGGCGCGAATCCCTGGGCCGTGTTCGTGCCCTCGCTGCTCGAGGAAATTGTCGGGCCGCTGTCATCGGGCACCGACCTCACCGTCGCCGACGCCACCCACGCCCACGCCGCCGACGGCCTCACCCTCACGCAACTGCACCTGCTCGCCGTGGCCGATGCCGCGCACGCGCACCTGGCCGACGCGCTCACGCTCACGCAGACGCACGTGCTGGCGCTGGCCGACGCGTTGCACGCCCATGCTGCCGACGCGGTCGTGCTCACCGCCGATGCGACCCTCGCAGTCAACGCCGCGCTGCACGCCCACGCCGCCGACGCGCCGAGCCTGACGCAGGCTCACGTGCTCGCGGTGGCCGACGCCGCCCACGCGCACGGCACCGACAACGTCGCGCTGACCGGCGCCGGCGACCTGGTCGTGGCCGACGCCGCGCACGCGCACGCCGCCGACGCGCCGAGCCTGACGCAAACGCACATTCTCGCGATCGCCGATGCGCTGCACGCGCACGGCACTGATGCCATCGACCTCGACGTCGGCGGGACGAGCCTCACCGTCGCCGCTGCGCTGCACGCGCACGCCGCCGACGGCCTGGCGCTCACGCAACTGCACGTGCTCGTCGTCAGCGCCGCGCTGCACGCGCACCTGGCCGACACGCTCTCGCTGTCCATCCCGAGCGCCACCGTGCTGCACGACCGCGTGATCTTCGTGCGCGGCGAAGGCCGCACGCTCGCCATCGTGGCCGAGTCGCGCACCGTCACGGTGCCGGCCGACGGCCGCACCATCACCCTGCATTGATCGGAGATCCGCATGCGCATCAAGGCAAACCCGGGCGGCTTCAAAGAGGGCCGCTTCATCTTCGAGGCGGGCAAGAACTACGAGATCCCCGACCGACGCTCTTACGTCGTATCGCACGGCTGGGCCACCGAGCTGCCCGACGACGACCCGGAACCGTTCGAGACCGTCACGCTCGGGCAGATGACGCCGCACGCGCCGCTCGCGCCGGCGGCCGACGTGACCCTTTCCGTGCAGGATTCCGTGCACATCACCGCCGGCGATGTCGGCGTGCTCGACCTGAGCGGGGGCGTCTGACATGGGCAAGCGCGTCAACACCGCATTGCTCGACCTGACCCTCGACGGCGTCAAGACCGGCAGCGGCAGCGTCGGGCCGTGCAACAAGATGGTCGTGTGCTCGGCCGAGCCGACCACCTACACCGAGGCCAACGCGACTTACATGCTCGCCAACGTCGCGATGAGCGGGACCGACTTCACCATCGCCGCCGGCGACGGCGCCGGCACCACGCCGCGCAAGGTCACCAGCGGTGCCAAGTCTGGCATCACCGTGAGCAACAGCGGCACGGCGACGCACGTGGCCTGGATCGACAGCGCGAACAGCATCCTGCTCGAGGTCACCACCTGCACCAGCCAGGCGCTCACCAGCGGCAACACCGTGAACGTGCCGGCCTGGAAGATGGAATTGGGCGCACCGACATGATCGCGGGCAGCGGCGGGATCGTTCTGACGCCGGCGTCGGTCCTCAGTTTCGAAAACGGCGTCTACATCGTGCGCCAACTGCCGGCGCCGGTGTTCGAAAACAACGTCGTGAGCCATATCCATGGCAGCGACGGGATCCACGTGCTGAACACGACTGGCGGCGAGTTTCACGGCAACGTAGTGGTGAGCGCGCCCGAATAGCATGACGAAGTTCGTCAAAGACCCCGACGCCGTGCTCGACTACGTGGTCGACTGGTCCGACTTTCTCGACGACGACACCATCACCGGCGCGCCCGTGTGGACCATGCCGGCGGGGCTCACCAAGGACAGCCAGAGCAACACCGGCACCACCGCGACCGCCTTCATCAGCGGCGGCACCGCCGGCAACGGCTACACCGTGGCCTGCAAGATCACCACCGCGGCCGGGCGCACCGACGAGCGCAGCTTCGTGATCGTGGTGCGGCAGAAATGAACGAACGGCGCACCGTCGGCCCGAGCGCCGAGCCCATCGATCTAGACGAAGCGAAGGACCACTGCCGCATCGTCAGCAGCACCGACGACGCCTACGTGCAGCGGCTCATCATCGCCGCACGCGAATGGGCCGAGGCCGCCACCGGCCGCGCGCTCATCACGCAGACCTGGGTGTTCCGGCTCGACTGTTTTCCCGCGCACGGCGAAATCATGATTCCGCACTCGCCGGTGCAGAGCATCAGCAGCGTCAGCTACCTCGACACCGCCGGCGCCACGCAAACGCTCGACAGCGCCGACTACTCGGTCGACATCTACAGCCTGCCGGCGCGGCTGCGGCCGAGCTACGGCAACTGCTGGCCGAGCACGCGGCAGGACTACAACGCCGTGACCATCACCGCTGTGTGCGGGGAGGCCGACGCGGCCGACGTGCCCGAGAAACTCAAGCAGGCGATGTTGCTCGTGATCGGCCACCTGTTCGAACACCGCGAAGAGGTGAGCGACTTCCAGGTGTTCCAAGTTCCGAAGGCGAGCGAATGGCTCGCCGAGCCTTACCGAATCCACGCTTTCTAGGAGATCCGCCCCATGGGCTACGGTGCCGATAAGCTACTCGTTGACGACCTGGGCCGCGGCATCACGGCGGATGCGGGCGTGCGCCCCGGCGATGATGCCGAACTCGACGCGATCATCGCGATCGCGAAGGCGCTGCCCTATGCGGTGTCCGCCGACGGCCAGGTGATCGCCGGGCCGTGCGTGGTGTACGGCTACATGCCGATCTCCGGCACCTCGCCGACGCTCGCGCTCTACGACGGCACCAGCAACAGCGGCACGCCGCTCAATGTGGGCGTGACCGAGACCGCCGGCACGAAAAAAGACCTGTGCTCAGGCGTCGGGGTCTACTGCGCGAGCGGGCTGTATGCCGACGTGGGCGGCACCAACCCGGTGTTCACCGTCTTCGCGCTGCCGGCGGCTTAAATGACCACGGTCTACATCGACGGCGACGCCGCCAGCAATGGGACGGGCGCGGACAAGGATGATCCGCGCAACGTGATCCCGACGAGCGCGACCAACGGCGACACCTACCTGTTCAAAGAGGGCACCAAGAACTACCTCACGCTCAACTGGACCCTGAGCAAGACGGGCGTAACCCTGGGCACCTACGACGCCGCGACCGGCGAGCAGATCACCGACTCGACCCTCGGGCGCTTCGCCACACTGTCCATTGTCGACACCGGCAGCACCAACGTGATGGTGATCAACCCGGGCGGCACCACCAACTTGCACGTGACGTGCCTGGAACTGGTCAACGACGCGCCCAACGCGATCAACTGGCTCGGCATCTACGCCAGTTCGAACTCGACCGGCTTTCAGCTCACCGATTGCAAGATCCACGCAATGCGCTCGCCGCGCGCCGGCACCAGCAGCGGCAACAATGGCATTTCGTTGTCGGGCACTGCGCACGTCAACTGCTACATCGCCCGCAACGAGATCTACGACATCGGTTGCGACGGCATCAACATCGCCGGCACGGTGGGCAACACCGGGCTGATCATCGAAGACAACTACATCCACCACGTGGCGCAGGACAACGCCAACGGCGACTGCCTGCAGCTGTCGCAAAAGGCGCCGGACTTCCTGATCCGCCGCAACGTGCTCGACCGCCGCACCGGGCTGGTGCAAAAGCAGTGCTTCATCGCATCCACGATGACCAGCACCGGCGGTATTTTCTGCGACAACGACCTGTACGCCGACGACGTCGCCACCGTGGTGCTCTACGTCGACAACGCCGGCGCGCAGGTGCTGCGCAATCGGGTGTTCGGCGGCTCGCAGGGGATCGAAGTGCAGGGCGACGGCTCGATCGTGGCCGGCAACCTGGTGGTGGCAGGTTCGCGCCACCCGGTCGACTACAAAGGCATCCGCATCGCCGGCGGCACGGGGATCCTCGTCTACAACAACACCTTCGCGAGCGCGCGCGTTGCCAGCGATACGAGCAATGGCATCCTGCAGGTCACAGGCACCTGCACCCTCAAGAACAACATCGTCAAGGGGTACAGCACCGGCGTCACCATTACCTCGGGCAGCAACAGCAATAACTGCCTGTACGACTGCACCACCAACGGCATCACCCCGGCGGTGACCACCGACCCGCAACTGCGCAGCGGCGATCACATGCCGCAATCCGAAGACGTGCGCGCCGCCGGCGCCTATCTCGGGCACCGCGACGTGTACGGCAAACGCTTCTGGGCGGCGCCGACCATCGGCGCGGTGCAATACCAGCCGGCGCGCAACCTGGTGGCCGCGCGCGCGGTGGCGGCGCGGCGCGCGGTGGCGGCCTGAGCATGCGCCACCCTCGCAACCACCTCGCCGGGTAACTCACGTGCGCGCCGGTCGTTTAAGTCATCGCGTCACCGTGCTGCAAAAGGCCAGCACGCGCTCGAGCACCGGCGCCGAGGTGACCACCTGGTCGGCCGTCGAGCAGAACATCCCGGCCGAGGTGATCCCCATCGCCGGCAAGGAATACGTCGCGCTGCGCCAGGCGCAGTCCGACATCACCGTGCGCTTCCGCATGCGCTACCTCGCCGGCGTCAACAGCGCCATGCGCGTGCGCTGGCAGGGGGAGGACTACGACATCCGCGAGGCCATCGACGTGGGCGCGCGGCGCACGCAACTGGAACTGCTCTGCGTGGGGCCTGCCGGCGATGTCTGACGGGATCACGGTCAAGATCAACACCGCGCAGTTCCGCGCCGAGATCGAGGCGCTCGGCGTCAAGGTCGAGCGGCGCATCACCGCCGCGGCCGTGCGCGCCGCGGCGCGCGTGTTCCGCGACGCCGCGAAGTCGCGTGCACCGCGCCTGCGCAAATCCGACCCGCGCCGCAATGCCGGCGCGCTGGCCGCTGCGGTGACCATCTTCCGGCCACGGCGCAGCGAACGCGGCACCGTGGTCTACAGCGTCGGCGTGCGCGCATCCAAGGTGCAAAAGCGCGCCGGCAGCGACCCGTTCTATTGGCGCTTCCTCGAAGGCGGCTGGGTGCCGCGCGGGCGGGGCCAGAAACTGCGCGGCGGCTCGCGCCGGCGCGCGCTCGAGCGCACCCGGCTCGCCGCCAGCGGTGCGCGCCGCTATCAATACCCGTTCCTCGCGCCGGCGTTCCAGGCGCAAGGCGGGGCCGCACTCGCCGCCTTCGAGCTGGCCTTCGCCGAAGCGCTCGCGAAAGAAAAAAGCACGCTGTGAGCGCCGAGACCGAACTCTACGCCGCGCTCTCCGGGGCCTCGGCGGTGACGGCGCTCGTCTCGACCCGGATCTATCCCGACGTCGTGCCGCAGGAGCAGACCGTGCCGGCGATCGCCTACGCGCGCACCGATACCGAGTACCTGACGACCATTCATAGCGCCGTGCCGCTCGGGCAGTTCGTATCGCTCGAAGTCGTATGCATGGCCGAGGCGCGCGACGACGCCGACGCGGTGGCCGACGCGGCGATAACCGCGCTCGGCGCAGCAGCCTTCGTGCTGCTCACGCGCGCGCAGGAGTTCGACAACGACCGATTGTTGTGGGGCACGGTTTTTTCCGTGCGCAAATTCACCAGCTAGGAGCACCAGACCATGACGGCGAATGTTTCACTGTGGCAAAACGTGCAAGTGGCGATCGCCGCCCTCGGCGCGTCGCAGGTAGTCAGCGGAGTCACCAAGGCGAGCCCGGGCGTCGCCACCTATGTTGGCACCGACCCGAGCGACGGCGATTATCTGTACTTCACCGCGCAGGGCATGACGCAGATCGACGGGCGCGTGTTCCGCGCCGATAACGTCAACAGCGGCAGCGATACGCTTGAACTCGAAAGCGAAGCCACCACGCTCTACGACACCTTCACGGCGGGCACGATGCAGCCGCTGAGTTTCAGCACCACGCTTGCCACCGCCACCAACGTGAGCGCGAGCGGAGGCGACTTCGACTTCATCGACATCAGCACCATTCATTCGCCGGTGAAATCGCAGATCCCCGGCGCGGCAAACCCGGCCACCTACACCTTCGAAAACCTGTGGGACGTGTCCGACGCCGGCCTCATCGCGCTCAAGGCGGCATCGTTGACCAAGTCGATCCGCGCGGTGCGCTTCAGCTTCTCCAACGGACAGAAACTGTTGTTCGCCGGCTACGTGGGCGCAACCCTGCTGCCCACCGGGCAAGGGCAGGACAAGGTTACGACCTCGGTCGTCATCACCATGTTCGGCACGCCCACGGTGCTGGCAACGTAATGGCCACCCTTCGCGAGCGCCTCGAAAAGGCGCGCGAAGTCTGGCTCGACGGGCTCGATGGGCGCGCCTACAAATTCCGCATTCCCACCGCCTATGCCATGGCGCACCTCGACGAGGTGCACCGGCACGAAGGTCGGCCCAAGGCCGGGCCGATCGACTGGTTGCGCGGCGGCCTGGTGGGCGTGCGCGGGGTCAAGGAAATCGACATGGTGCCCGGCGGCGAGGCCGTCGACGTTGCCTTCGACGCCGAGGGCATCATGCTGTGGCTCGAAGACCGGCCGGCGGAACTGTCACTGCTGGCCGAGCGCGTCATCGATGCCATCAATGCGCGCTTTGCCGCGCGCGACGCCCTCGAAAAAAAATAACCGCCGCCCTCGAGGCGCAGGCGCTGCGCAAGCAGTTCGGCGCACGAGCGGCGGCGGCGCCTGCCCTGGACGGCGCCACCGGCGCAGTGCTGCAGGCGTGGAACCTCCTGGGCGGGATGGACTGGGCGGGCCTCGAGGCGGTGCTTGAGATTATCGGATTCGACGACCCCGAGCTGCTGGTGCACGGGCTGACCGTGATTCGCGACAACCTGAACCGGAGCGCATGACGTGCCCAAATTAACGATTGACATCGTCGGGCAGCTCGCGAACTTTCAGGACAGCCTCAATCGCGTGGAGCGCCAGGCGGCCGGCATCGGCCAGCGACTGGAGAGCGCTTTCGGCGGGGTCAAGGTGCTGTTTGCCGGGCTCGCGACGGCGGTGGCGGGCATCGGTTTCGGCCGGCTGATCAAGGATTCGATCGATACCGCCGACGCGCTCAACAAGATGGCGCAGCGCACCGGCGTGAGTGTCGAGTCTCTGTCGGCGTTGCAGTACGGCGCCAAGCTCTCGGACGTGTCGGTCGAGAACCTCGAGATGGGGTTGCGCTTCCTCGCCAAGACCATGGGCGATGGATCCGATGCGTTCAAAACGCTCGGCATCAATACGCGCGAATCCTCCGGCGCGCTGCGCGGTACCGATGCGGTGCTCGCCGATCTGGCCGACGCGTTCCAGAAGCTGCCCGACGGCGCCACGAAGTCGGCGCTGGCGATGAAGCTGCTCGGCGCGCGCACTGGTACCGAGCTGATCCCGCTGCTCAACGGCGGCAGCGCCGGGCTGCGCGAGTTCACCGCCGAGGCCGATCGCCTGGGCGTGACGGTGAGCAGCAAGACCGCGCGCGCGGCCGAGGAACTCAACGACAACATCACCCGCCTGCGCACGGCGCTGCAGGGCGTGGGCAACCTGCTGGCGAGCACGATCCTGCCGCCGCTGAGCCGCTTCACGCAGGATCTGCTCGACGCGGCCAAAGCCTCGGGCAGCTTGAGCGGCGGCCTGCTGGCGGTGATCACCGGGCAGGCCGGCAATGACGCCGGGCGCAAGCTGATCGAGGTCGAGGATCGGATCAAGTCGATCCGCGCCGAGCGCGAGAAGCTCAAGGGGACCATTGGCGACTCTGACTTCGCGCGCTCAATTCCGGGCCTGTCGCGCTCGAAGGATCTCGAGTACGAAGAATCGAGCCTGCTGGTGCTGCGCGATCGGCTCAAGGTGCTGCAGACGATTCGCGCCGAGCGCCTGTCCACCGAGAATGCGCCGGCGAAGGTAAAGGCCGACCTGGTGCTCGAAGACCCGAACGCAGCGTCGGCCCGTGCACGCGCCCGAGCGACGGCCGAGCGCGAGCTCGAGGCGAGTGTGCGCGAGGTGGGCCGCATCACGGCGGCGGCGGCGAAGGACCGCGCCGAGGTGGCCGAAGCCTACAACCAGATCGAGCTCGACGCGCAACAGAAAGCCGACGACGAAAAGATCCGCCTCGCCCAGAAAACGCAGGCCACCCTCGACGCGCTGCTGGGCGACACCCAGATCGGGCGCGTCAAGAAACTGCGCGAGGAACTCGACGTGCTGGCCAAGGCCGGCGCGAATGCGCCGCTCGAACAACAGGCGCAGTACGAGCAAGCCTTCGAAGAACTGAACAACAAGATCCAGAAAGCCAGCGGCGTGAGCGCCGACGGCTTCCACGAACTGTCCACCAAGGGGCAGCGCGACATCGACCAGCTCAAGCAAGCCTTCGAGGGCTTCGGCCGCCGCTCGGCCGACGTGTTCGCCGAGTTCGTGGTCAGCGGCAAGGCGAGCTTCTCCGACCTGATCCAGTCGATCATCAAGGATCTCGTCTCGCTCATCGCCTACAAGGCCGTGCTCGGCCCGATCTTCGGCGCCATCGGTGGCAGCTTCGGCGGACTGTTCGGCAGCGGTGGCGGTGGTGGCGGCGGCCTGTTTTCCTCGGCCAAGGGCAACGTGTTTTCCGGCGCCGGGATCTCGGCCTTCTCCGGCAGTGTGGTGAGCCGGCCGACGGTGTTTCCCTTCGCGCACGGCACCGGCCTCATGGGCGAGGCCGGGCCCGAGGCGATCCTGCCGCTCAAGCGCGGCGCGGGCGGACGGCTCGGCGTGGAAGCGTCGGGCGGCGGTGGCGGCGACATCATCATCAACCAGAACAACAATTTCTACGGCGGCGCCGACCCCGCAACGATGACCCAGTGGGGGCAGGCCGTGAAGGCCGACACGCTCGCCACGCTCGCGCAGCAGCGCCGCCGGGGGCAGATATGAGCCTTGCCTTTCCGTCCGACCTGTCGCGCGACGTGCAGGGCTTTACCTGGGGCATCAGCGGGTCGAGCCTGACGCAGCAATCCCCGCTCAACAAAAGCTCGCAGGGCATCGTGCTGCCCGGGTCGTACTGGTGGTGCACCTTCAGCTTCGGCTATTTCGTCGAAGAGGATTCCGCGAAGCTCGAAGCGTTCCTCGTCCAGCTCGAAACCCAGGCCGGGCGCGTGGCGCTGTGGAACTTCGCGCGGCCGATCCCGCGCGGGGTCGGCGGCGGCTCGCCGCTGGTCAAGGGCGCCGGCACCCTGGGCACCAACCTGCCCATCGACGGCGCGCCGCTCTCGACCAGCGCCTGGCTCAAGCGCGGCGACTACATCGGCGTGAACGGCGAATTGAAGATGGTCACCGCCGACGTCGACACCGACAGCAGCGGCGAGGCAACCATTCCCTTCGGGCCGATGCTGCGCACCGCGCCGGCCGACAACGCGGTGGTGACCCTGACGCGCCCGACGGCAACGTTCGGGCTCACCGATGACAAGCAAGCCTGGTCCGTGACCGCGCCGCGGCTCACGACTCACCAGACGCTGTCGTTTATTGAAAGGTTCGAATGAAAGCAGACGAAGACGCGATGCACATCAACGGGCACCTGGCGGCGCTGTTCCAACTGCCCAGCAATTGCGTGAGCGCGACAGTGTTTCTTGAGGCCGGCAAGCCGCCGCGCGTGGTTGCCGAGCTGATGGTGCTGCCCTATCAGGCCGGCGAGATGGGCGCAAAGGCGAAGACCTGGACCGGGAAATTCCACCTCGTGCCCGCTGACTGTGAAACCGAGCAGGTGCTCGAGCAGCAGGCAGTCGCGGTGATCGAGCATCACTTCGGCTAAGCCTGACTGACCCGGCCGAACCATGCCGCGCGAACTCACCGGCACCGTCGAAGCCGCCTTCGGCGCTTCGCCCGTCCGCTATCTGGAGTTCTACGAGCTGGACTTCGCGTCCGGCTACCTGCGCGTGTCGAACGCGTCGCACGACATCGACTGGAACGGCATCACCTGGGCCGGCTGGGGGCGCGTAGGCGGGCGCACAGTGATGGAAGAGTCGGGCGGATTCTCCGCGCCGCAGGTCACGCTCACGCTCTCGGGGGTCGACACCTCGATCCCCGCGATCGCGCTGGGCGAGCAATACCGCAACCGGCCGGCGCGCATCTGGGTGGCTCCGCTCGACGTGGACGGCACCGTGCTGGCCGACCCGGCCGGCCCGTGGCTCTACCGCATGGATTCGATGCCCATGTCGCTGGGCGAAACCGCGTCGGTGGCGGTGACCTTGTCCACGCGCGAAGAGGACTGGGACCGCGCGCCCGGCGGCCGCTACAACCACCAGGATCAACAGGCGCGATTCCCCGGCGACCGCCTGCTCGAGTACCTCGACCAGCAGCTCAACCTCACGCTCAACTGGGGCACCGTGCCCGTGCCCGGCAGCACCGGCAGCGGCAGCGGCGGCGGCACGACGCAGAGCACGAATCCGTACAACCAGAACTACGCGCCGGCGCAGGTGATCCTGCCCGGAGTGACCGGCGCCGGCACCCCGGTGAATCCGCAGAGCGGGCAATCGAGCAACCCGTTCAACCCGAACTACAACCCGCTGGCGCCGCGGTGATGCGGTGCGAATCCTGGCCGCACCTGCTCGCCGACTACGTGCACCAGCGGCGCGAGCTGCGCTTCGAGTGGGGCGTGCACGACTGCTGCACGCTCGCCGCCGACTGGGTGCTCGCGCTCACCGGGCGCGACCCGATGGCGCAGTGGCGCGGGCACTATCACACGAGCGTCGGCGCGCGCCGGCTCATGCACAAGCATGGCGGGGTCCGCGCCATGGTGACCGCCGCACTGGGCGAGCCCATCGACCCGGCTTTCGCGCAGCGCGGCGACGTGGTGCTGCAGCCGCTGTCGCTGGGCGACACGCTGGGCATCCGCCTGGCGGCCGACTCGGTGTTCCCCGGGCTCGACCGGCTGCTGCTGCTGCCGCTGGGCGACGACGTGATGGCGTGGCGGGTGGAGTGAAAACGCAATGCCCGATGCCTTCCGAGCGGACGACATGAACGCACGCGGCGCCATTGTCGGCGTCCGTCGGCATTCGCTTTTCCATCGATCCCCGCTTGCGCGGGGCCCCTCGCTGGGTAGCTCATGCCGCCCGTAGTCGCCGCCCTCGGCGCGCTCACGTTGACGCAGGTGGTCGTGTGGGGCGCGACCATCGGCCTGCTCTCCATCGCCGCGCAGACGCTCGCGCCGCGCAAGGGGCGCGGCTTCGATCCGGTGCGCGACCGGCAACAAATGTTCGCCACGGCCACCGAGCCGCGCGGGTACGTGCTCGGGCGCACGGTCAAGTCGGGCGTGCGCGCGTACTCGAACACGAAAGACGGCAAGCTCTACCTGCTGCTGATCGTGGCCTCGCACCAGGTGCACGCCATCGGCGACATCTGGTTCGACAATGACCTGGTCGGCGACCTCGATGCCAACGGCGACGTGATCACCGGGCGCTATGCCGGCAAGGCGCGCATTCGCAAGTACCTGGGCAGCACGTCGCAGACGGCAGATCCTGATCTGATCGCGGCGTTTCCCGATCAGTGGACATCCGAGCACCGCGGCCTGGGCCTCGCTTACGTGGTGGTCACGTACATTCGCGACGATACGGTCTACCCGAACGGCGCGCCGACCCCGCGCGTAGAGATCTTCGGCGCCGAGGTGGAAGACCCGCGCGACAGCGTGGTGCGCTACACCGACAACGCCGCGCTGCACCTGCGCTGGTTCCTGCGCGAGCGGCGCGGCGTGCCGGCGAGCGAGCTGGACGACGACACCTGGTCCGCGGCGGCGAACATCGCCGACGAATGGGTCGCGCTGGAACTCGACCCGCTCGCGGTGGCCAGCGTCGACACGAGCGCGAACGTGCTCACCCTGAGCGCCGCAACCGGCGCGCTTCAAGACGGCACGCGCTGCCAGGTGACGGCGGCGGGTTTCCCCGATCCGCTCGCGGCCGCGACCGACTATTACATCATCGTCGTCACCAACAGCTCGGTGCGCCTGGCCACGTCGCGCCAGAACGCCATCGAACACGTGGCCATCGACATCACCACCGCCGGCAGCGGTATCGCCCTGGGCACGTTCTACCAGCCGCGCTACACGTCCAACGGGCTCATCACCACCGAGCAGAACGCGCGCGAGGTGGTCACGCGCCTCGGCGCCGCGCTGGGCAACGCGTCGGGCTGCATCCCGACGCAGGGCATCTATCGGTGCTTCCCGGGCGCGTACATCGAGCCATCGCGCACGCTCACCATCAGCGACCTGCGCGGCGCCATCCGCGTGAATCCGCGCGCGACCACGAAAGATTCGTTCAACGAGGTGCACGGCACCTTCATCGACCCGCTGGCCGACTGGCAGTCGCGCGACTTCCCGCCGATCAAGAATGCGCAGTATGTGATCGACGACTACAACGAGGTGCACACGACCGACGTCGATTTCCCGTTCTGCCTGAACGAGATTCGCGCGCAGCGGCTGGCCAAGATCGAGCTCGAGCGCCACCGCCAGGGCATCACGGTGCAATGGCCGGGCAAGATATCGCTCTTCGGCGTGGCGCCGGGCGACCGGGTCGCCGTCACCGTCGAGCATTTCGGCTGGGACGCGAAAGTGTTCCGCGTGGAAAAGTGGGAGCTGTCGGAGGACTTCGGCGTCGACCTGCTGCTGGCCGAAGACGACGCCGCGATCTACGACTGGGCCGCCGGCGAGGCCACGCTCACCGACCCGGCGCCCGATACGAACCTGCCGAAACCGTGGGACATCGACGAGCCCACCAACCTGCAGTGCGCCAGCGGCACCGCGCAACTGTTGCAGGGTGGCGACGGCACGGTGCTGTCGCGCATCCTGGTCACGTGGGACTACGCCGCGAGCCCGAACACGCGCGGGTTCGACGTGGCGTGGAAGCTCGCCGGCGAATCGGTCTGGTCCGTCGTGCGCATGGACATCGACGACCGCGCGACTTACATCCACGCGGTGCAGGACGGCACGACCTACGACGTCGAAGTGCGCGCGGTGTCGCAGCTCGCCGCGTCCGACTGGGTCGCGACCACGCACCTGGTTGTCGGCAAGTCGGCCGCGCCCTCCGACGTGACCGGATTCATCTACACCATCACGCCCGCCGGGGTGCTGTTCTCGTGGGACGCGATCGCAGATCTCGACGCAGACCTCTACGACATCCGCGTCGGCGCGGACTACGCGACCGGCACCTCGATCGGCAGCCCGCGCGCCACCACGCTCGCGTTCGGGTTCTTTCCCGCCGGCACGACGCAGGTGTGGATCAAGGCGATCGACACCTCGGGCAACCCGAGCGCCACGGCCGCGAATGTCGCCGTGGTCATCAACGGGCCGAACACGCCGTCGGTGTCCGGGCGCATCGACGCGGCCGACTACGTGCTCTCGTGGGCCGACGTGACCGGGCCCTATCCGATCGCCACCTACGAGGTGCGCTACGGCAGCGACTACCCCTCGGGGATGGTGGTGGGCCGGCTGTCAGCCACCGCGCTCAAGGGGCCGGTGGACTGGACCGGCGCGCGCCAGTTCTTCGTCGCGGCGATCGACACCGCCGGCAACACCGGCACGCCCGGCAGCGTGACGCTCACCGTATCCGCCGCGAGCGCGCCCACGGTATCGGCCAGCGTGATCGGGCCCGACGCGGTGCTCGAATGGACTATCGCCAGCGCGACCCTGCCGATCGAGCAGTACGAGGTGCGCTACGGCAGCGACTTTTCCAGCGGGACGAGCCTGGGCAAGATCAAGGGCACCGTGCTGCGCTTCAAGGCGGAATGGGTCGGCGCGCGCATGTTCCACGTCGCGGCGATCGACAGCGCCGGCACCACCGGCAGCGCCGGCAGCGCGACGATCACCGTCGTGGCGCCGGCCGCGCCGGTGCTCACGCCCAGCACCGCACAGAATCTGATCTCTATCGTCTGGACCGAGCCGGCCGCGACCCTGCCGATCGAGCGCTACGAGATCCGCCGCGGCTCGGTGTTCGCGGCGGCCAATTCGCTCGGCTTCCTCAACGCGCGCGTTTATACCGGGTTCGAGATCATCGGCGGCAGCTACCGCTACTGGGTGGTCGGCTACGACACCGCCGGCAACCAGGGCACCGAGGCCGACGTCGCCATCGCCGTGAACGACCCGGCCGGGCTCACGATCTACGAATCGATCAACAGCACGTTTTCCGGCACGCTGTCGAACGCGATTCTCTCGAACGGCGACGTGGTGTTCCCGGTCAACGCGTCCGAGACCTGGGCCGATCACTACGTCAACAACAGCTACACCACGCCCGCCGACCAGATCACGGCGGGCTTCGACCCGTACCTCGAGCCGTCGCAATCCTCCGGCTACTACGAAGAAGAGATCGACCACGGCTCGGCGCTGGCCAGCAGCAACGTGGTGGTCAACGCGACCACGCAGACCATCGACGGCGCGCCGGTGATCACCTGCGTCATCAGCCACAAGGTCAACATCGGCGACGCCTGGACCGACGAGTCGGCGGCGTTCTCGGCATCCATCGCCACCAGCGCGCGCTATTTCAAGGTGCGCATTGATTGCGCCAGCGCCGGCGGCGACGACCTCGCCTCGCTCGACGTGCTGCAGATCCTCATCACCTCATAAAGGCACCGCCATGTCCGCAGACTGGGCCAAGCCCATCACCACCGACGTCTACTCGGTGCTCCTGCCGCAGCTCGTCGACAACTTTGTGGCGTTGTTCAAGCAGGACGGCACCGGCTCGCACGTGCCCACCGGCGCCATCCGTTTCAACACCACGACGAAGCGCTGGGAGTCCTACAACGGCAGCACCTGGGTCGAGCTGATCGTCAAGGCGAGCGACAAATACGACATCAACGTCGATCGGGTCGATGGCTACGATGCGGGCAACAGCGCGGGTAACGTGGCGCTGAGTAACGGCACGGTGTGCAGCACGCTGAACGCCGACCTGGTGGACGGCTACGAGCCCGGCACCAGCGCCGGGCAGTTGCTGATCCTGAGCACCGGCGGGCTGATCGCAGCCGGGCAAATCCCGTTGACTGGCATTAGCGCGGGCACCTATCGCTCGCTCACCATCGACACCACCGGTCGCGCCACGGCCGGCAGCAATCCGACCACGCTGTCGGGCTACGGCATCAGCGACGCGGCCGCGATCGCGGGCTCGACCTCGCAGGCATTCAGCATCGCAAACGCATCGGCGCGCACGCAGGCCGCGCGCTGGGGGCAGGTGCAGGACGACGCTACGTCGTCGGCCGTGTTGAGCGGCACCAACACCTACACCGGCACGCTCACGCCCACGATCAGCGCCTACGCGAGCAATCACGTGTACACGCTCAAATTCGCCAACGCCAACACCTCGACCACGCCGACCGCGAACCTCGACAGCGTCGGCGCCAAGACCATCAAGCGCCCCGACGGCAGCGCGCTGCGCGCCGGCGACCTGACCGGCTGGCACGACCTGCTCTACGACGGCACCGACCTGATCCTGCTCAACCCCGCGCCGCGCGCGGCCTACGGCAAGCAGACCGTGTGGATCCCGGCCGCCGCGATGATCCCCAGCGCATCGTCGGGCTGCGCGTCGCTGGCCACCACGGCCGGCGCATCGAACCAGCCCGACCGCAGCACGCTCGACTTCGACCCGAGCACGCAGGAGTTCGCGCAGTTCGCCATCGCGATGCCGAAATCCTGGAACGAAGGTACGGTCACCTTCGACGCCATCTGGTCGCACGCCAGCACTGCGACCAACTTCGGCGTGGCGTGGAGCCTGGCCGGCGTGGCCATCAGCGACGACGACACCTTCGCGGCGACCTTCGGCACGGCTGTGGTCGCCACCGACACCGGCGGCACGACGGACGATATCTACATCACCGCAGAGTCGAGTGCGGTGACCATCGCCGGCACGCCCGCCGCGCTCGACCTGGTGCAGTTCCGCGTCGCGCGCGTGCCGGCCGACGGCAGCGACACCCTCGCTGTCGATGCGCGCCTGCACGGCGTGCGCGTGTACCTCACCACCGACGCCGAGACCGATGCTTAAGCTCGCCGCACTCGCGGGGCACTGGGCGCGGCCGCCGGCCGCCGGTGGTGGTGGCGGCGGCGCCACGGTCTACACCTACATCTGGCAGATTGCGTCGAGCCCGACCAAGACCACGCAAAAGTACGACCACGGCGCCGGCACCTGGGCCAGCGGCACCACCGCCACGCTCACCGACTACAGCATCGAGCCGACCTCGACGGCGGTGGGCAGCAGCACCGATGCGATCCTCAAGGCCGGCAACACCGCCGGCACCCTGAGCGCCTGCAGCAAATTCAACTACGCCGCCGAGACCACCAGCAGCGGCGGCACCTTCAGCACGCACCGCCGCGTCGAGGCCGGGCTGCAGAGCGCGACGACCGGCTATTTCATGGGCGGGCGCAACGGCAGCAACAGCACCGCCGCGGCCGACGTGCAGAAATACAGCTTCGCCGCCGACACCATCAGCGCCGGATCCGCGCTCGGCACCGGCCGCGCCAACGCCGCGGGGGCGGGCACCTCGAGCGTGGGCATCTGCACCGGTGGGGCGAGCAGCATGAGTACCTACACCGCGCTCACCAGCACCGAGAGCTACACCTACGGCACCGACACCCGCGCCGCCGGCACCGCGCTGGGCACCGCGCGTGCGCGCCTGGCCGCCACCGGCGACACGACCTTCGGCATCTTCGCCGCCGGCAACACCAAAGGCGACGGCAGCGGCTCGCGCATCGCCACCACCGAAAAGTACACCTATGCCGGCGCCAGCCGCACCGCCGGCACCTCGCTCGCGACCGCGCGGTTCGGACACGCCGCCGGCGGCGACAACACCTTCGGCCTGTTCGTTGGCGGCGACACCTCGGGGTTTTCCAACGACTCGACGGTCGAAAAATACACCTTTGCAAGCGGCGCGGTGGCCTCGGCCAGCGCGTTGTCGATCGGCGTGGTCAACGGGTCGGCGAAGTGCACGACCCCTGGGGGGCTTTGATGCACTGGCGCAACTCGCATTTCCAGATCCGACACTTTCTCGCCGGCCGGGCGCACACGCCCGACGAAGCCTACCGCGTGCTGTGCGAGCTGGCCGAAGAACGCGAAAGCGCCCTCGAGGCCGCGCACGCGAGCTTCCTGCGCACCGACGCGCGCGTGCAGCAGCTGCGCGCCTGGTGGCGCCAGGCCGCGTGCTGGTTCGTGCCCGGCCTGCGCTCGAGCACGCTGGCCGACTTGATGATGCTGCACCACGACTCGCGCCGCGGCCTCGAGCTGGTGCGCGTGGCGCAGGCCGAGCTCGACTACATCCGCACGCTGATCGCCGAGGTGCAGCCGCACCGCAAGTTCAGCCACCTGCCCGACGCCGAAGCGCACCAGGTGGCGCAGGCCGAGCAGTGGCGGCTTGAGCTGCTGTGGCGCATCGAGAACAACTTGGTCGCGCTCGGCACCATCCCGCCCGAGCAGCTCGAAGTCATGCGCCTGCACCCCGACTGGAACAGCACGCTGTTGCCGCACATTGACCGCGTGCGGCGCCTCGTGAGCGAAGGGCGCGTCGCCGAACTTCCGGCGCACGTGCCCGTGCTGATCGGGAGCGCCTGACGTGGACGAATGGGACGAGAAGCGCAAGGCGCAGCAGTGGGCTTTCAAAAAGGAACTGTCGCTCGGCGACATCATCACCTTTTGCACCGCCGCGCTCGCGGTCATGTACGCCTACACCACGCTCGAGAAGCGCATCGCGCTCATCGAAGCGGTGCAAACCCGCCAGGTACTCATCGATGCGCAGCAGGATCTCGCCCGCGCGCAGGGCGCATCCGACTGGCGGCGCGAGTTCGACAAGGTCAACGCCAAGCTTGATCGCCTCTATGAATATCGACAGTTCAAGCAGGAGGGAAGCCAATGATTGATCGACGTCACGCGGCCAGCAGCAAGGCCGAGGACTCGCGGCGCTTCGTCATCGCCATGACCTTCGTGCTCGGGTTCTTCGTTGCGCTGTTCTGGATGCTCTACAAGGATCACCCCGAGCTGAAAACCCTGGTCGCGCTGCTGGTGGCGGTGACCCCTCTGGCGGCGAAATGGTACTTCGACAGCTCGCCGGGCTCCGAGCGCAAGACCGAGCTGCTGTCGAAAGCGCAACCGATCCCGCCCAATCCTGACGACGGCGCACCGCCACAAGGAGGCGCCTGACCATGCATCTGCACGTACAGCGCCAGGCGCTCAAGGACGACCGCACGCTCGGCGAGATGCTCATCGATGGCCAGCACTTCGCGTGGACACTCGAAGACAAGGTGCGCGAGGTGCGCATGCCGGACGGCACCTGGTCGTGGCACCACGCGCTCAAGGTGCCCGGGCAGACCGCCATCCCGGCCGGCGTGTACGAAATCGCGACGAGCTGGAGCAATCGGTTCGGCCGCCTGCTGCCGATCCTCTTCGGCGTGCCGGACTTTACATACATTCGCTGCCACGGCCTGAACGGCCCGACGCAGACCGAGGGCTGCATCGGCACCGGCGCCGAACACGACGACGAACGCATCTGGAATTGTTCGGGCGTCGTGTCGGATCTCACTTTCCGCATCCGCAACGCCTGCAGCTCGGGCAAGGTTTACATCGAGGTGACCAACCCATGAAACAATACGCGCGACTCTCAATGATCTGGCCGTGGCTGTTCACGGTCATCGGACTGTGTCTGTCGGCCTTCATCGCGTTGGCGCCGATCGGCTGCGCTACCACCGCCACCGTCGCAACGCACAAGCCTGCAACCGCGGCAGAGGCCGCCCAGCAGGCCATCGACGAGCTCAACGTCGCGATCGCCGCCGCGGCGACCGAACTGATCGACCAGTACCACGGCAAGCGCGTCACCGAGGGCGACTTCCGCGACGCCCGCGACACGCTCAACACCGCGCGCGAATACCGCGACCAGGCGAGCGCCCTGCTCGCCGCCGGCGACCTCACCACCGCCGCCGGCAAAGCCCGCGCCGCAACCCTGCTGCTCGGCGTCGTGCAAAAGCGCCTGGTCGCGATCAAGGAAGGGAACAAGCCATGAGCGACGGACAGAACACCGCGGCCGCGATCGACATCGCCCTGGCCGTGCTCGACCTCATCGCCGCCGGCGTCCAGCGCCAGGCCATCATCGACGACCTGCGCACCCGCCAGGCCGCCGGCGCGACGGACGCCGAGATCAGCGCCTATCTCAAGGACCTGGCCGACCGGAAGCTCGACGAGCTGAACGCGGTCAAGCTGGGCGAGTAGGCGCGGCCGGGTACGGCACGTGCCAGTGCGTCCCGCCGATAACCTGGACGCCGCGTGCGCCCTGCCCCCAGCCGTCTGGCAGTCGAATTGTGCCGGCGCAAACGTAGGTGGTGCCGTCCTGGGCTGTGGGCGGGATGGCCTGCAATGCAGTGGCCCACGATTTTCCGTCACCGCCGGGCGCGGCGGTCGTGTCGACATACACGGGGGCGGTATTCTTCACCTGGTTTCCTTCCTGCTCGCGACGAGCTGAACGCGGTTAAGCTGGGGGGGGAGTAGAGGCGGCCAGGTACGGTAGAAACACCGAACGCATGATCCTCGGCGGAGCAGGTGGACGAGACCTTCGCGGGCCTGCGCTAGACCACGCAGCCGGCGATTGCCTTGCGCACCCGACTGTCGAGTATGCCTTTGAAGATAAGGCCGGGCTCGAGGTAGTACAGGACGCGGACGCGGCGGTCCGCCGCCTGCGTCACATCGAGAGCGATCATCGCGTCGCCGTTAACCACGCCGATCACTTCGGTCGCTGACCCATCAGCGCTCGGGCGCATGTTCGCCTGAATGCCGACTGGTTGCGCGTTTGCCTCGAGGCCATGCAGCAGGCACAAAGCGACCTTGTCGCGCTCGCCGACGCCGTCGAACGGAACAGGTTTGGCGCCAGCGCGCAAGCCTGCCGGCGTCACCGTACCGACATTCGCGCAGCCTGCCAGCGCAATGAGCGCCGCAAGGGTGCCAAATGTGGCGTTCCTGCGCCACGTCGTGATCGGTTGCCACTCCATCATGCAGTCCTTTCGGGCTCATCTGCCCCGGGCTCGCGCTCCCAGTTCCCGCACCCCACGGTGATCCCTGTGGGCCAAATTCAGGGCCAAATTAGGGCAATCTGGGGTTGGTTCAGGGCGCGTCGAATCCGCAAGTCCCTGACAATCCATGCCCATTCTGCCCCTAGGTTACCCTGTGGTCCACAGGCCAAATGGACCGGGCATAACCCGTTGGTGTTAAGAATTCAACTAGTTACCTGTTTTGTGGGCCAATTTAGGGCCAAATTCGTCGAAGCGCGCTCAAGCATGGCCTTCGCGCCGCCCTGATCGGCGCCGTTGATCCAGCGCGCGTATTTCTCGTGAACCATGGCGGCGTTCACGTGCCCGAGCTGGGCCGCGATGTACGCCGGAGGAATGCCGGCCATCAATGCGGCCGTGGCGTAGGTGTGTCGCGTGCAGTAGGCGCGACGCTTGCGGATACCGCAGCGCTTGAGGCTCGGGTACCAGTAGGCGGTGCGCTGCTGCGCCTCGTCGTGCCAGGGCTTGCCGAGGATCGGATCCTCGAAGATGTCGCCGTTCTTGAGGAACGTGTACGGCTTCATGCTCTCCAGCGCCTGCAGCGCTCCGGAGACGAGATCGACGTCGCGCTGCCCGTGCGTCTTCGAGCCGTCGCGCTCGCTACCGTGGAACGTGCGCACGCGCTGGACGCGGGCAATCCTGGCATGCCAATCGATGTCGCCCCACTGCAACGCGATGGCCTCTTCCGGTCGCATGCCGGTCGAGAACTGGAAGATGAAATAGGCGACGACGCGCGGGTCGTAGTGCTTCGCCATGTCCTCGATGATCTGGTCGCGTTCCTGGATCGACAGCGGATCCGGAAGCTTCTTCACCTTCGGCATGTTCTGGATGCTGCGCATCGGGTCTTCGATGGCGCGCAGGCCGTGATATTCGAATGAGAAGATTCCGCGCAGTGCGATCAGATAGCCGTTGCAGGCCGCTGCGGATGCCCACGTGCGCCCGCCGATCGTGGAGGCCAGGTGCTGGTGCGTGAGCTTCGAGAACGGCGTGTCGGCGCCCAGGACGCGTTTCCATAGTGCGACGGCGTTGCGGTACTGCGCGCGCGTGGCCTCGGCGCTCTGACCTTTCGAGCGCAGCCACAGGTCGGCCACGGTGCCGAAGGTGCGCTGCTCCTCCTGCTTGCGTGCTGCCCGCGGCGAATCAGGGAAGAACTCGGCATAGTCGAAGTTGCCCGCCGCGATGCGGCGATTGATGTCCGCGACCAGGCGCTCGGCGTACTTCAGGTTAGGGCCGGTTGGTCTGAGCGGGAGCGTTTCCGCGCAGCGCTGGGTTCTCCAGGTGAACCGGACTCTGATGCTTGCTTCTCTGGCTTCGACGCCAGTTCCCTTTCGCCCGCGGCCCATCGCTCGTATCCCTCCAGGTCGATCATGATATGCCCGTCTGGAGCCTTAACCCATTCACGGCCCTGCAGCCAGACCCCTTCCTGCAGCTTCCGGCGCACGGCCTTGTCGGTGTAGCCGGTAAGTTCGCAGAAGCGAACTATGAGGACGTGGCGGATCATGCGGCGGCTGCGACGTCGAAGAACCCGAGCTGCCCGCGGTAGGGGCGGAACGGCAGCGGCTGGGGGTTGCGCAGGACGAATCCCCATCGGCCATAGAACCATGGAGAGTTCGAGCGATTGACGCAGTCAACTATTTCGACTGAGCCGATGATGCCACCACGCCACAAACTGTCGATCTCCGGGAACTCTAGGTGCTGGATGCCGGACTCAGGGCAGAGCACCGAATAGCGCGCGTCGTCGTACTCGTCGCGGGTCATGCCCTTCGCGGCGTGCACAAGGATTCGGTCGCGGGTATTCGTGTGCCAGTTGCGGTTTTCGATGTCCTTGCCAGCGTTCAGAATGAGCCATGCCCATGGCTGGCGGATGCTAAGAGCGAGCATGGCCCTCTCCGCCGGGGGTCTGTGCGGCGGCTTTGTCGGGCAATGTGAGTTCGCCGATGGCGCGCGCATGCTCGATCGAGCATGCCTGAACGACGGTCCAATGCTTGCCCCACTCTTCCGTAAGGCCGCCTTGTTGTTCGAAAAACTCGCCTTCTTTCACGAACACGGCACCGCCTGAATTCCGATGCACGTAATAGGGACGTTCATCGGCCCGCGCCGCGTCTGGTCCCGGCACCAACCCCTCTCCGCTGGTGGTCTGTGCGGGCTTCGGCGGCCGTTCAGCGCTCCACGGCATGAAAGTTTCGCCGGGCTCTAGCGCGTCCAACATATCTTCGTGGCATTCCTCATGCACGCGCGTCGTCATAGGGGCATCGTAAAACGAGCGCCAAGTAGCGTACCGCTCGCCGATCACAATGCGCTCACCGCACCATTCGCAGCGGTGCTGTTTCTTCGTTGCGTTGTGCCACCTAGTTGGCGTCGTGTAGCTCACGTCTTCCCCTCTCCGCTGGTGGTAGTCATGCGTACAAACTCAGCATGAGATATTTGCCTCCCGGTCGAGCGGTCAAAGATCAATTCTCCGCTGCCGATTACGCCATCCTTAGAGCGTAATCCGTGGGTTCCAGACCCTCCGCATGTGACGCAGTTGCGGCCGTTGTCTCGGATTCCGTAGCCGCCACAACGGGGGCACTCTCTGAAATCGAACTCAGCCATCACCCTCTCCGCTGGTGGTCTGTGCGGTCCGTAGTGGCGATCCCGTTGCGCCCGCATCTTTGCAGAAGCGAAGCACAGTTTTTGCCCACTCGGCATCACGCTGACGAGCCGCGAACAAACGAATGTTCTCTATCCCAGACCGCAGCCGCTCAATCTCCGCCTCTTGGCGCTTGATCTCCGATGCCGAATCTCGCAGCGCATCACGCTCGGCCATTAGGCCTACGTTCTGATCTAACGCATGTCTCAGGGATGCGCGCAGTTCTAGGCACGTCTCGGATGATCGTTTTGCAGCAGCCCACGCGTGCACTTCAGATTCTCTCAGCCGCTCAATCTCCTCTGCCATCCCCGCACACTTGCGCAGTACCGGAATGAGCGCTGCTGCCGTCTCGACGTCGAGCGAGAATCCGGCCGTCTCGCGGTCGATGGCGGCGGCGAGCGCTAGGCAATCGGCGGCGAAGGTAGGCGAGCTGAGGGTCGGTAGCAGTGCGTTGAAGTCAGTCATTCAAACCCCCGATTGGTCGTTGATCCGGTTTTGTTCCCCGCGCCCCTTTTCCCCAGGGAAGGAAACCCCGAAACCCAGTCGTGTCGGCCGCGTGGCGGCCGATCGGTGTGGACAGGACGATCGTGTTGGCCGCTGCGCGGCCAAGGGGTGACGGGAACATCAGGCCGTGCCGCTGGTGTCGTCGCTGACGCTGGCCGCGGGCTTCGCCTTCTTCGACCTGGCCGGCCTGGCCGCCTTCACCTCTGCCGCTTTGGCTGCTTGTTCCTGCTCGATCTCCAGCCTGGCTGCCTGCTCGGTCGCGGCGAAGTCGATCTGCAGCTCGGCCGCGACGGTATCGAGGTCGGTGAAATCGTGTCGGTTCTCGAATACGCTATCCGCGAGCGCAAAGGCGGCGATGAAGCGGCCCCACTCCTCGATCGGGCGATCGGTGATTGCAGCTAGTACGCGATCCTCGAACGCTGCTGAATCCTCATCTTCGGGGGTCTCCTCGGGCACGCCGAGCACGCGGGCGATCTCGCTCGTCGCCTCGCCGGAGCCGTATTCGTCGTTGCGCATCAGCACTTCGAGAACCGCCTCCAGTTCTGTCCGACTGATCGCGCGTGGCCAGGTCTGAAAGATGGCGCGCCACAGGTGCAGGCGATGGCGACGCGCGAGGTAGAAGTCTTGCGCCGCCTGCTCGGTGAACCGATGATCTTTCTTCGCGTCGGTCGGGTCGTCC